>JBOFGF010000042.1:0-11225 GCA_051649005.1 Thermoguttaceae bacterium | reverse complement strand
GAGGAAGACATAATTTTACACGAAATCGGTCACGCATTGTGCGAAGCATTGTTCAGTCGAGTGCTGCCTCGAATTCTTTGATCGACTGGCATTCTTCTGCGGTCACGGCGAGCGATTGCAAAACCACGACATCGGCGATCTTCAAGAGTCGCTCGTTGATGCGGGCTGGCACGGAGCCAAATTTCGCTTTGAGAAACCCGCGAATTTCGCCTTCTGCACGCCCTCGTGCTTCGCCTTCTGCTTTGCCTCGTGCTTCGCCCTCTGCTTTGCCTTCTGCTCTGCCTTCAACTCGCCCTCTTGCTTCCGCTTCTTCAAAAACTGTCAGCATCATGTTATCGTTCCTTTCGTCAAAAACTGTTTTAGCCGTCTTGTTTAATGTTTCAATTTCTAATCTCCGCCGGTGCGCCGCAAAAACCTTCGCCACAAACGGCAAAATGTCTCGAAACCAATCCGTCTGCTCCTCCAAAGTCCGAAATTCCCGAATCGGCAAACACGCCTCCGGAAAATCGTCCAGCACTCCCTCACTCATCTTTTTCAGCATTCCCAGCACGAGTCGCAATTCCGGTTTGCCGACCAGCTTCGTGAAATCCCACGCCGGAAGATCGACAACATCATACTCGATCAGCGGCACAGTGCCAAATGTTTTGCCCGTTTTATCCTTCGGAAAATAATCCGCCAGTTGCGGAAACGGCTTTCGATGCGGTCTCTTTCCGGTTCTCAAAACAATGAAATACGGCACGGAAAGACGCTTTTTCGCCTTCTTTTCTTTGTCCCAAATCGCACTGATATATTTCAAAAGTTTGAGCGGAATTTCTCGCAAACTTCCCGTCTGGTGCTCGAAAACAACGACCGCCAGCAGCGAGCCATCGCCGTGTTTGAGCGGACACTCGAACACCAAATCGACGATTCGCTCGTCATTTTCCTTGCCGAACAGGTGCGTCGGAACGGACTTGATTTTCGTGATTTCGATCTGCTCAATGAAATGCGGATTGACATAATTTTGCACGAAATCGGCGAACAGGAAGGCGCGACTGAACATGTTCTTGAAGAACGTGTCGAAGATATTGCCGGGCTTGTCGTCTTGCTTTTCGGCTTCGGTTGTCGTGCGGACTCGTTTCATGGATGTATTTTACCAGAAATGACGAGAAATTGCAAGACGGCAATTTGCTTTTGCGATGCCATTTCAGTCCACTAACAAGTTTAGTTTTGCGAAAACGGTTAGATAACAAAAACCGTCAATACGCTCCCTTTGGTCGCTCCTTTCCGGCTCCTATTTCGTCAATTTCAACAAAATAGAAAACTTGTTATCGGACTGGATGCAATTTTGGCGTAAAAAGCTGATTCAATGCCGGTGCTCACGCACCGGCTCGAAATGCACCGGCGGCTCGCCGAACATTCGTAGAAAACTGACTAAACATCCAATTTTGTGTCGTTTTCTGTCTAATCTAATACCTAATTCATTAGTCTATTTTGTCTCCAAATAGGCTTTCTTTTCACGGAATCGTTTTGATGTTTTGCGTTCTTCTGCAAGAATCGCGGCAAGTGATTCAGTGGCATTTTCGACCGGAATAAAACTCGATTCCTTGTCCCATCGCCACTTAATTTCCAGCTTATTCTCGGCAAGTCCTTTTTCTCCGATGACGACTCGGAGTGGAAAACCAATCAGATCGGCATCTTTGAATTTCACGCCGGCCCGCTGATCGCGGTCATCCACAATACAATCGACTCCCGCCAATTCAAGACTGTCGTGCAACGATTTTGCCAATGACATCGTCGCTTCATCCGACACTTTCATCGGACATATTACGACTTGATATGGTGCCAAATTAACCGGAAAAATAATGCCTGATTCGTCATACGACGTTTCGACGAGACCGGCAATTATGCGATTGACTCCGATTCCATAACATCCCATGATTATCGTGTGCTGCGTCTCATTGGCATCCAAAAATTTCGCATTTAGTGCATCTGAGTATTTCGTACCAAGTTTGAAAACATGCCCCACTTCGATGGCAGACTGAATTGAAAGCGTGGAACTACAACGTGGACATGGATCGCCTTCTGTCGCATTCCGAATGTCGGCAACTCGGTCCGGCTGAAAATCACGCACCGGATTCACGTTCACACAGTGCTTTTCATTCTGATTTGCACCGACAATGACATTCACACACTCCAAAACAGAGGGATCGGACAAAATCGTAATTTTTTCCTTCATTCCGACCGGCCCAGCAAAACCGACCGGAGCACCAGTGACTCGTTCGATTGTTTCAGAATCGGCCAATTCAAGTTTCGACACTTGTAATGTATTTCTGAGCTTATTTTCATTGACATCATGGTCGCCCCGCACTAAAACGGCAATTGGTTTGCCGTCAGCGACATAAATGAGCGTTTTAATCAGCTTCGTGGGTTTCGCCTTCAAAAACTTGCAAACCTGCTCGATAGTATGGACTCCGGGAGTGTCCAAAATCGCCACTTCCTTCATTACAGTTTTGATTTCATCTGATGCAATTGCTCCGGCCCCATTTCCAGCAGCTCCAATTTCAGCTTTTTCGGTATTTGCCGCATATCCACATGCTTTGCAATGAACAATTTTGTCTTCTCCATTTGGCGAAGGAATCATAAATTCGTGCGACGCATCTCCGCCAATCGGGCCCGACTCGGCTTCGACCGGCAAATACGGGAGTCCACATCGCTTGAAAATGTTACAATAAGCTGCATACATTGCTTTGTATGTTGAATTCAGCGATTCAATTTCTGTGTGAAAACTATAAGCGTCCTTCATTATGAACTCACTTGTCCGCAAAACACCGAATCTGGGACGTTCTTCATTTCGAAATTTCGTCTGAATTTGATAAAGAGTGATTGGAAGTTGTCGATAACTCGAAACGAACCGCGAAACAAGATCGGTCACAATTTCTTCGTGAGTCGGACAAAAAACGACGGGGATTTTTTTGCCACCGCGCGGTAAATTTGCTTTTATGAGAACATCTCCGAACGCATCAACACGTTTGGTTTGCTCATACAACGAAATCGGACAGAGAGCAGACATGAGGAGTTCAACTGCTCCTGCGCGATTCATTTCTTCTCGCACAATCTGAGTCGCTTTTTGAAGAGACCTGAGTCCGAGTGGCAAGTATGAATATGCACCAGCCATGACCTGTGCGATCAGACCAGCTCGCAACATGAGAATATGGGAAGGAATTTCGGCCCCATCTGGGGTTTCTTTCATCGTGGGAATTAGCGTTTTGGTCCAGTACATGTGGAAAATGGGGCAAAATGATTTGTAAAAAACATCAGTTTTATGGCAGTTCACAGTATAAGTGAACCAGCCACAATTATACTCGATTTGACCGGTTGTGACAAGGTGTTTTTACCTGTTACATCCAGTGTAATGTCAGAACACGGACAAATTTTATGAAAACGGGTCGAAATGAATTGCCCACAAAAACACACAAGACAACTCCGTCGGAGTTGAATAATGGTCACCGATATTGAATCCCGATGGGATTCGGGAAGTGCCAATATAATACTGCAAAGTTGTACAAACCGTCAATGCGGTGCTTCGCACCTCCTTTCCGGCTTCTATTGAATGGTGGGAATTTTTTTCTCTCACGGAGGCGCAGTGCGAAAAATAAACCGTCAATGCGCTCCCGATGGTCGCTCCTTTCCGGCTGTGATTTTGACAATTTTATCAAAATCACTAAACTTGTTGGTGGTCTGCCTGTGTAATATCAGAACACGGATATATCCGGTTCACTGAAATGTCCAACTCACTAAATCCCAAAATATTTTTTTAGTGTTTTGCAATATAAATACTTTTTCTTTATTGGAAACCATCTCGTCTTTTTTATCCATCCGATTCTTTTTATTCACCCGATTTATCACAAAAACATTCAATCTGATGGGAATAAACGCCGAAAATATAATTGTGTTTGTACACTTTTTGATGGTTTTCAGAGGCAATACACCCTGCTGAAAAAGGCAATGTGAGGCGAAAATGATTCCCCTGCAAATAAATTTGAGTTCAGTCAGAAGAAAATATGCTGAATTTTATTGCCCTCTCGCACTTTTTTTTGCAGCTTCATTTTTGGTTTTGGGAGAAATGTCTTCGTTCTCATTCGCCGAAAATGTTACAACTTCTGAGACTACTTCGGAGAGAGTTTCTTCTGTGCCGATTTCGACCATCTCGGTCGCCATGCAAGACAATCAAATAACTGGTGATGTGCCAGCAACAAAGTCGTTCAAAGAGAGCGATTATTATCCTGCAATCTTGGTAGAAACAATTCAGCATCTCTCGTCTAGTAATGCACCAGAGACCGAGTCACTAAAAAACTGGAGTGATGATGTCCTTCAAACAGTAGTCGAGTTAATACAGTTTTACGAAGAAGAAAATTTTGAGGAAGTAACTAGATCACTGCGACAATTGGAGCGATTCACAATCGCACTGGCTTCTTTCAGGCGGCACTGGAATCCGTCACTCAAATCCGATTCAGACGAGGCAAAACGAGACGATCCAGCAAATTACGTTCCAAGTGCGACTGCATTGGAAGAGTTACAGTTGGCACTGGAGCGTCGTATTTTGCTTTGGAGATGTGCATTGCTCACATCGTCCTCCCCCTCCCTTTCTTTGGCTCGCCATTTTTCAAAGGGACAAGAAGATGTTCAGCGACTTCGTGAAAAAACGCAAATTGTCGAAAATTTTTTCCTCGAAAAAGGAATAGCATCGTCCAGCACAAATCACAGGCCCAACAACAAACAGGAATTGTACGAGTTCGGGTTGATGTGGTGTGAATATCTCGACACGACATCTTTTTTGACGGAACTCGAAGCATGTGAAAAGAGGATTCCACAATTAAATCGCCGTGTTTCAACTCTTATTTCGACGATTCCTGTTTCGATGCTCGTTTCGTTCAGTGATCGGGCAAATGTCATTTTGGCGAGACTAAACGACCAAGAAATGACAGAATCACAACTAAATTACTTGAATCATCCAGTCATTGCCGATTGGAAAACAGAGCTTCTGCGGTGGACGGCGGACACGGTTCCACCCAAAACGCTCCTCCGTGATGTCGAACAATATGAGGCATTTGGCGGAATGAGTGACATGCAGTCACTGTTTCGTTCTGCCACACGACTTTCATTTTCACCCACTCCCGCTTTTCGCCAACTCGGCGGAATGACTCTCGATTTATATGGTGGATCAAACATTAAAATCTATGTCTCAAATATCCTTGTAAACCATTTACTCCCCACTTCCGAATCGGAAAGTGCCTCATTTCGAGACACAATTCAGGGACAAACCGTCTATGGACGCAGACAAACGAGTACAAATGTTGAAATGAATTTTGAGCCGAATGAAAACCGACTCCTCTTATCTCTTGATATCAAAGGCGATATTGCCACATCGTCCCGTTCAAACGCTTTTGCCACCACATTATTCAATCGTGGACAGGCAACTTATACTGCTCGCAAACGAATTGAATTAACCGAAGAAGGATTTGTTCTCGCTCCGAGTGAAGTTCGTGTCGACAGCAATAGAATCGAATTACGAAATGTTCAAACGGAATTTGATGGTGTGCCTCTCCTCTCTGGACTTGTGAGAGGAGTTGTAAAAAATCAATATGAAGCACGAGAAAGTGGAGCGAAAGAAGAAACCCGCCAAAAAATATTCCGACAAGTAAAATCTCGAGTAGACAAAGAGGCGGAAACTCGCTTTTCGGCATTCAATGAACGATTTAGCGAGTTCATCTCCCATTCTCAAAACGAATTTGATCTTTCTCTGGAAAAGAAAAATGCACTCACAGAGGAACACTGGCTTTTGACTTCTTGGGCTCTGCGAAGTCAGGACACGCTCAGTGGAAACACACCTGCGCCGGAAACTTTGCCAGGAGCTTTTGCCGATTTCAAAATTCACGAGTCGGTACTAAATACGATGATTGGAAAGTTGAAGTTAGATGGCAAAAAAGGGACGGTCGCTGATTTTAGAAAAGAACTCTCTGGAAAATTCAATCGCCCTGAAATTGACGAACCAGGTGAAAATGACGATGTATCAATCACTTTTGCCGCATATAATCCGGTCGTTGTCCGTTTTGTCGATGGACAAATCCTGATTTCAATTTCGATTGAATCGCTTAAATTACAGCGACAAGTATTCAAAGATTTTCGTGTGCAGGTTCGATATCGCCCCGTTTTGACACCAGACAACAAAATGGTACTACAAAGAGATGGTGTCATAAACTTGATTGATGCACGATCTCAAATCGTTTTGCGAACCGTTTTCGGAAAAATCTTTCCTGTCAGCCGTCCAATTCCACTCTCACCAAAATTGTTGGAGGAGGACGAACGGTTTGCTGGACTCAAAACAGGCCAGTGCCGCATCGAAAAAGGATGGTTTGCTCTCGCCCTTGTTGCCGATGATTCCGCTCCGCTCACAAGCGAACATTTGCCGCAATTACGTTTTGCTCGATGAGGTGAGTCTTTTGTGTATTTGTGTACATCTGTTTATTCACCGATTGCCAAAAAGGAAACACAAAAACCCGTAAAATACGGAGCCTGTGTTTTTGAAAATTTATTATTAGATGAGCCAAATGTCAATTTGAGGACGACCAACAGTATTATACTCAACAACGCCTTTCGAGTTCAGTTTTTCATCAACCTCGTTAGAGGTTGAATTATGGTAGATGACATGCCCCCCACACCTCGTTTGCTTTTTCGCTTTTCGTGAGAAAAGCGAAAAAGCAATGAAAAGGGAGGAACGACGTTTTCTACCATAATTGAAACCCGACGGGTTTCAGGACTTTGAAAACGTGAATTTATTCGCGGTGTTGAGTATATTCAGACGACGAATTGGCATGTTTTTTTATCTCGCAAATAAGGTGTGGAATAATACTTTCATACGAAAACGAGCCGACACTTTCGGAGCCTCGTTTTAGATTGACACAATGAGGTCCGCACCAAACACCCCAGTCGGCATTGTCTGTCTCGCCTGGACCATTCACACGACATCCCATCACTGCAATTTTCAGGGGCAAATGACATATTGCACGAGTTGCATCTCGAATTTCTTCGGCAAGTGTAACAAATCGATCATTTTCAACTCTCGCACAGCTGGGACAGCTGATAATTTCAAGTGGAGTTCGATGCCACTCAGTTTCCGTTAGTACTGTGCCATTTGTAACATTATCGAGAATCAATTTCCCCGCCTCGATTTCCTCAATTTTTCGATCATTTTGAACAGTGAGTGAAACGCGGAGTGTCTCGCCGATTCCTTCTGCCAGCAGCGGTTCAAGTGCCAAACGCGATTTCAAAATTCCATCTGGAGGAAGTCCTGCCTCGGTCACTCCAAGATGCAGTGGAATTTCAGGTCGCAATTCTGCAAAACGGCGATTTACAGCAATAACCGTGTGTGGATCGGATGATTTGAGGGACACACAAAATTGAGTAAAACCGAGTGAATCGATGAAATCGGCATGTTCAATTGCACTTTGAAGCATGGGAGACTCTCCTTTTTGATGTGGATCGAGACTTCCACAGTTTACACCGATTCGGAGAGCACAATCATATTTTTCGGCGATGCAAACGATTTGTTGCACTTTTTCCTGCCACGTTTTTTCGGGTTCAACATGATGTAAGTGTCCAGGATTATAACGAATTTTGTCAACAAACGGAGCAACAACTTCTGCAAGTCGATAATTTTCTTGTAAATCGACAGATAGATTGGCCGTCGTCCGTTCACTAATTTCTTTCAGAGCGGCGGCATCATTTGCAGTATCGACTGCCACGCGAACTAATCCTGCGCCGGAATCGGCCAAATACTGGCATGTTTTCGCCGTCGCACCGACATCGACCGTTTTGGTCGCCGCCATACTTTGTATCACGACTGGATTTTCGCCTCCAATCATCACTGAACCGACTTTAATTGCACGAGTAATACGGCGTTTTATCATGTGATATTTTTCATGTTCGCAGAACATATCGAGTTTGCTCCACATCCAGATTCATTTGTCGCACTAAATCGGAGACTGAATCGAAACACGCAATTTCGCGGAGCATTTTTACAAAATCAACGTGAATAGTTTTTCCATATAAATCACCTCCAAAATCGTGGACAAACACTTCTATTTTGGGTGTCAACTGGTGAAAAGTTGGATTGCCACCAATATGTGTTGTTGCTTGATAAATTGTTTCGTCAATATAAACATAAGTGGCGTAAATGCCTGGTTTGGGCAGAATGGTTTCAATGTCGGATAAATTAGCGGTCGGAAATCCGAGCGTGCGTCCGCGTGCATCGCCGTGAATCACTTTTCCAGTGAGACGATATTTCTGGGACATCATTTCATTTGCGATGGCAACTTCTCCCGACTGAATTAGTCGCCTGATACGACTGCTCGAAACCGGCGCATCATCAAATCGCACAGGCGCAACAATTTCGACATCAATTCCTGCAAGACATCCCAATGAACGCATAAATTCTGATTTTCCCTGTCGGTCTCGACCAAACGTGAAAGAGTGTCCTTCCACAATACAACGAGCTTTCAAACTATTTTTACATGTCGAAATAAAAAATGTTTCTGCTGTTTGTTGCAATAGATCGTAAGTCGAGGTCAAAATCAGGGCGACATCGACACCAAATTGTTCGATCAATTCGAGTTTTCGAGAAAGAGTACAGATCGGTTTTATCGGCAAGTCTGGCCGCAATACAACCTGCGGAGGAGGATCGAAAGTCAAGACGAGAGTCGGAACTTCAAGTATTTGAGCTTTCTGCATCAATCTCTGAAGAATCAACTCGTGTCCAGCATGAACACCATCAAATTTTCCGATACTAATAGCAGCACCACGAAGCTCATCTGGCAATGAATCAATATCACGAAAGACTTGCATGGACTATTTTGAAAACGGATGAAAAATTGACAGGTACTTCAAAAAGTATTTTATTATGGGTGTTTTTTTCGACCAGATGCCTAATTTGGAAGTTTGTATCCGATTCCGTTGTAATCTGACACTGTAATCTGACACCGTTTCTTCCAGTTATTAGTCTTCCTCCGTGTGCTCCTGAATCAGAGTTTCGAGCACACGAGTGTTTCGTTCGACAGTCAAAACAACTCGCTGCATTTCGACATTATCACTGCCTTCTGCTTCCATTGGAAAAATATGGCGTTTTTCTGGAAGCGAAAATCTTACGCAAAAAGTGCCATCTTCTGCAACATCAATGGGTTCATTTCGAATTGTAACTTGCACATTCGGGTCAGTTTTTCCATGTATGAGCAAATCAGCATTGACATCAAAGAGGAAATTTCGTTTCGATTTTATGTGCGATATTCCCTGTTGTGAAGCGCGATATTGTGAAAGCAGTGGTGCGGACATGGAACGTCCGAGCTGTTCTTCGAAAACTCGCCGCAATTCTGATTGGGAGCTTCCACCACTCCACTTGTAAACACGATCCAAATCATCGGCGACACCTCGCCAATTTCCATCAAGCTGTTCAATATCATCATCGACTACTTGTCGGGAAGGTGTTTCGACCGAGTTACTTGATAAAAGCGGATGAAAATTACGCTCCCGAGAGAGATATCCAAGATCAACTTGGAACATGGCCGGAGGGTCCGCGACATCCAAATACCAGTGGTTCACACCACCATGCACGACAATATCACGAATAAAAACTCGTTTTGGTGAAGCCAAACCATCCGATTCGATTCGGAAAAGTCGAAGAACAGGAACTGCCGTGTGCCAAAATGGCCCCATCGCAACTTTCGCACGCTCAACTGAGCGACTTTCCACTTCCCAAAACGCTTGTAGCCAAAAAGACCCACGCACAAGAAGAACGAGCTGCTCACTCCGACCATCTGTTCCACGAGTGCTCACATCGCGCTGATGCCTTTTTTGCGGCAAAGTCACAGACTTGGATGAAAAATCCGCACTTTTTCCAATGATGGATGTCATTTCCCGCCGTTTGGGATTCTCTTTTCTTCGATCAGGCGAGTTCCCTTCTTTTCCTTTAATTTTTCCCCTTTTTCTTTCCTTTACTTTTGCTTTGATTTCAGCTCCCAGTTTTGCTCCCGGTTTTGCTTCGGGCCTCGTTTTTTTCCGCAATTTGGTTACTTCTGGTGATATAAACTCTTTTTTTTGCTTGCTGAGAGACGACTTGAGTGGAATTACATTTTTCAATGTTCCCTTTTCCTTGTCCTTTTCTGAGACGATTTCCTGAATAGTATCAGCCGAATTTCGTTCATCGAGACGTTGTTGGACAATTTCTTTTGCAGCGCGTCCGCGAGATTTATTACGAATCACATTTACGAGTTCTTCTTTTTTCATGTGACGCCATCCAATAACTCCCAACTCTTTTGCAAGAGACGCAAGTGACTTTGCAGTCAACAGATTTAGATCAGCAGAAGTGGCCACGGCGACTTTTTAATAGAAATTCAGAAAAATTGAAAAACAGGGAGTAAACCCCTCGTTCGTTCATTCTATCACTGCGATGCAAACAGGCAATGTTATTGGTGCGAAAAACAGATCAATTTCAAAATAATTTTGCGCAAAATACCAATTAATCCGATTTTAACGCATGGAAACCCGACTAAATTTTAAAATTTGGTATTTAGAAAGAAGGTGCGCAGCACCGTATTGACGGTTTTTCGTTATGTTTCCGCGAATAAAGTCACGTTTTCAAAGTCCTGAATCCCGTCGGGATTCAATATCGGTAGAAACACGAACATCAAAAACGTCAGATCGGGGTTCAATAACGGTGACCATAATTCAACTCCGACGGAGTTGTGTGTGTTTGTGGGCAATTCGTTTCTACCATAATTGAACACCGCCGGTGTTCGGGGACATGGAACGCCTCTGGTTTCAGGAACGAATCCCGTCGGTTTCCGACGCGGCGAAAAACTGAACTCGAAAGGCGTTGTTGTGTATACCATCACCGATGACAAATTGCATGTTTTACAAAACCACAACAAAGACACAAAGAACTCAGAGTAAGGCTCCCGCCCAAAAGTTTTATACCTGCTTTTTAAAAATTTCGTGTATTTCGTGGTGAACATTCCCGTGCAATGTTTTTTCCGGTTTCATTTTTTTCGCACAGGGACACGGAGAACACAGAGAAATGACGACAAATCCTCCGTGTCCTCTGCGCCTCTGTGAGAGAAAAATCTTATTTTAACCACGAAATTCACGAACATCGACGCGAAAATCGCACGAAATGTTTTTGTATTTGGGTATTTTAT
>JBOFGF010000041.1:0-2941 GCA_051649005.1 Thermoguttaceae bacterium | reverse complement strand
ATGGCAGTGTGCGATATCTTTCAGAAACGGTTGCACCGTCTATTTTGCGGGCAATTGGAACGCGAAACGGCGGCGAATCGGTTTCGATTCCGTGATGTTTCGTGGCGAGCGTTTTCGGCGAGCCGCCGGCGTTAGTCGGCGGTTATTAGGCGAGCCGCCGGCGTTAGTCGGCGGTTGTTAGGCGAGCCGTCGGCGTAAGTCGGCGGTTGTCAGGCGGCGGTTGTTTTCGGCGGTTGTTCCGCGATTACACGTTTCTAGTATATTGCCGTTTTCGTAAATCGGTGTATAATGGGGGGAGTTTTACAGCAAATTAGTCAATTTCGATTGGTTTATTCTCCCTTCATTTCTTTTTTTCGATGCGAACAATCAAGATTTTTGATACAACGCTGCGAGACGGTGAGCAGTCTCCCGGAGCAAGTATGAATCTCCCTGAAAAATTGCAAGTTGCGACCGCACTGGCAGATTTGGGAGTCGATATTATTGAGGCTGGATTTGCGATTGTTTCTCCAGGTGACTTCGAGTCGGTGCGAGAAATCGGCAAAATCGTCAAAGGAAGTTCGGTCGCAAGTCTCGCCCGATGTGTCACGAAAGATATTGATGCCGCGGCCGAAGCTCTCAAAAACGCCGAAAAACCACGAATTCACGTCTTTCTGGCGACCAGTCCGATTCATCGTGAGTACAAACTGCGCATGTCGCCGGAGCGAAATATCGAATCGGCTGTCGAAGGTGTCAAATATGCCAGAAATCTTTGTGGAGAGATTGAATTTTCCGCAGAAGATGCAAGTCGAACCGAGATGGATCATCTTTGCAAAATTGTCGAGGCGGTCATTGATGCTGGGGCGACGACTGTGAACATACCAGACACCGTCGGTTATATCATGCCGGAGGAAACTTTTGAGCGAATTTCGACTTTGATGAACAAAGTTCCGAATATCGACAAAGCGGTTATCAGCGTCCACAATCACAATGATCTGGGAATGGCTGTCGCAAACAGTTTGGCAGCAGTTCGCGCCGGAGCCGGTCAAATTGAATGTACTATCAATGGACTCGGTGAGCGGGCAGGAAACGGAGCACTGGAAGAAATTGTCATGGCTTTGAAAACTCGAAGCGACTTATATCATGCAACAACACGAATTATTACACAGCGACTCGTTCCGACCAGTCGCCTTGTTGCAAGTGTAACTGGTTTGAAAGTGCCGCGAAACAAAGCGATTGTCGGCCAAAATGCCTTTGCTCATGAATCGGGAATTCATCAAGATGGGATGCTAAAAAACCCGACGACTTATGAAATCATGGTTCCAACTGATGTCGGTTTTCAAAAAACAGACCTCGTTCTCGGTAAACACAGTGGTCGGGCCGCGCTGGCAGATCGGGTCAAAACACTTGGCTTCGATCTCGATGCGGAGCAAATAACAAAGGTTTTTGGCGAGTTCAAAAAACTGGCAGATCGAAAAAAGAACATATATGACGATGACATTTTGGCTTTAATCGAGCAGCAGCTCCATGAAACGTCGGACAGTCCTGAATCGACGGACTGGACTTTCGTTTCATATCATCTCGAAATGAAAACAGGGCAAACGCCGGAAATTACGATCACTTTAAGACACGGAGACAACATTGTCACGAAACATCTGAGTGCGGGAGACGGGCCGGTAAACGGCATTTTTCTGGCGGTGCGAGAATTGACGGGCACAGATGTTTCGATTACGGAATACAGCGTTCAAAGTGTGACTGGCGGGGAGGACGCACAGGGAGAAGTTGCCGTATTACTCAACAAGAGTGGCGAAATCTTCCGAGGACACGGCGTTTCGACCGACATCATCGAGGCGAGTGCAATTGCGATGCTGAACGCGATCAATCGAATCGCCATGCAAAACACGAAGTTGGATGTTTAGCCACGTTTCGCTTTGCGAAACAATTAAGTACTGCGTAGAAAGCTCTTGTTTCGTTTGGCGAGCCGCCGACGTAAGTCGGCGGGTGAATGGACTTAAACTTTGAAATAAACAATAATAACAAATTGTTTTTCCTCAACATCGTAGATGTTGCAGAATGGTAGAAAGGTGAGCAATATCGTTACAAAAAACCCGTTCGAGGTTCCCGAATGGTAAATGGATCATTCGACAACGCCTTGTATGGAGGATGAACTATGAAAACAAGAAAAACACCACCTCACTTGTTAGATGAGTCGATGGAGCGGATGGAACGTCGTCATCGGGAGCAGTTTCGTCAAGAACAACTTGCCCGATTGAAGCAAGTACGACCGATCACTGATGTTGATGACAAAACCAAACCAATCAGCGAACTGACATGACAGAATGGAACAAAATGGATGCCACAACAAATGACGTACCAATACAAAATCGACCCGGAATGTGGCCATTGGTATTATATTGATGCGAACAATCGAGCGCAAAAGGGGCCTTTTTCGAGAGAAGCGATTCAGATGCTCGCCGCCAAAATGAAGATCGGGCCAGAAACGGAAATTGTGACGGACTTCGGTGCCGTGATTCGCGCCGATCAATTGCCGGGGATGCTGTTTCCGACGACACCACTCACCGATGCCGAATGGGAGCGATTGGTCACAAAAATTCACCAAAAACCACTGGGCCAAGAAGATCGATCTTTATTATGGAGCATTTGGTTGCTGGAAATTCTGGCACTACTAGATTTTCTGGTGATGATTGCCACGCCGCTAATTTTCCTGGTCGCTTATTGTGGTGGATATTCGGAAGTCGCGGATATGCCATTTTTTCTCATGATTTTGGTCGGTTGTTTAATGAATATGGTTTTATTTTTGGGACTTGCGGCTCTGCTGCGGCTTTTTATGCGAATTGATAACAACGTATCTCGCATGAGTAAGGTTTTGGAATCTCAATCGAAAAGAGGGGAACACCGATGCGAAAACTGAAATTGTATCTCGATACTTCGGTGATCTCACACA
>JBOFGF010000040.1:0-3341 GCA_051649005.1 Thermoguttaceae bacterium | reverse complement strand
AAAAGTTGATTCAATGCCGGTGCTGACGCACCGGCTCGAAGCACAACAATCCCAGCGGGATTGAATAATGGTAGCCCCGTGTGAGGCGTACTCGCCGAAACACGGGGGAACGTGTCGCAAAAAAATACAACAATCCCGTCGGGATTGAATATCGGTAGCAACACGGACATCAAAAACGTCAGAACCCCATTCGGGGTTGAATAACGGTGACCATTATTCAACTCCGACGGAGTTGTGTGTGTTTTTGCGGGCATTCGTTTCTACCATTATTGAACGCCGACGGCGTTCAGGGACAACAAAACCCGCCAACTTACGTTGGCGGCTCGCCTAACAACCGCCGACTTACGCCGGCGGCTCGCCAAAGCGCACCGACGGCGTTGATGATTGGGATTTTTGTAACCGAAGCGTACATAAATTATTAAACCGGTCTATTAACGTAACGACAAGTCATAATATTTTGGCGAGCTGAGTTTCCGGTATTGTAATAATTGGACATGTTGCCGTTAGAATCCGAAGGACATCTCAAAGGGGGAATCGATCCACTCAGCCAGCCCCAAGTCGTGCCAGCGGGTGGATTGGAATGCGCTCCGGGGTATCCTTGTGCCACCCAGCCATCATATCGAAATCCTTGTTCAATAAATGGCATCAAAAACATGTGCGAACCAATGACACCGAATTGCGTGGTTCCGCTGCTGGATGTATTTATACATCCAGGTGGTAAGACGTTCAGTGTGTCATGATAATTATGCATGGCCAATACAAACTGTTTCATGCCATTACTGCATTGCATTCTTCTTGCGGCTTCTCGGGCAGCTTGCACGGCGGGAAGGAGCAGGGCGATCAAAACGCCGATGATGGCAATGACGACCAGAAGCTCAACAAGAGTGAAAGCGAGCCGGTAATTTGTCGTTTTCATGGTTTGATTCCTTTGTGAAAAAAGTTGTCATGCTTAGCCACGTTTCGTAGAAACGTGTTGTTTTTATGGCACAGTCGCGTTTACAAACGCATTTGTTTACAACACATTCGTTGTATTGTAAACAAATTATTAAAAAAAGCAAGAGAAAATAAATTTTTTGCGTGCGGAAAACCTGTCCGCTAACAAGTTTAACGATTTATGTACACCACAATTACGAAAAATCCCGTTCACGAACGCCATCGGCGTTTCGAGCCGGTTCGTCAGCACCGGAATTCTTCCGAAAAAAATTTTTTCGTTTTTTTGGGAACACCACTAGATTTTTTTGTGAATATAATGGATAATGATAAAAATATCTGGGCTTGTCTCAGCATGTTTCACGGCTTATTTTACTATGACATACAAAAAAATCAAACGTGTTTACGTTGACACATCAGTCATCGGCGGTAATTTCGATGCGGAATTCAACTGGCAAACCGAACCATTTTGGAATGCCGTCCGAAGCGGATCAGTTATTGCAATTGTGTCAGATGTGCTGGAAAATGAATTGAAAAGAGGAGCACCAATGCACATTCGCGGTTTCTTCCGCGACTTTGAAGAATTTCAAATTGAACGAGTTGCCTCAACAACAGAATCGGATAGTTTGGCGATGAGGTACATTACCGAAAAGGTCGTTGGACGTTCGAGTTTGGAAGACTGCAAACACATTGCACTGGCGACGATTCACCATGCCGACTGTTTAGTCAGTTGGAATTTCAAACATATTGTCAATTTCAATCGAATTCGCGGTTATAACGGAGTCAATTTATTGCTCGGTTATCAAACTCTCGAAATCCGAACACCTTATGAGGTCATCAATGACGACGAAAACTGAGAGAAAACCATCAATGGTAATTCCTGGTTTCAGTGTCCTGAAAATGAAACAGGAAATTCAAGAAAAAATCGGTCGTGAAACGGAAGGAATGACTCCTGAAGAAGTCAGGGAATATACTCGTCGAGGAAGTGAATTATACCGAAAAGAATTAGAAGAAATGCGTCCCTCAAAAAAACATTAAATTTTTTCGTTTTTTTTCAGAATACCACTAGATTTTTTTGTAAACATAATGGATAATAGTTGAACTGGCGGAGATTGTTCCAGCAATAAAACCCTGCCACTAACGACAAACCAATAACCAACCCTTATTTTGAAAGGACGATAAAATGACAAAACGAGTACGACATGCTTTCACGTTAGTGGAGCTTTTAGTTGTGATTTCGATTATCGGAATGTTAGCTGGTCTCTTGCTCCCAGCGGTGCAGGGTGCTCGTGAGGCGGGCCGACGTGCCACTTGTATCAGCAATCAAAGCAACGTGGCACTTGCTCTCCTCAACTATGAAAACCAGCGTAATGCCTTCCCGCCAATGAGAAAGCATGTAACAACGAACGGAATCAATACTTCCAACGCCACATGGGTCGGGATGATTTTGCCGCTCTTGGAACAGCAAAAAGCGTGGGATGTCATTCAGGCGTGTGATAGTACCAACGGTAACAACGCTGCTGTTCATTCTCTTGCTCTGCCGGTGATGAAATGCCGAAGCTCTAACACAGACCGTAAAAGTACCAAAATTGACTATGTAGTCAATGGCGGTTATCAGAATGTGTTTAATAAAACAGCTGAAACGCCGGACGGAAATCATCTCTTTGAACCCGGCAGAGCGAAAGATTCGCTCTTCATGGATTTTTCAGGATATACGAAGGATGATGACACGTCTACATCACCAAGCACTTTTCCTTGTAAGACAACGACCTCGATGGACATCGCTGATGGCGCATCAAACGTGCTTCTTTTGAGTGAAAATGTCGATGCCGGAGACTGGATTTCTTACGTTTCGACTACGAAAACACTCTTCGATGCTCCAGATGAACGATCAGTCGCGTTTTGCTATCCGTTCAATGATGCCATTACTAATAATCTACAGTTGGTGACTCATTCGTCTTCGCTTGTGAACATTGATTCGGTATTAGGTTCAAACACAGCGGATTCTGGCTGGGAGGGGAATTGGTCGGATTGGCGCGGTTATTCATCGCCGGTGGCTGATTGGAGCGCGAAGTGGATAAATCTTGGACGCGGCGGTGGTGTGAAACATGAAAATACACGTCCGTCGTCGAACCATCCTGGGATAGTTGTTGCAGCGTTCGCCGATCGCGGCGTTCGCCCGATCAGCGACACGATGGACAAGTATATTTTCATTCGCATTTGCCAACCGGAGAGTGGCGCGGTCATTAACATGAGCGACATTCAATAATATCGCTTCGAGTCGGCTTCGCGCCGGTTTCGATCCGGTTTCGAGCCGGTGCGTTAGCACCGGCATTTATTGATTTTATTTTATTTTATTTTATTTTATTTTTAATGCCGGTGCTGACGCACCGGCTCGAAGCGCACGAATT
>JBOFGF010000039.1:0-9707 GCA_051649005.1 Thermoguttaceae bacterium | reverse complement strand
AAAAGCATCCGCCCCATGTTCCTCCAAAAAATCACACGGATCAAGACCGCTGGGAAGTGTTAGAATACTCACATCGACTCCCTGGGACACAAAAAGTTCCAGAACTTGCGCAGCTCGTTTTCGGCCTGCTTCGTCGCCATCGAGAACGAGCACCATCTTGTCGACAAATCGTTTCAAAATACGAATATGTTCAGAGCCAAGTGCAGTTCCCAAAACCGCCACTGAATCGCAGAATCCATATTTTCGTGCAATAATGCAGTCTGTGTATCCTTCCATGATGATCGCACGGCGAGTCTCCTTCATTTTGTGCCGCGCCAAATCAAGTCCATACAACATCCGGTGTTTTGAAAAGAGAGGCGTTTCAGGTGAATTCAGATATTTCGCAGGACTTTGCATCGCTGCATTTGGAATCACGCGTCCACCAAATGCCACTGTTCTGTCCTGTGTGTCTCGAATCGGAAAGAGAACTCGTCCTCGAAAACGATCAAAATAGGAATTTGATCGCGGTGATAAAAGTGTTTTGGGAGCAGTGTATCCTGTCGATGTTTTACTGGTAAGCACCTCAGAATCATTGTCACCACTGGGAGTTCGCTGGATCAGATTACCAATCAATTCTAAAATTTCTATGCGAACTGGGTCGTATTTGATTTTATCGAGAATCCAGTCTCGTTCTAAAGGCGCATATCCAATACAAAATTGACGAATTAATTCATCGTCGATTCCACGTCCAGACAAGTATTGCCGTGCGAAAACCGCCTCATCAGAATTGAGCAGAACCTCGTGATATTGCTGAGCGAGCCAGTCCGCTGCTTGATACAAAACTTGTTTCGTGATTTCGCGGGCAGGTTCATTCTCCGCTGCTCCATCATTTTCGCCATGACTTTTTTTCGCTGCCGGCGACGATTTCAATCGAATAACATCATGTTTTTGTCTTGGCAGAGTAATGCCTGCTTTGTCGGCCAGAAGTTCGAGTGCTTCACGAAACGGGACATTTTCGATCTTCATAATGAACGAAAACACGTCTCCTCCGATGTCGCAGACCCAGCATTTGAACGTCTGCCTCGATGGATTGATCTGGAGACTTGGACGTGAGTCTTCGTGCCACGGACATCTGCCGACATAATTGCTTCCAGCACGTCTCAAAGTGACATACTGTCCTGCAAGTTCGACGATATCAATCGACTCACGAATCCGTTCTTTGATGTTGTCATCCAAATCAAAAGACAATTCGGCGGCTCCTTCAGATAGAAATCCATTTCTGTAAAGCCACTGCCACGCAGTGGGGAGGCGAGACCGCATCGTGCAGTCCCCCCCAACAACGTGCAGAAGTATAAACCATTCCTAAAAGTGTGTCAATAGCAGTTTTTTAGAAGATGTTTTGGACGGAATTTCAAGATGCGCCTTATTCTTTCTTAGTTTCTGGGCAGTCTGCTAACAAGTTTTCACCACAGAGACACAGAGTTCACAGAGTGTCTTGTATTCTCCGTGTTCTCCGTGTTCTCCGTGCCCTCTGTGGTAAAAAATTCCGAAGTTCACAAAACTTGTTATTGGACTTAGTTTCTGGGCGGTCTTGAAAACCGACGCAAAAATTATTTTAGCAGGTTCCTAGCAAAGATATTGATTGCATGGTAAAATAGGAAACATTCTGAACGAAAGCTATTATCGTACTATACAATTCCAGCCGATAAGTATGGTGCGCTGCAATTGAATAAGTAGGTGAGACATTTTTGGCAATTTGTAATACAACCATAACAATGAACTTTACTAATCGTTTTAAGAAATTACTTTTACGATCAATCCAATCAAAAGGTTGGCTTTCTTCTTTATTTATCTTTTACTGTGCATTGGGAATTGTCGTCATCTTTGGTGTATCATCTCTGGTGTACACCGGTTTGCGCTCGGAAGTTATGGCGAAAGACAGCGTCGATAAGTTGGACCGACTCCATGTTATTATCGTCTCGTTGTGGTCTTGCCGCGTGATTGGTCGAGACATTCTTTTACGAGACAACATCGAGGAACAGAGCGAGCTTTACAAAAAGTATCTTGCAACATTTAGCGAGCTTCAGAAGTTGATGAATGACTACATGGATGATTATGCCGGTAATAATGTGGAAAATTTTAACAGGTTGATAGAAGGAGAACAAGAATACCGACGAAAAATGGTGGAATCTGCCGACATAAAAATGGCTGGCGGCAATGATGCAGAGGCAATAATTGCGCTTCGGAGCGTGACTCCCATCGCCGTTGATTTTTTTGAAAATATGGAAAAATTTCTAAGGCAAGAAAGAAAACAAATTGATAGTGTCATACGCGGAAATAAGTTGCTTACGACAGTTGCGGCTTTTATCTTCGCCGCTCTTTCTTGTGTCGGAGCTGTCTATCTAGTTATCATGATTCACACAATCCGGGAACAATCCGTCCTCGCCCAGAAAGCAGATGTTGCCAAAGGCGAGTTTATGGCAAATATGAGCCATGAAATTCGGACTCCAATGAACGGCGTGATCGGATTGACAAACCTTCTGGCAAAAACAACGCTGACCGACTTACAGCGTCAATATGTTCGCTCCATTGAACAAAGTGGAAACTCCTTGCTAACTGTGATTAACGACGTTCTGGACTTTTCCAAAATCGAAGCAGGAAAACTACAACTGGCAAATTCCCCATTTTCTCTGCGTAAGGTTTTTGAAGGTGTATGCGAGTCTGTCTCGCTGTTAATCTACGAAAAAGGCTTAAATCTATCACTCTTTGTAGAAAATGACATTCCTCCAATACTGGTGGGAGATGACGGACGTTTGAGGCAGATAATAATGAACCTCGTCGGAAATGCCGTAAAATTCACGCAGGATGGTGAAATTGTTCTGCGTGTCTCGCGGCTAAAACAGGGTGAAACTTTCTCGTTGCCGCATAATATCAATTATGAAAAAACATTTGACCCAGCCACTCAGCAAAGCGGAGAGCGGTGCATTTTGGCGGTCAGTGTGTCGGACACCGGCATCGGAATACCGAAAGACGCTGTTTTGACGCTGTTTGATCCGTTTGTGCAACTCGATTCATCCAGCACCCGTAAACATGGCGGTACTGGGCTGGGATTGTCGATTTGTAAGAGTTTGGTACATCTTATGAACGGCGAAATTCATGTTTCGAGCACACTCGGAAGCGGCTCGACTTTTTGGTTTACCTGTGATCTTGGAATATCCGAGCAACAACCGGCGGAAACAGAGCCGATCCACAGTGACCGGTCGATTTTGGTATTTGATGTCAATCCGACACTCCGGCAGTCGCTCCGGTTATTGCTCGCTGGAACCAAAATTAAAATTGAGGAAGCCGGTTCGCCAGAAGAATTACTACAAAATATCAAAAACCGCGAAGCAGAAGGAAATCCTTATGACATTATCCTGCTGGACTATGAATATCCCGGTATAAATATCGAAGATATTCTTGATGAAATGCGGCAAACACCGAGTTTTTCCCAAACTGAATACATTGCAATATTTTCGATTGGTAGTAAATTCGATCCGAGTACGATTAACTTGCCCGGCAGAATCAACTATTTGACGAAGCCATTATCACGGGCACGCCTTTGGAACACGTTAGAAATAGCGTTTGGTAAAAATGGCGGGGCAACCGACGCTGCTGTGAGTGTCAGCCACAGTATTGTAACTGATGAGGCACCACCTCCAATGAAGATTTTGCTGGTTGAAGACGTTAAAATCAATATAATGGTGGCGACCGCGCTGTTACATTCACAGGGGCACACGGTGGATACTGCGGAAAATGGATTACTTGCTATTGAAAAATTGCAGCAAAACGATTATGACGTTGTTCTTATGGATTGCCAGATGCCGGAAATGGACGGATACCAGTGTACGGAGGCGATCCGTTCAGGTTATTCTGAGGTCAGAAATCAGAGTATCCCGATTATCGCAATGACAGCACACGCGATGACAGGGGACCGTGAAAAATGCCTTTTGGTGGGAATGGATGACTATGTGTCAAAGCCGATTGATCCGAAACAACTTTCCGCCGCGTTATTACGGTGTCATAATGGGTGACCAAGAAAACAGGATGTTTAGCCCGCTTTCGTAGAAAGCGGTTGTCTCCTTTGGCCGGCGTTTATTAGGCGAGCCGCCGGCGTAAGTCGGCGGTATTTATTCGGCATTTATTCGGCGGGTTATTCCGCTCATACTTCGTATGCCGCGATCTTTTTTTCGCGCATAATTCGATCTTTCAGGTCTCGACTGATACAAACTTTCCCGACAGGACTCAGTACGGTGCCGAGCGATTTCCAAAGAATCATTGCAATAGGAATGCCAATGATAATAACGCACAGTGCAACGATATCGAGACACATAAAACAAAAACCAATAGCTCCAAACGGATAATAGCATATTTTGACAATTGCAGAATACTGCTTCCAGAGTGAATTGGGTTTCGGTTCTGTTTGAGTGACGGACTCATCAACCATTTCGTTGCTGAATGGTGCCAGAAGAAATTTGGCGTATTGCCAAAGCCCCAAACCGATTGGTGCTCCAACAATAGTAAGTATCCAAAAGAGTCCGGCCAGCCATACGCCAAAGGCAATACAAAATCCAAAACAGGGAAAGTGCCATAAAATATTTCCTATTGTTCTCATTTTTTCCTTCCATTAAAAGACTAATGTTACTAGGGACAAACCTTACACAAAAAATTCTTACTGTTACTTGAGATGAACGAGACCAGCTGATTAGTCGCACTCCATCTTTTGCTTTAGATCGTTGATACTTGTTTCGTAATCCTTCTTTTTACTTATGAGTGTATCCATTTTTTCTTGGATATCTTTTCGTTTCATTTTTGCAGCGTTCATGACACATGCAATTACGGCAGCAATGGCAAGTATGGCGGCAATCATTGAAACCCCCTCGCTAACCTGCGAAAAAATACTAGCGACAATCGGACCGATGATAATCACAGCAAGTACCGTTAATCCGCAACCACATCCTCCGTTAAATAAGCCAACCTTATTTTTTTCCTCTTCTAAAATTACCATCCTAGATTTGAATTCATTTTGTATAAAATGGTTGTATTCGTTTACCGTTGTGGTTAGCAAATGTCCCGCAGCGGTCATCTGTTTCATCTGCTTTGCATGAAGTAAAGCTTCATCTTGCCCCGATAGGAGTCGGTCAGCTTTCGCATCAATATCTTTTACACCCTGCGCCATTTTTTCGACCAACGACAGCGAAATAGTTCCATCAGGTTTGACGGTGGCAAGATTAACAGACTGGCAAAAACTACAAGTAATACGGTCTTGTCCTTCCTCAACTACGAGAGGAGAGCCGCAATTTTGACATTTGAAATTCATGATTGAACCGATTTTAGAAAAATAAAACTAATGGTGGAAAATACAAATTGCCTGAAATCACAACACTATTGTAATTCACTTTGTATAAGAACAATCTCACTCTTTAGAAAACGAATTGTTTGGATAATACTGCTGTCATAATCGCCATCAACAACAGGAGATGCAAGTCGATCAATAAGATTACGAACATTTTCCGCTAAAATTTTATAACGAGTGTTAGCAGTAATGGCACCAACAGACGGTAGTTTGTACGCAATTGCCTCCCGAAGTTCAACAAGAGAATTTACAAGGTTCTGATCGGATTGTTGTCCTGCGCGTTTCATTTCCGCCGCTTTCAGCATTGTGACAAGCATTTCTGGAGACAGCGCAGATTTTGAAAAAACTTCCGTTCCTTGTTCCGCACCAGCAACGACAATTTGAAGTACAACCGCAAATCCCATACAAACAGATGTCAACACAATTTGTAGTATCAAGTACGCGGAGCCTAAGTCGTAAATAAAAAGATTGCAAAACAATAGTCCAATCATTAGTACGACATAAGACAAAACGACAACCTGTAGTAGTGGAAGAACTCCGCCGATGCGATAACCGTAACCGGTCTGCTTGCTTTTTATCACAAAGCCGGAAAAGGCGAGAAAAGGCATTGCAAGCAGCAATTCCACCGTAAAAAGGGCTACTGCAAAAGCATGTGAACGATTCTCTGGAAAAAGAATAAATCCAACTGCAATGATTGCCCCAGAAATCAAAGCGTATAAAAGAAAAAGTGGAAAGTAATAACGTCGTAAGTTTATCATAATGTCCATCTGGTACAGTTCCTTGCTCAAAATAAAGTCGTAAGTGGTTTTTAGTGAACAGAATCAAATACTACATAGTATCCAGAATTGCTTGTTTTCTCACTTCGTAGTCTTCTTGGCTGATCAACCCTGCATCTAACATTTTTTTGAAAGTGTCAAGTTTTGCAATCGGGTCCGCAGCTTGTGTCGGTTGTGCAGTATTAGGTTGTGTTGGGACCTGAAACTGTTGTCCGAGTTGTTGTCCGGCAGGAATCCCGATACCCATTCCCAGTCCCATGCCCAAACCTGCTCCCATAATTCCACCAACTGCTCCGCCTTCGTTACTTGCCGCACTTTCCAGAGCATCCAAAGATCGGATTTGGGCGTATGCACTCATGTTATTTGCACTTACGATGTTCTGCACTCGATACGCTTCTTTTTTGCCAGAGGAAAGAATGTCATTGAGTTGTGCCTGTTCACTGTCAGGGATATTGACGCTTATCACGTTGAAATTGATAATTTCAAGGCCAAATCGTGCAAACTCAGCTACAATGGCGGATTTTGTCGCCTCGGCTATTTCGTTCAAGTCTGAACCGATTTCCATGAACGACGTTGTTTTCATTTTTGAGGAAAGTACGGTCGTCAGACGTTGGCATATTTCCCCAATGAAATAAGAGTGAATTTGAGCAGTGTCCCACATCCTCTGCGTGCCCACAATTTGAGTCAAAAAAGACCTTGAATCTTCGACTCTCATGCCCCATTTTCCGAAAGCTCGTAAACTCAAAGGCAATTTGGTTTCAGTATCACGAATAGGAATCGGTATCTTGGTTCCCCAGTTTAGGTCACGATGCACAGCTTTGTCAACGTACCATACTTCAGCTGTGAACGGTGTTTTACCACCATAAGGTAGATTTACGATATTTGCAAGAATTGGGATATTGCCGGTACTCAGTGAATGAGTTCCAGGTTTGAGTACATCCAACGCCTGACCGCCTTTATAGAGTACAGCTTCCTGATTTTGATTAACAATAACTTGAGTGCCAGTCGACAAAGAGTCAGATGGAAACTTCCAAGCTAAAACACCAGTCTCGCCCGCAAAAGAAACACGATCAATTAATGCCATATACTGTTAATTTTTGAAATTCACTATGAAAGTTTAATTACGCACACTGGATACACTTCATGTATACCTAAAAGTCTTCTTTTTGCGACAAAAATATTTGCATTTTTTTGACACAAAAGAAAAAAGCGTTTCGAGCCGGTGCGTGAGCACCGGCATTTGTTCGGCGTTTCGAGCCGGTGCGTGAGCACCGGTATTTGTTCGGCGTTTGTTTTGTTGGGTCTAAACGCCGCCTCTAAAAATTCCGGCAATACTCTTGACAAAAAATCGCTCTAGTGTTATAGTGAAATAGAACAGTGTTTCGTCTCAAGTTTTTTGAAGGGGTTTGTCATGTTTTTCCATCTCGATTTTACATCGCCTTTGCCGATTTACGAACAGATCGTCCGAGGAATCAAGTTTGCCGTCGCCGCAGGAGGAATCGCCCCGAACGAGTTGATTCCCTCGGTGCGCGATCTGGCACGCGATTTGGCCATCAATCCGAACACCGTCGCCCGCGCTTATCGAACTCTTCAGGACGATGCCGTCGTCTTCGCAAAACGGGGAACGGGACTCGCCGTCGCTCCAAACGCCCCACAAAAATGCCGCATCCAGCGACTCGAAATTTTTCAAACGCGGTTCCGACAATTTCTCGACGACGCACGACGGAGCGGACTTTCCGAACTCGAAATCGACGAAATCGTGAAACAAGAATGATGTGCGGCAAACATCGAACGACGCACCCCCAGACATTTCGTGTTTTGATCCTCATTTTTTCCCCCATTCTCCATTTTCTTTCCCCATTCTCAATTCTCAATTTTTCTGCCATGTCCATTTTGCAACTCAAAAATGTCAGCAAACGATTTGGGCACAATATCGCCCTCAACAATGTTTCGTTCGAGGTGGAACCGGGAACGGTCTTCGCACTGCTCGGCGAAAATGGAGCCGGAAAGACGACGAGCATCCGAATCATGCTCGGTCTCGTCGATCCAGATCGCGGCGAGTCGCACGTTTTGGGACTTGACAGCGTGCGAGACGATCTGGCAATCCGGCGAAAAATTGGATACGTCCCCGAACAGCCCGTTTTGTACGACTGGATGACAGTCGCCGAAATCGGTCGATTCGCCGCCGCCTTTTATCCGAGCGGTTTTTGGAACGAGTATTGCCGGCAAGTCGAGATGTATAAACTCCCTTTCGGCACAAAAATTCGCGCCCTCTCGAAAGGAATGAAGGCGCAGGTCTCGCTCTCACTTGCACTGGCGAACGACCCGGAACTGCTGATACTCGATGAGCCGACATCGGGTCTCGATCCGCTGGTGCGACGTGATTTCCTCGAAAGCATGGTCGAACGGGCGGCGACAGGAAAGAGCGTTTTTCTGTCGAGTCATCAAATGAACGAAGTCGAGCGCGTCGCCGACACAGTGGCCATCATGAAAAAGAGCGAACTGCGTGTCGTCGAATCGCTCGAACATCTGAAACAAACAACGCAGGTTATCACGGCGACGCTGAAAAACGAAGATTCGCCGTTTGTCGCTCCATTCGGAGAAATCGTTTCGGAAAAGCGGAGCGGTCGAGACGTGCAATCACTTGGTCGAAACCTCTCGAAAGATGCCGCCGCGATTATCGCCTCTCAGGAAGCCGTCGTCCGCCATGAAATCAAAACTCCGTCGCTCGAAGAAATTTTCGTCGCGTATATGCAGTAAATCACGTCATCACGCAAAATACATGATTGCCCGCCCATTTTGACCTTTTACTCTCGGTGTTCACGCACCGACATTCATTCCCATGACACCTTTTCGTGCGATTTTTTGGAAGGAATTTCGGCAGCAATTCCCCTTCTTCGCGACCCTGTTTCTCTTTGTGATGCTCTTGCAATTCATCGCCGTCATCTGGGCGACCGTCGAACCGTTTGGAAGCAAACGGGGTCTCGACTCGGGGGCTTTGTTCGGCATTGCCTTTGTCATTTCCGCACTTTATGCGACCGGATCGGCGGCGGTGCTTTTTTGTAACGAACACGAAGAAAAGACGTTCCCATTTTTGCGGGGACTCCCCATCTCGCGGTTCTCGCTCTTCGCCGGAAAAGTGACGTGGCTTTTCGTCGGTGCGACGGCGTTTCTCGGTCTCATGCTCCTCGAAACGATCCCGTGGACCTATTTTTGCACGAATTCGTCTTACACGATTCCTGACTGGCCGGAACTCGTCCAAAAAGGTCTCGCCGCGTATGCGTGTCTCATTCTTTTTCCGGCGGCATGGGGACTCTTCTGGACAACGCGGCTCCGCTCGCAGATGAACGCGCTCCTCCTCTCACTCGTCTCCGCATCGGGAACAGTCTGGTCGTCCGTCTATTTTTCCAAATATACTTTTGACGAATACGGTTTACGCGGACAAGATGCCGGACTCTTGGTTTCCGTCGGTTTGACGATCATCGCCGGAATTTGGGGACTCGTCTCGGCCTATTTCTGGTACGACGTTTGGAGAAAAAAATTCGCCGACAAAGGAA
>JBOFGF010000038.1:0-2836 GCA_051649005.1 Thermoguttaceae bacterium | reverse complement strand
ATTGTAATGACTGCGCAAATTTCAGCGCAGTCGGGTGCTCAATTCACACATCCCGTTCTTCCTCGCAGCAATGATTCGGTCGTGCCACTCCCCCCCGGCACGTCCGAATCAGCTTATTCGTCAAATTTGTTCCCTTTTGAAGCCACTTTTCACAAAACGACTGTCGGGAACGATAATTCACTCTCGACTGACTCTCGTTTGAGTCCGTTGGTACTTCCAATTAAGACATCCCCATCGTCAATTGTGCCTCTCCCACTCCCACTTCCTGTTAATCCAGAAGAACTCGATCTCGTTCTTCAACATGGACGCGAACTCGAAGCGGAATTGCGGTGGGCAGATGTCCTTTCACATTATGAAGCCGCGCTGAGAACTTTTCGAGGCGATGAAATTCTTGCCCAGAGGTTTCGAATCGCTCGTTTTCACTTTGACGTTAATCGACGTTATCACGACACAAGCTATCTGAAAATGATTCAGACCGCCACTTTTCCTGAAACGCTCGGCTTGTACGACAGAATTCTGACACACATACAACAAGATTATGTCGATCCACCACACTGGGACGAAATGTTTCGACATGGTGTCGAAGATTTGACAATTGCACTCACTGACCCTGCTTTCCAAGAAAAAAATGGAAGTCAAATAGGAAATAATACAAATAACGCCAATAATAACGTCAGCAATATCGTCAATAATAACGTCAACAACAACCTCAACAACACAAAAACAGTAAATGCAGCAAATGCGCGTAATCAGGCCACTATTGCACGAAAAATGGATGACTTGCGCGAACAAATGATTCAAACGGCTGATAAATGGGAAATACGAAACCGCGAAGACCTGAAAAATGGAATGTTGGGTCTGGCCGAAATTGCACAAAAACAAGCAGGAGTGAATCCCGTCGCTTTTGTTATGGAATTTTTATGCGGAATTGTAAACGCACTTGATCCATATACTGCGTATTTGACTCCCAGCCAGTTGAGCGATCAATTTTCCATGATTTCAGGAAATCTTGTCGGTTTAGGAGTCGAACTGCGATCTGATCGGGAATCACTTTTGATTGTCCGAGTGATTCAGGGAAGTCCCGCAGCAGAAGGAGGACTGCGAGACGGCGACCGTATTTTATCCGTCGATGGCCTCTCGACAAAAGGACGAGACACCGACAGTGCCGCAAACTTATTGCAGGGACCAGAAGGAACAACTACTACTTTGCAGGTTTTGTCGCAGGGGGATTTGGTGTCCCGAACTCTCCGAATCACTCGAAGACAGATGGAAGTGCCGAGCGTCGAAGATGTGCGTATGTTGAATGACACTCTCGGATATGTCAAATTGACTGGATTCCAAACGAAAACGGCGACCGAATTGAAACAAGCAATTTTGAACTTACAACAGAGCGGAATGGAATGTCTGGTCATGGACTTACGACGGAATCCAGGCGGTCTTCTACAAGTCGGTGTCGAAGTTGCAAACCTTTTCATTGAAAGTGGCCCGATTGTAAGAACGCGGGGACGACAAGCCGGAATTGATGTACCATATCAGGCGACTGAACAAGTGGCATGGTCGGGAGAATTGATCGTTTTAATCGACGAAGAAAGTGCCAGTGCGTCTGAAATCGTTGCTGGTGCAATTCGAGACCATAAACGGGGTCTTATTGTTGGAAAGCGAAGTTACGGAAAAGGAACGATTCAGGCCATTTTACCCGTCAGATATGGTGACCCATCATCTCCGCGTGTCGGGCTTCGTTTGACGGTGGAAAAATTTTACTCACCTGATGGTCTTCCATATAGTGGAGTCGGCGTAACTCCGCATATTTTAATCGAGTCGGAAAACACGTACACGGTTGCTCGTCCAATAAATGGTCGTTTTCAGGTGAATCCTTCCCGAACAGTTTCGAGCAATTTGAATGATCCTTTCATTCGCAGGGTTCTCGAAATTCAAGGAAAACAATGATTTGCTGTGTACTTGTTTGAACGATGGTCCCACTTGCGGAATAATGCCAGTCGAGATAGAATGATAGTTCAGTTTAGCCAGCTTTCGTAGAAAGCTGTTGTTCTGTTATTTCACAAAATGTTTCACAAAAACTGCTTTGATTAGTAGTTTTGATCTTTTTTTGTTGCCCCTTTAGCTCAGTTGGTAGAGCAACGGACTCTTAATCCGTGGGTCGAAGGTTCGAGTCCTTCAGGGGGCACTCGCTGGGGCGAGTACACGTTATTTGCCGTGAAAATAGGAAGTTTATCCCGCTTTCGTAGCTGTTTAGCCGGTTTTCGTAGAAAGCGGCTGTTTCTTTTGGCGAGCCGGTGCGTAAGCACCGGCATTTGTTAGGCGAGCCGCCAACGTAAGTTGGCGGGTTTTGTTGTCCCTGAACGCCGTCGGCGTTACGTTATGGTAGCAAGTGAATTGCATATAACATCCCAACTCCGTTAGGAGTTGCGTTATGGTCACTGCTGCGTTTACCATAACAGAACCCGCTACGGGACTGTTACATTTTTTGCGACACGTTCCCCCGTGTTTCGGCGCCAGTATAATTAGATACTGTGCCTCACACGGGGCTACCATTATTCAATCCCGCTGGGATTGTTGTGCTTCGAGCCGGTGCGTGAGCACCGGCATTGAATCAACCAAAATGGCATCGCAAAAAGCAAATTGCCGTCTTGCAATTTCACGTCATTTCTGGTAAAATATGTCCATGAAACGAGTCCGCACGACAACCGAAGCCGAAAAGCACGCCGACGACCAAGATAAAAAGCAAGACGACAAGCCCGGCAATATCTTCGACACGTTCTTCAAGAATATGTTCAGTCGGGTCGTCCTGTTCACCGATTTCGTGCAAAATTATGTC
>JBOFGF010000037.1:0-3079 GCA_051649005.1 Thermoguttaceae bacterium | reverse complement strand
GAACAACCGCCGGCGGCTCGCCTAAATTCGCCCCGGCTCGCCGAACAAACCCGCCAACTTACGTTGGCGGCTCGCCGCGCACCGACTCGCCGCGTCCACGACTCGTCAAATCGGAAAACGCAATTTTTTGCACCTCGGCAAATAATTTTTCATTCGCCGCCGCACTCACCGGTGATGGATCGTTGTACGAAAAAATACCGCCGTCCGGTGATCTCGCCACTCCGCCTGACTCTGTTACTAAAATCACTCCCGCTGCAATGTCCCACGGATGACACTGCAATGACCACGATGCGTCAAATCGACCCGATGCAACATACGCTAAATTTAATGCTGTCGAACCAGTGCGACGAATCGCCTGCGCCCTCGGTATTACTCGCAAAAATGATTGCAAATCAGGTGAGTCTGACCTAGTTTCCGTCGGGAAACTCACCGAAACAAGCGATGTTTCCAATGTCTCATTTTCAGAAACAGCCATCTTGTTCCCATTCAAAAATGCTCCGCCTCCCAACTCCGCAGTGTACATTTCATCCATCAAAGGATTGTAAATAACACCGCAAATGACATCCGTTTCATGCAGCAATGCAATTGATGTACAAAAAAAAGGGAAACCATGCACATAATTTGTCGTTCCATCCAGTGGATCAACCACCCAGCAAAATGGACTTGTTCCCTGAACGGCAGCAAGACCACCTCCAGAAATCGCCGTTTCCTCGCCCAAAAAACGATAATCGGGAAACTCGCCAAGAAGAATCGATTCAATCGCTTTTTGTGCAGAAACATCCGCTTCAGTAACTAAATCAAACCGATTCTTTTTATGGCGGACTGAAATAGTTCCGAGTAATTCGCGTAAAATTTTCCCTGCCGCCTGCGCGGCTTCAACACAAACGCCAAGTGGCGAAGATGCAGTGGACATATTGGAAAAAGCGAAAAAACAACCGCTTTCAACAAAACCGGGTTAAACAAATGGAGGCGGCAGTACAAAATCCGCCGCCAACAACACATTATTTATCGCTGACTGCCGGGACAACCCAAACTTTCAATTCACTTTCGATGCCGTGTCCGAGGTAAATTTTGACTGTGTACAAAGCCAATTCCTTGATTGGACCGGAAAGCCGGACTTGATCGGCGGTCAAAACAAGTCCTTCGCTTCTAAGTGCCTTCACAATTTCATCTGGTCCAACGGAGCCATACAAGTGCCCTTCTTCATTCGCACGAGCCTCAATTGAAACACGTTTTGTACGAATTTCATCAGCAAGTTTTTGTAGTCCAGTGAGGCGTTTTTTCTGAATTTCGGCCAATTTTGCGCGATGTTTTTCGACCATTCTTTTGTGATGGTCAGTCGCAATCGTCGCAAGTCCCTGTGGAATCAGGAAGTTATTTGCATATCCGGGTCTGACTTCGACGATATCACCCTGTTTTCCGAGCGGATCGACTGTTTGGATCAACATCAGTTGAACACCGCCACTGGGACCGAGTGGCAATCTTTTATTTGAGCGGCGACGCAAACGAGCCTGTTTGTTTCGTATGACTGTCTTCATTTTTTTGTTTGATATATTGGATGTGAAATAAGGCGACGCGGGAGCGCAGGGACAAAACCCGCCTCGAACATGGGACGAAAATATATTAAAATGGGACATCTCCCATGTCTGGGGGAGCGTCGTAATAATCTTGCTGTGATGGCGGTGCTGATCGGCCAGCAGATGCTGATGCAGGTGCTGATGTGGGTCTTCCGGTCGTGCCACCTTCTCCGCGAGAGGACAGGAGTACAACGCGATCTCCAACTACTTTAAGTTTGGAGCGTTTTTGTCCATCTGCTTCCCACGATTCAAGTTTGAGCCGTCCTTCGATCAGAGCGGGCGAACCTTTCGAGAGATATTCGGACGCAATTTCAGCCTGTCGAGACCAGAGAGTTACATCGACAAAAGTGGTTTCTTCGATCCACTCACCCGTCTGACTTTTACGGCGGTCATTCACTGCAAGTCCAATATCAGTCACTGGCGTTCCAGATGATAAATATCGCAACTCTGGATCACGAGTCAGATTTCCGACCAAAACGACGCGATTAAAACTTGCCATCTTAATAAATAGTCAATGGAAAAAGTAAGACATATCCGGGGCAACAACATCCCCAACTCGCAAAAACCGTCTCCGGCTGATTGTCAGTTATCGACATACTCAGCCAGCAGTTATGTTGTTTCTGAAATGGTGTATTTGCGAAGGCGGGCGAAAAACCCAATTTTGTTCTTGTTACTGTTTACGATATAAACGATCACACTATGACACCATCATCTATATCATCTAATTCATCAAAAATTTCTATTTGTTCCAGAGCAGTTTCGGTGGTTTGTTCACCAGTATGGAAGTTTCCTGCTCGTGCATGTTCGACGAGTGTTTCGACCAGTCGGGGATCGACTCGGAGGAAAAGAAAACGGATAACACTGTCGCTCAGTTGGAAACGACGAGTGAGTTCTTTGATATTCAATGAATCGACTTTGAAATAGGAGAGCCAATAAGTTCCGCGTCTGTGTCCTTTGATCTGATACGCCAACTTTCGCTCGTCCCAGAGACGACTGAGGAGCACTTCGCCCCCATTTTGTTCAATGATGTCGGTCACTTGTGCGGAGACATCATCGGGTCCCTTTGCATAAATGTCGGAATTGAAAATAAACAACCCTTCATAAACGTATTGTGCCATAATTATCGGGTTTTGGTTCGAAAAATGCGGGAAGATCAGAGTCGCCACATCTGCGTCTTTGATCGAAGCCCATTCGAGTTTATTCTTTGAGTAAACGTGAAAAACAGTGGGATGTGGATGATATTGTAAGTATCAACACACCATCATTCGCGGGATTGACTATTGTATCGATTCATTGCTTCGGATATACCCGAAGTGGCCCAGCACAAAACGGCATCTGCCGTTTCTTTGACGGAAATGGCCATTTCCGTTTGTTCTTTTTCTGTAAAATTCATTAGGACGAAATCGGCGGCATCCATTCGACCGGGCGGATTTCCAATTCCAAGACGAAGTCGCGGAATTTTTTCGGTTCCGAGTACACGAATAATGTCGGCAAGTCCTTTT
>JBOFGF010000036.1:0-15297 GCA_051649005.1 Thermoguttaceae bacterium | reverse complement strand
GGGCAGTCGCTTTTTTGCGAGAAGCAGACGATTCGTCGACATTTGCGGCCAAAAAGGGACTTTTCACGATTCTTGCGACTGGTTCGAGTGCCGCGATCACGAATCAACTCGATTTCAAACCACGAGAATTTTGATGTCGGCGGCGACGTTCTCCAAAAGTGAGAAATATATTTTTATTTTTTCAAACGATTATTTTTTTCCAATGAAAGGAAATTGAAAATGAAAACAAATTTTACTGCAAAACTCTGCCAGAATACTGCTGCAAGTGTTTTGGCAAATGTTGAAATAGGTGGGGAGGGCAATTTGAGCCGAGAACTTTGTTCGCGGTCCTTCGCAAATCGCCGCCGTTTTTTTGCGGCTTTTACTCTCGTTGAACTTCTGGTCGTCATTGCCATCATCGGCGTTTTGATCGCCCTGCTTCTTCCCGCCGTGCAAGCTGCCCGAGAAGCCGCCAGAAGAATGCAGTGTACAAATCACTTGAAGCAATTAGGAGTCGCACTGCACAACTATCACGACACAGTCGGTTCATTCCCACCATGTCGAACAGGAACTTCCCGCACAGGTGACACGCGGGGATGGGGAATTTTCAGCTTTTATGTGGCAATGCTCCCATATTTTGAACAAGGTGCAATTTATGACCTTGTAGTGGCTGATGAATGGCGAACCAGTCCACAAAACGGTTTCTATCAAAATGTGCGCATTCCAACAATTGCTTGTCCGTCTGACAGCGCAGCCGGAAAAGCGTCGCACATGGGCAATGTGCAAACCGCTTCCTATCAGGGAAGTGCAGGTGATATTATCATACTTTCTTACGAAAATGCGTATAATAGACGTGGCTTTTTTCCTGGTAGTTATGGATATGTTGCTGACCCGACTGATACTAACTATCCGGGTGTCAAAACGAATACATTTGCGTCGTTGTCTGATGGATCGTCGAATGTTGTCGCATTTTCTGAAGCAGCTGTTGGAACACGGGCTTCGGACCAACGTATTAAAGGAGGTATTGCAAATATGTCGACTGCAAAAGGCCCCGTCAATGATTGCAAAGCGCGCGGTGTCAATCCGACTAACCCAACTCAGCTAACAGGAACAGTCACTCCTTTTACACGCGGCCAAGTTTGGGGACACGGTGCTCCGAGATATTCGATGTTTCAAACAGTACTTCCCCCCAATTCCCCCTCATGCACCGAAGAACCAACTGCCGGACATTCGGGACATGGCAGTGGCATCACTGCGACATCGAGTTATCATTCCGGCGGAGTCAATGCCGTTTATGGCGATGGCTCGGTTCATTTTATTTCCGAAACGATCAATGCTTCGACGACAGGAATGGAAAATTGGGATGCAAGTACGAAAGGCGATCCAACTGGGATCAGTCCATTTGGAGTTTGGGGGGCACTTGGCTCGATTGCTGGGGGCGAAAGTGTCGCTGCTCCATAAAATGCTGCTCCATAAATATAAATATCGGAATATCGGTGATGTATTTGGATTGTTACAGATTATTGGGTGCATGTCGATTGTTTGTGGCAAATTGTGTAAAATAGTCGAAGTCGGTTTTTATGAATCTGGGCACAATGTTCTATTTTGACATTCTGCTGTATTTTTCTGCTGTATTTTTTTGAAACAAACATCCATTTTTCAATGACAATGTTCAGAAATATTCTTGTTCTTTTTTTGGTGATTTTCGGATTTTTTATTGGCCCTTTTATTGGAACATCTTTTTTTTCTGCGTCGATTCTTGTCGCGCAGTCACCATTTGCTCTGACAAAATCAGAACAGATGGCTCTGCTCGATAAATCGCAGGAAGCACTGAAATGGTTCAGCAAGATCGACTTGCCAAATCGGCAGAAGGTCTCTTCCATCGAATACAGGAAACAGACTCATCCACTAGAATTGATGCAGAGCGCGGCGATATTGCAAGAGCAACAAGAATACGATCTTTCGAGACGACTCCGTGAAATGTTCTCCTATTTGCAGCCGACTCCAGAAGAATGTTTTGAAATTGAAGAACGACTCGGCTCTGAAATGCTTAATTCTTTTTTGGAACAAAAAGAGATGCTCGATTCAGGAGCGTCTGATTCGACGAATCGTGTGAAACAGGGAGCAACAAAATGGATGAATGAATCGCTCCTTCCAATTGAACGCATTGTTTTGATCGACCCACTTGAATCAGCATCCGATTATATGCGAGTCGCAACTCGTTTGATCGAGTCGGGTCGTCCCAGTTTGGTCCGATATTATTTGCGGTCATTTTTGGAAAAGGAGACAACTCCCGCCGAATATGCCAGAATTGCGGAAACAATCGGCGCAAAACGTCTGATGCAGTTAGCAAGCGACAAGCGATTTGCGCCGAGAGGACAATTGGTCGCGCTGAAAATTTTCACAGAGGCCAAAAAACATTGGACTGACACCAATAGAATAGACGAGGCGATTTCCGACTGGACCGGATTTAATGAAGATGGCTCAGTGTCTTCCGAATCACTCGAATCTCTTTCGGTTTTGTGGAAAGGAGATCGTGTTTCAATTGTTCAGCTCATCGCAAAATTGCCCACTATTGAAAACGAAAAGGAATCCGATGATCTTGTTGCCATCATTCTTGCACTCGGACCGGAAGCAAAACAGGCATTAATTGCGTGTTTGCAAAGTGATGATGAAAAACTGATAGTTCCGGTGACACGCGGTTTGAATGCCGTACTTTCGCCATCAGAAAAATTTGTTTTTTATCCACTGGCATTCGCTGAAAATTCGTCTCTTTCCGATGCTGTGAAAGCTGAAATAATTCAATTTGCTTTCCCAGAAAAAAACATAACAAAGTCGGAATCTAAATCTTCCGAAAAACCATCCGACTTACTAAATACATCTGATTTTCAGAAACGTAAAAAAGATCAAGCGGAAAAATCGGCTCTGATATTGGTTCATTTGGCACAAGAATATATGGATCGAAATGTTCCACTGCAAGTCGATTTAGATAATGATGTATCTTCTTGGATTTGGGACGAAAACGAAAAATCCCCAAAACCGATTCGCATGAACGTCCCACAAACATTCAGATATTTTGCGGAGTTGTATGCAAAACAGGCACACGATATTTTTCCGAACAACAAAGAACTTCAACGACTTCGGCTTTTCACTCTGTTTGATCGAGTCGGACATTCAAATGGACGCGATGAACCTTTTGCACAAAAATATAAACAGCTCGAATCTGCGGTGCAAAATGTCCAATTTTCACTTTTGGAACGGATTATCGAAGACGGCATTTCCACTGGACATTCCAAAATTGAACACAGTGCCGCCGCACAAATAGCAGCATTGATTTTGGCTGAAAAATGGGACGCAGAAACGCTCCTGAAATCTAACGATGGAAAACCACGAACTCTCGTCAAAGCAACAATGGCGAAAGACCGACGTGTTAGATTTGCTGCACTGGAAGCGATCATGAAACTCATCAAGTCTGAATCTCCTGATTTTTCGTACATCGGTTCCAGCTTCGTGAAAGATACACTAATATGGTTTGCCAAATCAGATGGACTGGGACGTGTTGTTTCGGCCCATCCGAAAGAGACGCAGGCACTTTTAACGGCGGGACTTTTCAATCAATTTGAATACAAAGGAGATGCTGTAACAAAAAGTCGAGAAGCAATGCAATTGGCGGCTGCCTCGCCGGACGTGGAAATGGTCATAATTGATCAACTCTGTTCACACCCGCCAGTCGATATTTTTGTACAAGAAATGCGAAGCGATCCACGAACAGCGGAAATTCCAATTGCCGTGCTCGATGACTCAGTTCTTGATTTGCCGATAAATCAAAAGTCTCGCCATGCAATCGAAAAATCTGAGCGAATACAATATGATGCTCCGTTTGTTACATCATTGTCTCAAAAATATCCACGCATTCAAACGGACACAGCCGCCCGAGTGCTCCGCGAAAACCTTTTTCAAACGACTGGATTCGATCCGGTTCCAACGAACATTCGTTTAGAGCAGGCAAATAAATCGCTTGAATGGATTCGTGATATTCTTGCCACAAATCAAAAAAGTAACAAAATCGGGCAATTTGACGAATTAGAATCGGTTTTGTTGGATGCTTTTTTGAGCGATGCTCGAATGGTTTCTGCCATGAAAGCGGCGGCTTTCGTTCCAACTGCGACTATGCAAAATGCGTTGTTCCAAATTGTTGCAAACTCACTGTTTTCGATGGAATTACGGGAAAATGCTGCCTCGTCACTCGAATCGAATTTCGATTCTTTCGGCATTCTTTTGCGTGGCAAACAAGTACAACAGATTTATGATCGATATAATCTAAGCGAATCGGAACCGGAAGTATCTCAAAAAATGCTGAGTCACATCATTGATGTTGTCGAAGAAAAAACGAACTCGAAACAATAATTTACCGAAAACGGCACAAAATTGGGTGTTTAGCCAGCTTTCGTAGAAAGCTGTTGTTTCACAACAAGGCTTCCTGCTGAAATCAAGCAATATGTCGGTAAAATCGTTTCAAGAATGGAAGGACTCGAAAAGCAAATTGCCGGTGCGCAAAAATTAACGATCACGTCGCAAATCGAAAAACAGACGTGCTCAAATAGCATCTGAACAACAAAAATCATTTCCATTTTAATTTTTTTCACTCACTAATAACATTTAGTTACAATTATTTAGTTAAAACATTTTCATTTCAACATTTCAGGAGATATACAAATGCAACTGGCCACATCAGCGATTCATGCAGGTTTTCATGGCGATCCAGAAACAGGATCGTGTACTGTTCCGATTCACCAAACAACTGCTTATTTGTACAAAAATACAGAACACGCATCAAAATTGTTCAAATTAGAAGAATTTGGCTGGATTTATACTCGACTGCAAAATCCGACTACTGATGTTTTTGAGCAGCGAATGGCAGCACTGGACGGCGGAGTCGGAGCAGTCGCCTTTTCCAGTGGACAACAAGCGATTTTTGTTGCAATAGCTAATTTGGTTCATTCAGGCGAACATTTTATCGCATCTTCCTCTTTGTATGGAGGCACTGTCTGTCTTTTCAAAAACACGATGAAACGACTCGGAATTTCTGTTACATTTGTGGACATGAAAAACAAAGCGGATTTGGAGGCTGCTTTTCGTCCAGAAACAAGAGCCGTTTATTATGAAGCGGTCGCAAATCCTAAAAATGAAATACTCGATTATGAGAGCATCGCCGAAATTGCACACAAAAATGGCGTTCCTGTGATTTGCGATAACACCGTTTTGACACCGGTTTTGTTTCGTCCCATTGAACACGGAGCCGACATTGTTATTTACAGCGCAACAAAAATGGTCGGTGGGCACGCCAATTCGATGGGAGGTGTCATCGTCGATTCAGGAAAATTCGATTGGAATGACCGACCGGAAATGTGGCCGCAGTTCCAACTTCCTGATCCGTCTTATCATGGCAAAATTTTTGCAAAAGCATTCGGGAATTTGTGTTACATTATTACATGTCGAACACACTGGCTTCGTGATCTCGGCGGATGTATCAGTCCAACAAACTCGTTTTTGATGATTCAGGGACTCGAAACGCTTTCACTGCGTGCTCCAAAACATTCGGAAAACGCACTCGCTCTCGCTCAGTTTCTCGAACAACATCCTCTTGTCAACTGGGTCAATTATCCCGGTTTGTCATCGCATCCAGATCACAAACTTGCCCAAAAATATATGCCAAAAGGGACCGGATGTGTCATCGGATTTGGAATTAAAGGAGGCCGAGAATCAGGAAAAAAATTCATCGAATCGGTCAAAATGGCATATCACCTCGCCAATATATGTGATGTGCGCACACTGGTCATTCATCCGGCAACAACGACTCACAGTCAGCTTTCTGATTCCGAATTGACTGCCGCGGGAATTTCTGATGACTTCATTCGCATCAGTGTCGGACTCGAAGATATTAGCGACATTATTGCAGACATAAATCAGGCACTCGCCGCAACTGCAAATTGACACGACCAACACTATAATACGACCGACACTATAATACGACCGACACTATAATACGACCGACACTATAATACAATCAACACTATAATACAATCAACACTATAATACAATCGGCTTCCAAGTTATTTACACACACGACTTGCACATGCAAACGGATTCAATTACAATCAACATGATTGAATCTGGTTTGTTTATTACATTTGTTATTAAATTTGTTTTTTAACAAACCGTTTTGCAATAATGCAGGGATGTTTTTTCATTCAATTCACCTAAAACCGCTTATCAATTATGATCAAAAACAGTTGCTTTCCATTATGTTTCGTGCTGGTTTCCAGCATCATCGCAGTTTTTTTTGTCAGCAGTGTATGCGCCGACAGTGATGCCGAGTGGAAAATTGTCGGGGATAAAATGGTCACTCGATTTGCCAAAGATGTCGATCCGAAATGTCCACTCCCTGAATATCCTCGGCCACAATTTGTCCGTAATTCATGGCAAAATCTAAATGGTCTCTGGAATTATGCCATCACTGACAAAGATGCACCAAAACCCGAACACTGGGACGGAAAAATTTTGGTTCCATATCCAATCGAATCCGCCCTTTCAGGAGTCGGAAAAACAGTCGGCCCCGAAAAACGACTGTGGTATCAACGAACATTCACCATTCCAAAAGAGTGGAAAGAAAAAGCAATGCTCCTCCATTTTGGCGCAGTTGACTGGGAAGCAACTGTTTATCTGAATGGCGAAAAGATTTTCGAACACACTGGTGGATTTGCCCCATTTACTATAAGTCATCCACTATTTCTCAAAAACCTGAATTGGGACGGAGAAAATGAACTCGTGGTCTCCGTTTGGGACCCGACTGATTCGAGTTATCAGCCGCGCGGAAAGCAAATTCGGAATCCGCACGGTATTTGGTATACACCAGTCACTGGAATTTGGCAGACCGTCTGGATCGAACCCGTTTCTCCAAAAAGCTATTTGGACATTTCCAGTATCAAATTGACCCCGAATTTGGATGGTAATATCGTCATCGAAGCAGATGTATGTACTACTGCTTCGAATGCTGTGCATCTGAACGCAGTTGCCACGTTCAAAGACGAGAAAAAAGTCGAAAAACGAACAGACAATTCGATTTCTGTCGCCGCATCGAATGTGTACTCACAAACAGAAGCAGCAAGTGGGCCGATTAAAACAACATCAATTGGAAAAACATCGGTGAAAATAGTTCTCCCTGTCTCTCCGGTGATGCCGTGGACCCCTGAAACTCCCTATTTGTACGACTTAAAATTGACACTCGAATCCGAAGGAAAAGTCGTCGATGAAGTCGATGCTTACTTTGCAATGCGAGAAGTATCTCTCGGAAAAGACGAAAACGGGATCACACGAATGTTGCTGAATGGAAAATTCCTCTTTCAACATGGCCCGCTCGATCAAGGATGGTGGCCGGACGGATTATACACCGCCCCGACAGACGAAGCACTATTGTATGATGTTGAAATGACAAAGAATTTCGGTTACAACATGCTCCGAAAACACGTCAAAGTCGAACCAGCCCGATTTTATTATCACTGTGACCGACTTGGAATCCTCGTCTGGCAGGACATGCCCAGTGGCGACAAATATATTGGCCCAAATGATCCAGATTATGTGCGAACCCCTGAATCGGAAAAGTGTTACTACAAAGAATGGGCGGAAATCATGCAGGCGTTTTGCAACAATCCGTGCATTGTCGTTTGGGTTCCATTTAATGAAGGATGGGGGCAGTTTGACACGACTGCCGTTTTGGACTGGACGAAAAAACGTGATTCGACTCGTTTGATTGATGGGCCGAGTGGATGGTCGGATCGTGGAAGTGGCGACATGCACGACATGCACATGTATCGAGGCCCCGGCATGTTTCCTGCGACGGAAACTCGTGCCAGTGTTCTCGGTGAATATGGCGGACTCGGTTTGCCGATTTCTGGGCACACATGGATTGTTTCTGATAAAAACTGGGGATATGGCGGCAACTTGAAAGACAAAGACGAATTGCTGAAAATTTATGCGGAATTGAATAGTCGTCTGCATCCACTGATTGGAAAGGGACTTTCGGCGGCTGTTTACACGCAGACGACTGATGTTGAAGTCGAGGTGAATGGACTGATGACTTATGATCGCATAGTAAAAGTCGATGTTGAAAAGTTCAAAGCATTGAATGATGCTCTCCATTTACCTGCTCCGACACAGGAAACGATTTTGCCAACAGCGCGAGAGGCAGAAACGAAATGGCATTATACGACCGAAAAACCGGCCGATTCATGGAATACACCCGATTTTGTGCCGAATGTTGACTGGAAAGAAGGCTCCGGTGGATTCGGAACAGCAAATACACCGAACGTAAATCTTCGCACTGAATGGAATACTCCCGACATTTGGATTTGCAAGTCATTCGATCTTTCTGATGATGTGGTCAAAAACCCGTCGCAACTTCGGCTCGAATTGTATCACGACGAAGACTGTGATGTTTATTTGAATGGCATTCTTGTTGTTTCGGCAAAAGGATATATCACTAATTATGCGTCTTTTGTGCCGCAAAATATAGAAAAGGCAGTCAAATCAGGCAAAAATGTATTGGCAATTCATTGTCACCAGACAGGCGGCGGGCAATATATTGATGCTGGTCTGTCTCGCATCGTTCCAGCAAGTGAGACGCAGGAACGCGTTTGGTAAAAGAAAATTCGTCGGTTTGGTGTCTCAGAACCACCCCGTCCTGCTGACTCCTCCTTAAATGGAGGAGTGTTTGGCGTTTGTGGGCGCACACGATTTTTCTGCATGAATTTTTTCCGCTCAGTATTTCAAATCTAGTATTAGTTGACATGACGACATTTAATGAACAAAATGTTCATCAACAATTATTGCAAATAGTGTTGATGTCTCATTATCAACCACAAAAGCCACGCCATTTTTTACAGGAACTTGGTTTGGAGCCGGACGATGCAAAGTCGCTGCGAAAACTCATCAAAAAAATGGTGAATCGTGGTGAATTGATTTATGGAAAAAATCATGCAATTTTTCCACCGCCGCACAGTGGTGCTAAATTTTCTGCTGACAAATCTGAAAACGGCGTTTTTGCAAAAAATAAATCTGCAAACAATGAGTTCCGAAACAATGTGTTCCCAAAAAATGAGTCCCCAAAAGGCGAACAATCGGTGTTGCAAAAAGAGTCGAAAAATAAAAAATCAAAATTTGATACAAAAAGTCGCCGAAGTGGAGACGAAACACTTGTGACAGGCCGTTTTCAGCGACGTGCATCTGGAATTGGTTTTGTGCGCCCTCTATTTTCTGAAAATGACGAAGAACCGTCTCAGGACATTTTCGTTCCAGCCCACTGGACACAAGATGCCGCATCAGGTGATCTTGTTGCAGTCGAGCTTGTTTCAGACAAACGAGGAACGACACTAAAATGGCAAAAAGGTGAAAAACGTCATTCGTCCCAAATGATGGATGAAAGTCGTGGGCCGCGTGGTCGTATTGCAGAAATTTTGGAGCGGGCGACGAATCGTTTTGTCGGTTCATATTCCATTGAAGGAAAGTGGGGATATGTCCAAGTAGATGGTTCTTTGTTCAAACATCTTATTCCGATTGGAGATGCGTCGGCGACATCAGCGAAGCTGGGCGACAAAATTGTCGTCGAAATGCTGCAATTTCCGACGCCATATCACGAAGGACAGGCGGTCATTGTCGAAGTGCTCGGAGCACACGGCGTTCCTGGAATCGACACATTACTTATAATGCGGCAATATGACTTGCCGGAGCAATTTAGTACAACGACTCTTTCAGATGCACGCAAAGAAGTCGAAAAGTTTTTCAAAGATTTTCCCAATGATTCTTCGTCAATTTTCTCTTCCGATTTTTCTTCTGATTTTTCTTCTGACTCTCCAAAAAACGAATCACCTGAAACAAAAAATGAGCGGATTCGTATTTCAAAAAAGTTACAAGAAATGGGACGTGTTGATTTAACTCACTTGGAGATTCTCACAATTGATCCAGCCGAGGCACGCGATTTTGATGATGCGGTTTCTCTCGAAAAATTATCGAACGGAAATTGGCTTCTCGGCGTTCATATTGCCGATGTCTCACATTTTGTTACATCAGGTTCTGCAATCAACAAAGAAGCAAAAGAACGTGGGACGAGTGTTTACTTGCCGGACCGTGTTATTCCGATGCTTCCAGAAGTTCTTTCAAATGCACTGGCATCTTTGCAGCCGCACAAACTCCGTTTTGCCAAATCTGTTTTTATAGAATTGACACAAAATGGAATGAGAACAAATTGTAACATCGTGAAATCGGCTATTCGTAGCTCCGTTCGATGCAATTACGAAGAAGTGCAGCAGTTTTTTGATACTTGCGACAAAAAAAATGGCAATACAGCCGCTGCAATCCATGCAGGTAAAAATTCTGAAGTTATCTCAAATGAAGTATACAAAGACGAATTGTCCAATGAATCCAGCTGGTCATTATCGATTCAGAAATTGCTCGTTGGACTTCGTGAATTGATGCGAACTCTGCGAAAACGTCGTTTGAAACTTGGATCGCTCGAACTGAACATGCCAGAAACGAAAATCGAATTGGATGATGATGGAACTGTCATTGGAGCAAAATTGTATCAGGTCTCAGAATCGAATCAGGTCATCGAAGAGTGCATGCTCGCAGCAAATGAAGCAGTCGCCGAATACATTGATAATCACGGTCATCATTTCTTGCGACGCATTCATTTGAAACCGACGATCCGAAAACTGTCCGCATTTGCTGACTTTTTACGACTCGTTGGAATCGGTGATTATGGCGGTTTCAAATTGCAACAAGATCGCTTTTCGGTACAAAAAATTCTTGACTCGACTCGTGGAACTCCACTTGAATATGCAGTTCATTTTTCGTTACTTCGTTCAATGAAAAAAGCGACGTATTCACCAGAAGTAGATGGTCATTATGCACTTGCTTCGACGTGTTATTGCCATTTCACATCGCCGATTCGAAGATATCCCGATCTCGCTGTTCATCGACTTTTAGATGATATTATTGCACAAAAACCGATAAAACAGGACATGCGAGAACTCTTTATTTTGGGAGAACATTGCAGCGAACGAGAACGTCGGGCCGAAGAAGCAGAACGGGAACTCATTAAATTGAAGCTCATCGACTACTTGAGTAAACGAATCGGCGAAAAACTGGAGGCGGTCGTTCTTTCAGTCGAATCGTTCGGCTTTTTTGTACGAGGAATCGAAATTCCGGCAGAAGGATTAGTGCGACTCGAATCGATTCATGAGGAGTATTATCGTTTCGATTATTCGACCAAAGTTTTATTCGGACGAAAAAACAATGCCATGATTCGGACTGGTGATCATGTTGTTGTCTCGATTGTTCGGGCCGATCCCGATTCGCGGCAAATTGATTTCCATCTTATTTCGCACAAAGGAGATGATCCGACCAACACAATATCTGGTCAAATAACCGGAGAACAAAGGAACAAAAAAGGATCGCCTATTTTTGAACGCAAACATAATAAACACGCATCATCCAGCCTCCAATCTGACAAGAAGTCTCACAAAACGACAAGGAAATAAGTCATGTTCACGATTCGATGCACGACGTGTCAAGCGAAATTATCCGTCAAAAATGAAAATCTTATTGGACACATTCTCGCATGTCCGAAATGTGGTGGAATGGTCCAAGTGACTTTTCCAGAAAAACCTGATTCAACGAATACACACCCAAACTCGTCCGAATCGACCAACTCAGAACACGAGCAAATTTCGGACACTTATCTTCATTTATCAGAAAAACGAATTTCAGAAAGTCCCGATTCAAAATCACCAAAAACGGAGAACACCAATCCTGAAAAAAGTTCCGAACAAATTTTAGATAATTGTAACAACCAAGAATTATCAGAACGAAAATCGCCGGAACAAGAACAGGAATTACCAGTGCAGGAATTGCGCAGACGTCGCATTCTCGTTTTCTTTCTCGGAGGACTAATTGTTTTTCTAATTTTGGCACTTGGGATTCTTGTTTCGATGCCGAAGAAATCTCAGGATGAGTCTCCGAATTCAGATGATGACCCATCTGATGCCATCATATTAACACAAATTGACAAGAAAATTATTTCGGAAACCGAAAAAAATACTGAAATAATTGCAAATGAAAAACATGCAAACACATCTGTTACTGCCACAAAAAACGTTGAACTGCCGCCAAAAAACCTACTTCGACAAAATGATATTGAAACGAAAACAAATGATTTCGTCAGAGAAATTAGTGAACATAACTCGACTCAAAATGGCGTGCAAAATCCAAAATCAAACCATTCTAATATAGATTTTGCGAACGAAAACAAAGAAAATGAAACGAAAAAGCCACTCTCTTTTACTGAAACGGAGGCATTGAAACCATTCGATTCAGATACGACATCTGCTGCTATTAACGAAACAGAAACGGCTGGCTCCATTCAATCAAGAAGTGATTTTCTTTCTGAATTACAACGAAAACTGCCGCGATTGATTCCGACAACATCCACATTTTCCAGTGATATTCAGAGCAATCTTGAATTGTCGGTGCGGCGAATGAATTTCAGAGAAACACCGCTTTATTTGGCAGTTAGGAGTTTGTCAAACATCATCAATGTTCCAGTTACATTTGATGTCGATCAAATGCGTGGCATGTCAGTGAACATTTCGTCTCGTATTTCTCACGAAGTTTCTGATTCAAAAATTAGTGAGATACTGCAACAAATACTAAATAGTTTTTTGCTGGAATTTGTAGTCGAAGAAAAACAAATCACTATTTCAACCTCAAAAGAAAATCGAGAACAACTTGTGGAAAAAACGATTTTTGTCGATGATCTCGTTTCAGAAATAGGCGACGAAAAACCAGAAAAATTGATTGATTCGATAAAACGACTTATCTCCCCAAATGTGTGGAATCATTCTGACAAGGAATTTGGGGAGGCTTTTCTCAATTTCAGTGACGACAAAAAATCAATCCAAATAAAATGTACACAAAAAGAGCAAAACAGCGTTCTCTGCCTTTTAGAACAAATACGAGTAATAAGACAACTTCCGCAACAAACAAACCTGTCAGGACAAAATCTTGCCCCAGAGGCATTTGGCTGGGACACGGTTTTGCAGCCAATCACACTAAATTATTACCAGCCGACTCCACTTTCAGAAATTTTCAAGCAACTTGAAGACCGGCTGAAAATTACTATTTTAATTGATCACAAGTCGATTCATCGTGCTTTGTCTCCATTTCAAACACTAAAAGGAACGGTGCAATGCAATAATGGAACGCTTGATGAAGCACTCACTCTGCTGCTCAATTCAGTCGATTCCGTTTTGCTTTCATATAGAATTATCGGTGAGTCGGTTCTCGAAATAACGACACAAGAAGCGATCAATAAACCAGAAAAAATGTCTGTCGAAGTACATAGATATGTTCAGAAAAACTCGCCGCTCGCTGATGAAACACCAGAGGAATTGTGCGAAATCATTCGTTCGGCACTTGCTCCAAATTCGTGGTATGATTCCCAGCATCCCGAAACAATTGGACTCGGAGACATCGTGATTGATCGTCTCGCAGGCTGTTTGATTGTGCGGCAAAGTCAGCCGATTCAGCGGCAATTGCGTCGCTGGTTCGGAAAACGCCTCGAAAGTAAACAAAATAGAATTGATGAGTCCCGACTATCGACTGAAAAAATGACAGCAGAAGATGATGACTCAGAACCCAAAATCAACGCGAGTGCGGATGAATGAACCCAAAACGATAATTATTGACTGTTTCTGAAACGAAAAATACTTTTCGTTTCATTATCCAATTCGACGTTTTAGAGCCGCGATGAAATCAGGAGAAGTGCCACAACAGCCGCCGATAAAATTCGCACCCGCTTCAATCAGTTTCTCGGCAGATTCCGCGAACATTTCGGGGGTCGTTTTATAAACCGTTTTTCCATCAACCATTTCAGGCAGACCAGCATTTCCCTTCATCCAGAGAGGCCGATTCGTCACAGCACGCATTCGACGACAAATCGGAATGAATCCGTCAATTCCTTGTCCGCAATTGGAACCAATAATATCGGCCCCAGCTTCTTCGAGTTGTTTGACAGCTTGTTCTGGAGTCGTTCCCATCATCGTGCGATCTTTCTCTTTTCCCGAATCAAAAACCATGCACGCAGCAACTGGAAGTCCGGTCGTTTTGGCTGCTTTCACTGCGATGACCGCTTCTGCCGGGTCACTCATCGTTTCAATCACAATTCCGTCCGGCGACTCAGATGCAATTGCTTCGGCCTGCTCCAAAAAGGCTGCATACATTTCCGACTCCGTGATATTTCTCATCATGAGCATCATTCCAGTCGGTCCCATTGATGCGAACACCTTCGCCTTTTTGTCTGAGCTGGATGTCGCTGATGCGGCGGCTTTGTTGACGGCATCTTTGGAGATACGAACACCTGCTTTGTTAATTTCCACAACTTGTTCTGCATATCCATGTTTCTGAAGTGGATATTTCGTTGCCCCAAATGTATTTGTGAGAATCACATCACTTCCAGCGGCAATATACGCCGCCGCTACTTCCAGCACTTTTTCAGGATTAGACAAATTCCAAATATCGGGATGTGTTCCGAGCGGAAGTCCACGAAGCTGAAGTTGCGTTCCCCATCCTCCATCTAAAAGTTTTGGCCCTGATGCGAGCCAGTCGGTCAATGCTGTTATCATTGTTTGAAATCAGTAAAAAGTTATTAATTCTGTGAGTGAGACGCAGTAAAAAAATTATAATATTCAAACCATTCTCCTTCTTATTAGAAGAAAACATGCCCGAAAAAGCATGGTGGTTCGGACTCACCAAGATAATTAAACCCAAACAAACCACCACTTCCCCTCCTTAAAAATGAGGGGAACCAAACCAGTGTATTCTATCACACAAAACGCTCGATGCAATATGAGATTTTTCAACACGATTTTATGATTTTAATTTTTTCGAGTCTGTCTTTTGACGTGCCTTTATTTTTGTTGTTATTGTTATTGTTATATTATGATATTATAACAGTAGTCTCGAATATAGGTTTTCGGTTGAACGAAAAGCAACCAAAATGTCATACGTCCCAAATTGAGAACAATAGTTTGAAAAACTAACGAGGTTATCCAACACTTTTGAAAATACTGTGCCAAAACGGGTCGTTTCACAAAGAGCCATCAATGCAGCAGGTGCTCCATTTTGAGTCGATGACATATTGTCCGACGTAACTTTTTAGCGCATACTTAATTTGAGATGTTTGGGCACGACATCTTGCATCGTTTT
>JBOFGF010000035.1:0-2300 GCA_051649005.1 Thermoguttaceae bacterium | reverse complement strand
TCACTGGAAAATTGTGCCAAAACATTTCTGCCATGTTCGAGTGAAACCAATGATTTGGTGATTTCTGAACGAGAATGCTGTCATCACGAAGCGTGACTCCCTGCGACAATGCGTATTCGATTCCGGGCCAGGGAGCTTTGCTGTCATGGCCAGAAATATCATCACTTACACACAAAAGTGTTTTAGGAAAATGTTTTGTGTGGAGATCAATATGAATTTTTGAAACACGATCCGTTTCTTCTTTAGAAAGTCGGCAATCGAAGCCCGTGTGTCCTTCGCCCCACATTCCGAATGTCCCGACATCAATGAAAGCAACATCTGGATTCCCATTATACCTTTCTGCGGCGGCGGCGAGAAATTTGTCCAACTTTTCAAGAAAAATAGGATCGTCATAAATTGGTGCCCAAAGAGGTCCACCTTCTCGGGGACCTTTTCCATATTCATACTCGATTCCTTTGGCACCCGACTGGACGACCCATTCGGGTGTCGCCCATCGGAGCCAGCTCTCACAGCAAGTGAAACGAAAAGCCACTTTTTTACCTTTTGCAATCCATCTTTGTGCGGGCGTATCAAGAATGGCCCAGTTGAACTTTCCTTCTTCCGGCTCGATATACGACCACGGGAGCCGCAAATATACTACTGAACAACCAGGAAACCAGTCGAGAGAATCAGATGGTTCTAATTTCGATCCATAATTACGCGGATCGTTCGAGTAGAAGTGCATGGTCCAGCCCATTCCTGGATTTTGCAAAACTGCCCCTGTGTCATTTGGACGCACGACGGTTTCCTGCGCACTCATTAAATTTGTACAGAAAATTACTCCGAGCAGAGCAAAAGAACACAAAACTAAAAATTGTTTGAACTGTTGCATTAACTGATGTTTGAACTGAAACATAAAAAAGTATCCTCAATAAGAAGTGGACATCATTTACACTGAAGCAATTCACGGCTTGAACGAATCAAGTTTTTTCACTTGAATTTCAATGTTCTCAAAATTTGGAGAAGAAACGGTTTTTCTGATTCTTGCACCGGAACTGGAGCCATCAACCCAAAGCTCTTGTACTGAGCCATCTGAATTGCGAACACGGATGTTATCGAAAAGTAGATGGTATTTTCCCGCTTTCGGTGCGCCCAAAGCAATCGCTATATTTCCGAGAGCCGTCGGTGCTTCGGGGCCGATGCCGTGAACTCGGTGTTCCCATTTCCCTTTTCCAGCTTGAACGCCCGGCATTTTGAGTAATTCACGTCCAAACTGGTCGATGCCATCACCGCGTCCCATGCAAATTGGTCGGTCTTTCTTGATGGAAAAGCATCCGAATCCGCCATTGTGATCACTGTCATCGAGAACACAAACATCGTATTCAAAATAGTCGCCCGGCTTTATATTCAAACCGCCGATTCCCAGTGGAATCATTAACCAATCTTTTTGATTCACACGATCTGCCGTCTGAGTTGCAATTACTTCAATAACATCACCGGCGGGTTTTGCTTCGAGATTATCAAGCTCTGGCACCTGTGAAGATGGCGCAAAACCGGTCGATTTGCTCCATCGCTTCGCTTCTTCGGTCAGTTTCTTGACAATATCAGGGTGCGCCGCAGCTACATCGGTCGTCTCAGAAAGGTCGTTTTTGATGTCGTACAGTTCGACACGATCAAAGTAGCGATACATTTTCCATTCAGGAGTTCGGACGACATCATGTTGCCTCCAAGCCCAATACCAATTATCTACTGGTGATGGTTTATTATTCTGAATGGCTGTCCAGACATTTTTGCCATCAAGAGGTTTCGTTTGTGGCATCGTGTGTCCAGTCATTGCGACGAGAGTTGGGAAAAGATCGACACAGCCCCACATGCCATCATATTCGCCGCCGGAAAGTCCACCTTTCGGCCACCGAATTACGGCAGGTGAATGGACACCACCTTCATACAACGAATGTTTCCCGCCTCGAAGTGGAAGATTGCTTCCAGTCGGAGTGGCTCCATTGTCACTGAAGAAGACGACTATCGTGTTATCCGCCAATTTCAGCTCATCGAGTTTGTCGAGAATCCGTTTGATTCTGTCGTCCAGTCCGAGTGTCATTGCAAAATAGGTCTGTTTATCTCCTTCTTCAATGGATGTCGGAACTCGTGCAAGCTCATCATCTTTTGCTTGAAGTGGTGCATGAACAAGATGAAACGGAATGTAACAGAAAAAGGGACGCTCTTTGTTAGCATCGATAAATTCAATAGCACGGTCGCAAATGAAGTCATCGGTATAACCAACATCGCCGACTCGTAGTTCCCGATTGTGCCACCAACTT
>JBOFGF010000034.1:0-15612 GCA_051649005.1 Thermoguttaceae bacterium | reverse complement strand
TGAAATTGACAAAATAGGAGCCGGAAATTGCATTTCCGAATCCCGTCGGGATTCAATTATGGTAGAAACACGAACATCAAAATGTCAGAACCCCATTCGGGGTTCAATATCGGGGACCATAATTCAACTCCGACGGAGTTGTGTGTTTTTGTGGGCAATTCGTTTCTACCATAATTGAACACCTCCGGTGTTCAGGAACATGGAACGCCTCGCCGAACAAAACCGTAAACGGATACATAAATAAAAATTCATCTTGTTCACAAAACTTGTTATCGGACTGGACGACTTTGCAATACTCGTGTGGTACTATTGACAGAATAGGGGAAATGCAAGTAGAATAAAATGAATTGGATTATAGTTTAGGAAGCCACTTTCTTAGAAAGCGGTTGTTTCACTAATCCGAGAATTTGGCCCAGATGTGAATAAATCCGTGTTCTAACACGGCGGTGTTTGCCTCTGTTTTTTGTTAGTGTCGGAAACTTCGTTATATTAAAGGAAAAAATAATGAAACATTTGTTCGTGATGAGTTTGATTGCAGTGACCATGACATTTTCCACTGTTTCCTGTTTTGCGCAGTTGACCGAGGACATGAAAAAAGATGGCTGGGTCTCCATATTCGATGGAAAAACGCTGGATGGCTGGAAGTCGAACGAAAAATATGAAGGATTTGAAGTCAAAGATGGTGAAATATTCGGAAAAGGAAATCGTAATCACCTTTATTTTATGGAAGAACTGAAGAATTTTGAGTTAAAACTTGATTGCAAAATCAGCAAAGGCGGAAACGCCGGTGTTTATGTCAAATCACAGTGGCAGGATGAATCGTGGCCAGTCACCGGATTTGAACTGCAAGTGAACAGCTCGCACAAAGACCCAGTGAAAACTGGAAGTTTGTATAACATCATCAAAATTTTTGAAGCACCGCACGCCGATGATGCGTGGTTTACTTATCACATTATTTGCAAAGGAAATAATCTCACAGTGAAAGTTTTTAGCGATCCAAAGGACGAAAAACCCGCACTGGAATATATTTATGTCGATCCAATGGAAAAAGGCGGAAGTCCAGTCACTGGTCCAATTACTGATCAAAATAAGCGAATCAGTCAAAAAGGTCACATTGCATTACAACAACATGATCCCGAAAGTATTCCGCAGTTTAGGAACATTTTTCTGAAAAAATTGGCCGACTGATATTTTGAAACGATAAATATACTGCGATCTGAGAAAAAAATATCATATCAGGGGACGCTTTGTGATTACACGTCGTCCCCGACTCATTGTCAATCAGATGTTGTTTCGGTCCACGAACTCGTCCCCTTTTTTTATTATCAGAAAACGATGCAAGAACCGATTATCAGTGTTTCAGGACTGCGCGGTGTAATTGGAACGACACTCACACCAGAAGTGGCAATGAAATATGCCTCCGCCTTTTCAAAGACAATGCCAGAAGGCCCGTTTGTTGTCACTCGGGACAGTCGTCCGTCCGGCGCACTCCTCGCTGATGCAATTCATGCCACTCTAAATGCGACTGGACGCAGCACATTTGATGCCGGAATCGCTGCTACTCCGACAACCGGAGTCCTGATTCGTCAATATCATGCGGCGGGAGGCATCCAAATTTCGGCATCTCATAATCCGAGTCCTTTTAATGGAATGAAACTCTTTTCAGGAGAAGGACGTGTAATTCCAAAAGGACCAGGTCAAAAAGTTTTGGAATTTTATCGAACCAGCATTTGCAATGACACACAAACATGTGGTGCAAAATGGGTTCCATTCGACAAAATAGGAACCCGAAATTCTTGTGCCGATCCGATTTCCGAACATTTGCGCCTTGTTCTGCGCACAGTCGATGTGGCAGCAATTTCCAATCGACGTTTTCGTGTCCTTCTCGATTCGAATCACGGAGCCGGTGCAATTTTGGGACGCATCCTCCTCGAACAACTCGGCTGTGATGTTACAATTTTGGGAGAATTGCCAAATGGACATTTTGCACACACACCAGAACCAACACCGGAAAATCTCGATGAAGTTTGTCAGGCGGTTCGTGATTTGAATATTGACATTGCTTTTTGTCAGGACCCCGATGCTGATCGACTGGCAATCATCGACGAAACAGGAAGATATATCGGCGAAGAATGTACAATTGCCCTCTGTTTCTCCCACGTTTTGGAAATTGCGACATCTCAAATATCTCATCCATTCCGTCGCAAACTTGGGCCACTTGTTATTAATTGTGCAACAAGCAGCATGACCGATTCAATAGCGAGAAATTATGGCATTCCCGTTTTTCGCAGCGCAGTCGGAGAGGCAAATGTCGTCGACAAAATGCTCGCCGAATCGGCAATGTTCGGAGGCGAAGGAAATGGCGGCCCAATTGATCCCGAAGTCGGATTTGTGCGAGACAGCTTCGTCGGAATGGCACAAATTTTGGATTCGATGACACGCAGCCAAAAATCAATCGCTCAACTTGCTGACATGTTGCCAAAATATGCACTTGTGAAACGAAAAGCCGATGTCGAACTGACGAAAGTGCCGGAAATGCTCGATTTCGTCGCCAAATCGTTCGCGCATTTGCCGTGTGATCGACTGGATGGACTTCGTATCAATCACGGCGATTCGTGGGTATTACTTCGTGGCAGCAACACAGAACCGATCATTCGTATATTTGCCGAAGCCGAAACAGAAATGAAAGCGAACATGTTGTGCGACGAAGTGATTTCGCTGATGCGATGACAAATTGCGATCCAACACAATTTGCGATCCAAAACAAATTGATGTGTCCGGGGACATTGTGAGTATACGTCGTCCCCGGCCTTTTTTTGCTGTCGCCTCTCACAAAATGTTGCTGTTAATGACGAAAACATGCAATTTATTGCGAACTATAGTAATGATGTACGAATAATGCACGTTTTTTATAATGCACGTTTTTTTACCAGATTCAGCGTGGTCGCACCATTTCCCAACTAATCAGACCCGGCGGAGTTTCGCCCCGTTCGACTGCACTAATGTTCTCAATTGTGTACTCAGAAATGGCCTGCATTGCTTCGCGCGAGAAAAACGCCTGATGTCCAGTGACAAGAACATTTGGAAAAAGAAGAATTCGTGCCAGCAAATCGTCCAATATGATTCGATTTGAAAAATCTTCAAAAAAGAATTCCGCTTCTTCCTCATAAACGTCAATTGCAAGTCCTCCAATCTTGCCTTTTTTGAGACCATTTATCGTCGCCTCGGTGTCAATGAGCGCACCTCGACTTGTATTTACAATCATCACTCCATCTTTCATCGTGTCAATCGTTTCTGAATTTATCAGATGGTACGTTTCGGGCAGAAGCGGACAGTGCAATGTCACGATGTCCGCAGATCGCAATAATTCTTCGACACTGACATATTTGACACCATCAGATTCGAGTTTTGCATTTTTTTGCTGATCAGTTGCAATAACGCGGCATCCAAAACCGAGTAAAATCCGCGCCGTGGCTGCTCCAATGCGACCTGTTCCAATTACACCAAGAACTTTTTCTCGCAAATTGAATCCCAAAAGGCCATCCAATGAAAAATTTCCTTCTCGTGTTCGATTGCACGCGCGCACTATTTTCCGTGACAAAGCGAGCATCAGTCCGATTGTAAATTCGGCAATCGAGTCGGGTGAATAAGAAGGAACCCGCGCGACTGTTATTCCGTGTTCGCCCGCTTTTTGCAAGTCAACATTGTTAAAACCTGCTGCTCGAATGGCAATCATGCGGACATGATGTGCGTGCAAACAATTTATTACCGAACGGCTTATTTCATCATTAACAAAAGGACAAACAGCCTGAAAACCTTCGGTGAGACGGCATGTTTGATTGTTCAAATGCCCATCAAAAAAGACCAATTCATGTCCCCCTTTTTGATTGGCGGCAGTCAAAAATTCGCGGTCATACGGCTTTGTACTAAAAACAGCTACTCGCATAAATCCTCCATAAAAATCAAGAGATCAGAAGTATCTTTCACGATCTCATCTTCTCATATTTTTCTCATCAAGTCAAGTGGTTGTCGCCGTGCTTGTTTGATATATGTGCTTTTTTCTTTGGCACGCCGCCGACGAAGGCGAGCCGCCGGCGTAAGTCGGTGGTTTTATTGCTGTATTTATGGAAATTGATGAAAAAACGACTATCTCCGTGAACGGATGCAAAAAGGAATAAAATTTTTTCCATCAAAATTTTTGACGAAAATGGATTGAACCGCTTCTATTTTTCTGATAAAATGGGCACGATGTTTTAGATCAACTCGGTCTCCGCATCATTTCAAATGTGGCATCGACTTGTTTTACTGCACTGATTATGATAATGTTTTTTATGATGAACGATGTTTTTGTGTTTTCCATTTTCTCTCCTTTTTCATATTTTTCCATGAAACGATTTTCTTGTCTTCCACTTTTGTTCGTATTCTCATTTTATATGTCCACCTTGGTTCAAACGTCTTTTGGGCAGTCGCCGCCAGTGGATGAAACAAAACAAAAAATGTATGACGAAGCAATTCTGAAATACACAGTCGAACCGAATTACGCACAAACGGAAGAAGCTGCCGCCGCGCTGGGACCGAAAAACAAAGCATACATGGATCAATATGTGAGGTTTCGTAACATAAATAAAGAATTGACGGCGTTAAAACAAGAACTTCCGACAGCAAATCAAACGCGGCAAGAAGAAATTGACCGGGCATATCATACTCTCCTCGCCGAGGGAACATCGGTCTACAAAAACATGCTGAATGTTGGTTTGGAGGCGTTTGAAGAAGCACCGAATCGAAATCCTTTTGTGAATAATTATCTTCTGAGCTTTGTTGAATGGGATTATCGCCGCGATGAATATGAAAATCCAGTGCGTATTTTCAAAGTATTGGCCAAACATGGCATCGAACGACATGCCGCACCTTTGTATGTATTTGCAGGGCTTTCTGCGATGATGACAATGGATTTGGAAGATGCCGAAAAATGGCTGGCAATCGCCGAAGAAACGGGGTTTTTGGAAAAGTTGATTGAAAATTATTCACGCGATCCAAAAAATCGAAACCAGATTATGACACTGGCATCGCTTCATTCTCAAATGCCGGAACTGAAAAAAGAGTGGGCCAAAGAACTCGAAATTCGCAAATCTGAAACTGAGGCGGGTGAAAAGGACCCGGCGCAAAAATTGCCGCGAGTCCTTTTGAAAATCAAAAATGGTCCCAAAACGGAAGATGTTGTTGTTGAACTCTTTGAAAACGAAGCACCAAACACCGTCAAAAATTTCATTTCACTGGTCGAAAGTGGATTTTACAATGGATTAGTTTTCCATCGAGTACTTCCGATGTTCATGGCACAGGGGGGCGATCCGACGGGAAGTGGAGCGGGTGGACCCGGTTATTGCATCGACTGCGAAACGTCGAATCCGAACTACAGAAAGCATTTTCGTGGCACTCTCAGCATGGCACATGCTGGTCCCAATACAGGCGGATCACAATTTTTCATGACATTTGTGCCGACTTCCATGTTGGACGGAAAACACACTGCTTTTGGTCGAATCGTCGAAGGCATGGATGTTTTGGCCGATATTCAGCGAATTGATCCAGGAGATGAAAATCAGGTTGTCAAAGAACTCAGTCGAATTGTCGAGGCGAAAGTACTCAACAAACGCGATCATTCTTATGAGCCAAAACGAAACTCGATTCGCCGATAAACTATACTGGAATCGTCAATCAATTAGATGTTTAACCCGCTTTCGTAGAAAGCGGTTGTTTCGCAAAGCAAGTTTCTAAAAAAATTACACCAACAAAAGACGAATCACCCGCCAATTCACATTGGCGGCTCGCTGTTTGACGACTCGCTGTTTTGTTCCTTTTCTCCCCTTTAATTTGAAAAAACATGGGATATTCATTGGTGATTCGCAGTGCGATTATTGCCGCACTTGGTGGACTTTTATTCGGTTTTGACACGGCGGTGATTTCAGGAACGACAGATTCGCTGAAAGTTGTTTTTCAGCTTTCGGACTGGTATCTCGGTTTCACGGTCGCCATCGCACTCGTCGGCACAATTTTGGGAGCAGGAATAATTCAAATTCCATCGAATAGATTCGGTCGCAAACCGACGTTGATAGTGATGGCACTTCTTTATTTTATCTCCGCAATTGGCAGTGCATTTCCATGGAATTGGTCGTCATTCCTCTTTTTTCGGTTCATTGGCGGAATTGCAGTCGGCGGCTCCTCGGTCGTTTCTCCATTGTATACAGCGGAAATTTCTCCCGCAAAACGGCGAGGTGTTTTGGTCGCAATTACTCAGTTTAACATTGTTGTTGGCATATTAGCTGCATTCTTTTCCAATTATTTGATTGTCTATTTAATGCCAAATAATGTTGATTCATGGCGAGTAATGTTCGGCGTGGAAGGTGTGCCGGCGTTCATCTTTTTCGTGTTATTATTTGCCGTTCCTGAAAGTCCACGATGGCTTTTGACAAAGAATAAAATTGAACCTGCGAGAAAAATCATCACCGCGCTCGGAACCGATGATGGATCAAATACACCTGATCATGTCGAACGAGAAATCGAAACCATTCGAACAGCTATTCTTGCCGAAGAACAGTCGGGGCATGAAATCTTTTTTTCTTGGCAATTCCGATTTCCGATATTTTTGGCGATTTGCATGGCTGCTTTCAATCAGCTTTCAGGAATAAACGCAATTCTTTATTATGCACCGAATGTTTTTAAGATGGCCGGTGCAAATCAAGAAATGGCGATGTTCTTCCCGGTGATTATTGGTCTAACAAATCTTTTTTTCACAGTGGCAGCCATGTTTGTCATTGATCATTTTGGTCGCCGAAATTTGATGTTGGTCGGCTCTCTCGGATATATCATCAGTTTGGGAGTCGTCGGTGCGGTATTTGCAATATATGGTGAATCTTTCACAAACGGCACAGCTCCAATCACGACAGTCTTCGTTGTTCTCGGAGCACTCATGATTTTCATTGCCTCTCACGCATTCGGACAAGGTGCCTGCATCTGGGTTTTTATTGGAGAGATATTTCCGAATCGAGTTCGCGCGCAGGGACAAGCACTCGGTTCCTTTGTTCACTGGATTTTGTGTGCCCTGATTTCGTTGTTGTTTCCTCCGATGGTGGCTTCTCTCGGACCAGCGATCATATTTTTCTTTTTCAGCGGAATGATGGTTTTACAACTTATTTGGGTGCTCGGAATCATGCCCGAAACCAAACAGATTCCACTCGAAGAAATGCAAAAAAAACTCGGAATTACAAAGTGACGTATTTTGTGAAGGGAGACCAGTATTATAACTCACAACTCGGCACAAACCAAACATTTCATGGACCCTGAAAAATTACGACACTATTTTGATGCTCCCGAAACGGCGAATGACTGGATGCAGGCAATTGGTGTAATAGACATGACACGCGGTCTGCGTAATTTGCAGAGTATGGCGACATGCGATCCGAACTTGGAAGTTTTCGCTCCTTTCATGGACCAACTTTGTCCACTCCTTCGCTGGACCGCAGACCCAGATATGGTGCTGAATAATTTGGAGCGATTTTTTCGAGCAACTCGCTCTCCAATGACATTGATGGCTCTTCTGCTGCATGACAAAATGTCACTTGCGATGCTTCTTGAAATTTTTGCAACAAGCCAGTATTTGGGGGACATGCTCATTTCCGAACCAGAGCTGTTTGAAACAATTCGACAAACAGATGGAAAGCTGTTCACGTCTCGCCGGATGACCGATGAATTGGTCGAAGAAATTATGGCATTTGAAAAAGAGGGTTCTGTACTTCGCGCTCTCCGCCGCTTCAAACGTCGCCAAACCCTTCGCATTGCTTTCAACGACATGATAAAAAAACAGTCACTCGAAATGGTGACACGCCAAATTTCTCGAGTTGCCGAATCCGCCATTGAAGCTGCGCTCCATGCGGCGGGGCGAAAATTATTCACGAAGCGAGGAACGCCGCGTTCGATTGAAGGAGTAATGGCTCACTTCGTTGTTTTGGCTCTCGGAAAACTGGGCGGTCGTGAACTGAATTATTCAAGTGATATTGATCTGATTTTTTTGTATGACCAAGAAGGAATGACCGATCCGGGACAGGACTCCATTCAAAATTTTCAGTATTTTTCGGAATTGGGGCGCGAAATAGTTCGTTTTTTATCGGAGCAAACCGAGTTGGGGAGCGTCTATCGAGTCGATATGAAATTGCGACCAGACGGCAAACATGGTCCACTTGCAATTGGATTAGAGGAAGCTCTTTTGTATTATGATCATCGTGGTCGTACATGGGAACGACAGGCGTTTATTAAGGCACGACCAGTTGCCGGAAATATTGGACTTGGTGAGGAATTTTTGCGTCGTTTGCAGCCATGGATTTATCGACACAATTTAACACAGGCCGACATTGCTGGAATTCGGACATTGAAACGCAAAATCGAACGAAATGCCCAAATGGCGGGAGATGAACTCCTGAACGTGAAAACCGGATATGGCGGCATTCGAGACATCGAATTTATGATTCAATTTTTGCAACTTTTGCACGGCGGCGAAATACCCGAATTGCGTGTTGGAAATACACTCATTGCAATTGAACGTCTGGAGCAACATAGATGTTTGAATGCCCAAGAACGGGATTTGCTCATTGAAGGTTATCGCTTCTTGCGGAAAATCGAACATCGTCTCCAAATTATGTTTGATTTACAGACACATGTCATGCCAGCAAATACGGATGAACGCCGAAAACTGGCACTCCGAATGGGATATCACGACATGTCGTGGCAAACTGCTTTGGATGCGTTCAATGCCGACTTTCAGTTTATTACTGGAGCTAATCGGCGAATGTTGAATCATCTTCTGGTCAATGCGTTTCATGATAATGAAGAAACGGCCGCAGAAGTCGATTTGCTGCTCGATTCCGACCCGGAGGAATCGCGTATTGTCAGCGTGCTGGAAAAATACCGTTTTCGGGACCCAGTCCGTGCTTATCACCTTCTCACCGTGCTGATGGACGAAAAAAACCCTTATTTGTCCGCGCATCGATGTCGTCATTTTCTTGTCGCCATTGCTCCTGAACTTTTGGCAGCAATGTCCACGACTCCTGATCCGCAGCAAACACTCTCAACTCTCTCAAATGTCGCTGATGCACTTGGAGCCAAAGGAGGACTTTGGGAACTTTTCAGTTTCAATCCTCCTTCATTGCAACTTTTCGTGCGATTATGTGCGGGTGCATCTTTTTTGACCGATTTATTATGCGGAGACCCTGGTATTTTGGATGCACTCATGGACAGCCTCGTTCTCGATTTGATTCCGCCTCGAAATGCTCTTGACTACTTTTTGACCAAGTTGTGCAATAACGCACAGCAGATCGAACCAATTCTTTCTGGTTTCAAGAATGACCGAATGCTTTTGATTGGAACCAGAGAGATTATGGGCCGAAGCACGATCAAAGAGACGACAGAAGCACTGGCTGATTTGGCACAAATTATCTTGAAACAGATCATTATCGCCGAATATCGGGAATTGGTCAAAAAACATGGCGTTCCTCATAAACAATCGAGTGCAGATGATGCACCAAATCCATGTGAACTTGCAGTTGTCGCACTCGGAAAATTTGGTGGCCGCGAGATGCATTATCACAGCGATTTGGATGTCGTATTCCTTTTTGAATCACATGGAATGACAGCCAAAGTTGAAACCGAGGAAACAGAAAAAAAAGGAGAGAACACAGGCGAAATTGAACCAGTTGAACCAGTTGAACCAGTTGAACAAAACGTATCAAACAAACAAATGGGACAAAACAATTCGGCAAATCAGATAATTGAGCCGATTGATAATCAAACATTTTTCAATAAATTGACCCAGAGAGTCGTCAAACGTGGCACGCAATTTGGCGTTCATGGAAAATTATATTCAATTGACCTTCGGCTCCGTCCGCTCGGAAAAGGGGGCGCACTGGCAACTCCACTTGAAAATGCTATTCGATATTTTGATGAAGGTTCTGGCGAACTATGGGAGCGACAAATGCTCTGCAAAGCCCGCGTGGTTTTTCATTCTGGAATGTTGAATCCTCCACTTTTCGACGAAATGGAGGACACCTCGGATTTTGCTGCGCCACTGCCACAACAACAAAATTTGTCGTCCACATCGCTTTTTTCGCGGCGAATCATGGAAGCTATTCGTTCGATTCAAAATCAGCTCCCATTTGAAAACCAGTGGAGAGAAGATATGCGACTTATGCGAAAAAAACTTGTCGATACTTCCTCTGATGACCAATTGAAACGTGGAATTGGTGGAACTCTCGATGTCGAATTTATCGTACAAATGCTCCAACTCAAGTTTGGAAATTTTCGTCCTGGAATTTGTGTTCCAAATACATTTGATGCCATCGATAAATTATATGCCGTCAGTATTCTCGACGAAAAACAGTATTGTATTTTACGAGATGGTTATCGCTTTTTACGTCGCATCTCAAATTTTCTTTGTCTAATGAACCTGCCTTCGACCAAACATCTTCCAAAAGACGAGAAAGAACTTCAACAACTTGCTTTTTTGATGGAGTATCCATCCAATGTCGAACTGATTGAACAATTCCAGCAAACTCGCCAGAAAATTGCAGAATGTTTTGAGCATTTTTTTACAAAAGTATAATTACAATACAGCTTTGGCGAGCCGTCGGCGTAAGTCGGCGGTTGTTAGGCGAGCCGCCGGCGTAAGTCGGCGGGTTTATTGCGCACAATTTCCGCGAACGGATACGAATTTTTGTAGCACCAATTATTGAGTCGAATATGTTTGGCTATTGACGTAATACGCAAAAATGTTACTCTGTTGTTATGAGTTGTTTTTGTGGCGGTCAACGTAATGAATTTTCAAATTCATTGACCGATTTATTGGCATTTTTATTTGTTATCTGTTTTTCATGTTTATCATTCAGCCTCATTATCACGCGATTGCACGAACCGGTCAGGACTATGAACGTATGTTTCAAAGTGGTGTCGTCGCAGTTGCAGAACCTGCCTTTTGGGCAGGTTTTGACCGCGATTATGCCGGAACATTTCTTGATTATTTCAAGCAAATCATGCAATTCGAGCCGCGTCGCGCAGCGGAATATGGAATTCGACATTTCTGCTGGCTCGCCGTCAATCCGAAAGAAGCCGACAACATTGAAATAGCCAGAGATGTTTTGAAAGAAATTCCGAAACTCTTGTCGGGACCGACAGTGCTTGGCATTGGTGAAACCGGTCTCAATAAATCGACAAAAAACGAAATTGAGATAATGGAAGCTCACATTGAATTGGCTATTGAATACGACCAATTGCTTCTGGTGCATACTCCGCATTTAGCCGACAAAGCGAAAGGGACACGCATTATTTTAGATATTCTTCGCAATTTCAGAAACAGGTTAAATCCCGACAAAGTTTGGGTCGATCATGTGGAAAATCACACGATTCGAGCTGTCAAAGAGGCGGGTTATTGGTTCGGATTCACTTTGTATCCAATCACGAAATGTTCGATTCACCGCGCAGTAGACATGATCGAAGAATATGGACCGGAACGACTTTTGCTCAATTCCTCCGCTGATTGGGGACCGAGCGACCCGATGTTGCTGCAACAATGTATGTTCGAGTGTTCACGACGCGGCATGACACGCAATGAAATTTTGAGTATTTTCCACAACAATCCAGCGCGTTATTTGGGGCAGTGTTCCAAGTTCGACATCAAACCGATTCAAATCACAGAGCACGAAGCGTAACAGAGCACGAAGCGTAAGCGAGTGAAATTCCGCACACAGAGCACGAAGCGTAAGCGAGTGAAATAACCAATCCCATTTTATTGATTCCGCACATACTCCATTGTCCGTTTTACACTGGCTTCGTCCCACAAATATCTGGTGCTGCCACCTTCCGTCCAGATAGTTCTCTCTGCTAAGTTCACAAACTGCTTCCGCAATTGGCGTGTCGCGTAGGCTTTGATGTCAGCCATCATTTTTTCCGGTTTGGCATCACCGCTTATGACAAGGTGAGTATGATTACTTTGTATGCTCAACTCCCAGCATTTCCAATTGCGATGTTCACAGACCTCTATGACAGTTTTCTGTACCACGCTCCGCTGTTCCGTAGTAAGTAGCACCTGTGGATGCTTCAGCGTGGTTGCTTCATACTTTTTTCGGGACGAATTTTTGGGCGCAAAATCCTGTCCAAAAATTTTGTGATTGTGGTCTACCGAACCTTTTGCATCGCCGTGCAGCCAAGTGCCGTAACAGGTAAATGTGATGAAAAACGCAATCGGGGCAGACATTGTGTGTTTATGTAGTATTGGGGCACTCGCTTACGCTTCGTGGGATTGGTTATTTCACTCGCTTACGCTTCGTGCTCTGATTGTTCCAGTTGAATTTTTAGTTCCTCTGGTTGAACATACACGATTTCACCATCTTTCATGGAAACCATAGGAACACTGCCGGCGATATGACGTTTCATCGCCTCAATTCCACCTCGCCTTATTGCACTTAAAACAAGTTTGCTATCTTGTACTTTTTCATCAATACTTCTTTCATCTGGTCTCATGTTTGGATAAATTCAGCTTCACTTCCACAAGCAACAAAGGTAAATATCGTTTTACAATCGCCCAAATTTCGGCATCGTCAATCACATCGTACTCTGCGTTCATATAGCAAGCTCCGTGTTTGCGTCAACTCTTTAATAAAGTAGGGATTCGATAGTTGTTTTTCTGAAACAAAATCAATTTTCCTGCCGAAAATCTGTCGCATTTCCAACACCAGCGGTTCAAAGTAATCAAAAAAATCCTCCGGTGGAAAATTTTCAAACTCGTACAGCAAATCCACATCGCTTTCGTCCGTGAACGCATCAGTACAGGCACTGCCAAAAACGCTCAGGCGTTTTACCATGTATTTTTCACAAATCTCTCGAATTTTCGGAAGGTTATCTGTAATGATCGGTTGCATCGTATTTTTTATTGTTCAGTGTGATGCGTAATTCAGAATCCCGCACTCGCTTACGCTTCGTGCTCTGTGCGTGTGCAATTTCACTCGCTTACGCTTCGTGCTCTGATTGTGTGCTCTGTGTGTGTTTATCGACTCAGAACTACGATGACAACATCGGCGTTTTCGTTCGGATTTGTTTCGACCTGTGTGTGTTTGTTTGTGTCCAGTGGAATGCACTGGTGAATACGAAATTTTTTTATGCGACAAAAATCTTCAAAATCAGCGAGACTTAGAAATCTGACATCGCCAGTATTGAACCACTCTTTTCGTCCGCCTTCTTTGTCAAATTCGAGTTTCGGCGCGCGTCCTTCTTCTGCAAGTCGGCGACGATGTTCGTGAAAACCGAGGTTTGGAAAACTTACAATGCAGCGAGTGCCGACTCGCAGCATTTCGTCCAGAATAAATTCGACATCCAAAACCGTTTGGAGCGTTTTTGATAAAACGACAAAATCGAATTGCTCCTGGGAAAAAGCCTCTAATCCTGAGTTCAAATCAGCTTGTACAATATCAATTCCTCGCTGAATACATTTCAAAACGTACTTTTCTTTGAGTTCAATTCCGAGGACCTCTTTTCCGTCTCTTTGACGCAGCTGCGCCAAAAGCCCTCCTTTGCCGCATCCGAGATCAAGGACTTTCGCACCACGCGGAATCAAGTCGAGAATCTGCGCATGATCGAGACGGTCATCTTGTTGTGATGGCTGTTCGGAAATTGACAGCACTCCACTTGGCATTACCACACTCGATTGATGTTCCAATGCGACATGATTCAGAAATCCGCGAATCATTTCACCATATAAATCGAGATCATCCGGCAGTAAAAACGCATCATGTCCACATTCACTTGGAATGTCGCAATAATTGACACGTTTTCCAAGTGAAAGCAGAGCATCCACTATTTCACGAGACAGAAAAGGGGGAAAAAGCCAGTCGGTCGAAAAGCTCAAAATCAGCCATCGGCACATGGAATGTCGCAATCTTTTTCGCAATTCATCGGGGGTTTCACCGAGTTCAAAGAGATCAATCGCCGTCGAAATTGTTATGTAACTATTTGCATCGAATCGTTCAACAAATTTATCGCCCTGATATGCGAGATACGAACCGACAGAAAACTTGGTTTCAAATCGTGTTTTGACATTTCGGCCTTCATTCCGAGTGGCATCAAATTTTTTGCGCATTGATTCTCTGGACAAATAGGTAATATGACCGAGCATTCGTGCAATTGCAAGTCCACCAGCGGGCAGAACCCGATGTTCGTGATATTGGCCTTCATGAAAATTAGGATCACTGTGAATTGCATTTCGAGCCACGATGTCAAAAGCGAGTGCCTGACTCGTCAAATGAGGCCCTGCTGCAAGCGGGATCGCAGCGAGTAAACGATCAGGAAAACGAGTTGCCCATTCCATCGTCATTATGCCGCCGAGCGAACCACCGATGACTGCCAAAAGACGTTCAATTCCGAGATAATCAATCAAAAGTCGCTGCACGTTCACAAGATCGCCGATTGTTACTTCGGGAAAATCCTGTCCATATCTCCGGCCTGTTTCTGGATTGATGTCGTTTGGTCCCGTCGTTCCACGACATCCTCCAAGACTATTTGGACATATAACAAAAAATTGGTTTGTATCCACTGCTTTTCCTGGCCCGACAAGAACATCCCACCAACCGGGATCGTCCGTTTCATTGTGTGCAGCAACATGTGAATCGCCAGAAAGTGCATGGCAAATCAAAATCGCATTGTCTTTCCTCTCATTTAATGTTCCATAAGTCTCATAAACGACTCGGATTTCGGGAAGAACATCGCCGTGTTCCAATATCAGTGGAGAACGAAATGTCACTTCTTGTGCATGTCTGAGTGGATTCGCATTCCGCGAAGTGTCAGTACTAACAAATTCCATATAAAAAGCAAAAATGAGAGAGAAAACGGGTTCCTGTGGCGGAGAGTGTTAATCTTTGGACAATTGATTGTCAAATCAATTGCAATTTTCATATTTATTGAATATAATTCAGTCCATATAAAATAATCCGGCTCGTATTTTAACTTAAAAAAGAGTTTTGGACAAGAGATGATGAAACTTGTTGCTGTGAGTCTGTGACCGATAACAAGTTTTACGATTTTGGTGAAATTGACGAAAATAGGAGATAATATGAAAAACTTTTGTTTGACGACTTTGCAATCCTCGCGGTGGTCCCATGTGCCATGTTGATTATTTCGAATTTATTGGTAAAATAAGTTTGTAGGACAACTCAAGTAGGAGAAAAATTTCATGTCTCGATACATCAATCCGTATACCGATTTCGGTTTCAAAAAGCTCTTTGGCGAAGAAGCAAGCAAAGTGCTTTTGATAGATTTTCTGAACTCGCTTTTGCCTGAAAAGCATCAAGTCAAGACGCTCGATTTTCGTAACACAGAGCAGCTCGGTCCGGGTGCCATCGACCGCCGCGCCATCTTCGACATTTTTTGTGAGGCGAAAAGCGGCGAGAAATTCATCGTCGAAATGCAGAAGGCCAAACAGCACTATTTCAAAGACCGTGCCCTGTTTTATGCGGCATTTCCCATCAGAGATCAAGCTCAAAAAGGGGATGACTGGGACTTTCAGTTACAATCCGTCTACTTCAT
>JBOFGF010000033.1:0-3365 GCA_051649005.1 Thermoguttaceae bacterium | reverse complement strand
TGAGAGAAAAAAATTCCAACCATTCAATAACAGCCGGAAAGGAGGTGCGAAGCACCGCATTGACGGTTTATTTTTCGCACAGAGGCACGGAGGACACGGAGAAGCGGAAACAAATCCTCCGTGAGAGAGAAAAAAATTCCAACCATTCAATAACAGCCGGAAAGAAGGTGCAAAGCACCGCATTGACGGTTTATTTTTCGCACAGAGGCACGGAGAACACGGAGAATCGGCAACAAATCCTCTGTGAACACTGCGCCTCCGTGCGAGAAAAAAATTCCAGCCATTCAATAACAGCCGGAAAGGAGGTGCGAAGCACCGCATTGACGGTTTATTTTTCGCACAGAGGCACGGAGGACACGGAGAATCGGGAACAAATCCTCCGTGAACCCTGCGTCTCCGTGAGAGAAAAAAATTCCAGCCATTCAGTAGAAACCGGAAATGGCATTTTCCGAACGCCTCGGCGTTCTGGAACGAATCACGATGAGGACGGGAATGGGCGACATTTCATTTGCAATAATTATTATTGATAAAATAACACAGGGCGAATCGCCAAAAACACCGCCGACTCGCCTGTGTAAATTATTTTTATTGCATTATTATTATTATTAATCTGATCAAACTTCGGGATATTTCCACGGCGCACGATATTCTCTGGAAAGAAGTTGACAGGCTTCGGAATCGTTTGGAATGGTCTGTGTTTTGCCGTCCCATGAAATACTGCGTCCAAGTTTCAATGAAATCATTCCCAGTAAAGCCATCGTCGTTGAACGGTGTCCGATTTCTATGTCGCAGATTGGTTTTCGATTTGATTCGATTGCATCAATAAAATCGGTCCAAAGCCCGGCGATGTTCTGCTGATCAGGTTCGTCGAGTTGTGGGGCCATTTGTTTCGTGGGAGCAACATTGTCTCCGCCGCGTGGATAAAAAGACCATCCGTCCAACCATCCCAGATGCAAAACCCCTTTTGTTCCATAAAAATAGAGTCCGATGTGATGTTTTTCGGGAGCATTCCCCGCATACAATCTGTGCTCCCAGACGACATCAAATTTGTCAAACTGATAAACAACATGCTGCGTGTCTGGTGCTGTGGTGTTATCGTTATTGAGGAAACGCCCCCCAGTCGAGGCAACATATTTCGGCGCGACTTCGTCATTCGACCACCACATAATCTGATCGAGCCAGTGAATCCCCCAGTCTCCCAATTGTCCATTTGCAAATGGAAGAAATGTCCGAAACCCTTTTGGATGGATGCGTGGATTGTATGGAACGAGTGGGGCGGGGCCGCACCACATATCCCAATTAAGCTCTACTGGAACTTCGGCATCTGGAGTGGGATTTCCGAAACCACCTGCATAATTGACGAAAGCACGGATATGTCCGATGTCACCGACTTCGCCGCTTTTCAGAAATTCAATTGCCGCTTTATTATGGGGAGAAACTCGGCGATGTGTTCCGACTTGCACCGTTCGATCCATTTCTCTGGCCGTTTTCACCATCGCAATTCCTTCATTGATTGTGTGGCAAATTGGCTTTTCAACGTAAACATGAGCACCCGATTTGCATGAATCAATAGTGGCCAGTGCGTGCCAGTGATCTGGTGTCGCATTGATGACGATTTCCGGCTTTATTTCTTCGAGCATCTCTCGATAATCAACGTAGTTTTTTAATTTTGCGTCCGTTTTTGAGGCGATGTCCTTGGAACATTTTTCAAGTTGTCTCGAATCAACATCGACCAGTGCAACTGGTTCAATCGTTTTTGATGCAATTGCTGCATTTAATATATTGGTGCCCCACCAGCCGGAGCCAATTAGTGCAGTCCTATATTTTTTAGTCCGTTCGACACCAAACAAGGCCGGAGTCGGAAACCGAGAAGCGGCTGTGACTGCTGACATCGCCACTGCCGATGTCGTCAAAAATCGTCGTCGTGTAATAGTCATGGCAAAAAATTGAAAAAGATAAAAAATATAAAAAAAATAGATGTGCCCAAATGACTAGAATCTATCTCAAAAATCCATATTCGTAGACTTGTGGGCGCAATTTTTCAGTCAAAACATTGTACGCTTTTTCAAACGCCGCAAAACTAACTGGCACAAAATCGCCAGATTCATTGCGAGCTTTCAAAACACTGCGAACCTGATACCAGCCGACATCCGACCGATTCAAACAAAATTGGTCGCGTGTCGCTTTGCCGTCAGTCTGCGAAAAATATGCTTTCCATAATTCCCGACCAGCGTTCAAAACCACTTGCGACTGGCGAGAAAATTTTTTGTCCGACATATATCGTTTCATAAAATCAGACTCAAAACGTCCAGTTGCGCCCACTTCTGCTTCGCTAAATGGAATAAAGTGATTCACAATACTCCATTTCTTGCCATTCCACTCCAAATCGTTCGCCGATGCAGTCAAATTGCTGCCATTAAAAAGCATCCAAATTAAACAATCGTTCTTAAACTCACTTGGCAACTTTTCTGTCGGCTGCAAAAATTGGTCGCGGTCGTTGATCCATGTCGGCTTAATCAATCGGCGAACTGCAAAAACAATCGCCGACTGCCAAAGATTATTTTCGGTAACAAAAAATGCTCCCGCACTCGAAAAACCAGATGATAACAATGCCGTTTGCTGATTGGTATTTTGTAATCCGTTGCCTGCGCAAATCATACAACCAATACCATTATCGACCCAGCGAGTGCCTCTGACATCTTTTGTGTTCGTTGCTGGCGAAACAGCGTTTTTTAGCGGAATACATGGCGTTTCATTAGTTTTCGGACGAAGTATCCATTCGCTTAAAAGTTGGTTTGCAGGAGTGTTGTAGAATGTTTTTTCGCCTATTGGATTTGCGATTTTATCAAAAACGTCAAGTTGTATTTCAGTAATCGGTGTTTTGATTTTTGCTTTTTGGTTCGTCTCCCAAATTAGAAAACCTATCGGGAAATCCCCTTTCAATCCGTCAAATGCTTTACTGTGAACGATAAATCCTCCGAGACACTTTGCGTTCCATTTTTGCCTAAATTGTTCAAAATTCGGAGCATTTACATATTTTAGTTTGCCGAATGTTGCAATCGTCGCTTTTGGGATTTCTTTTGCGATTCGAGTTAGAAACTGCACAAAAACTTCTCGTTTGGCATATCCGACATCCATTCCGGCAGCAGTAAATGTTTTGGACACACCAATTTTGCGTTCGGCTTTTTTATCACCTGCCATGTATGTTGTATTTTCTGCATTCGTAGCTTCGGCATACGGCGGATTCATCAGCACGAGAATTTTTTTACCATCTTTAATTGCTTCGCGCAATCGTTTCGGCAGTTTTTCTGTTAGTGAATAATCAATGTCGCCATTTTCTGTTACGTCATCGTTCAGATAATCGT
>JBOFGF010000032.1:0-2021 GCA_051649005.1 Thermoguttaceae bacterium | reverse complement strand
TCACAAAAAATTTGGATTCCACGGTAAATTTGTAACAAAATGAAAAATTATTTTGTTACAGGTGGAGCGGGCTTTCACTCGACAGAACCAATTTGCCATGTTGGAAATTCGATGCAGCGGCAAACTGAATCTGCCAAATCTGGACGCACAACCAGAACAAGACCGATTCCCATGTTGAAAACGCGATTCATCTCATTTGTATCGACGTTTCCCAGTCGTTGTATCCACGAAAATACAGGAGGAATCGACCACGTTTGTTCGATTCGCGATTTTCGATTTTTCGGAATAATACGACACAAATTTTCTTCGAGACCGCCGCCGGTGATATGAGAAATTCCTCTAATGCCCTCATTCGCTCCAAACTCAGCAAGCAATTTTTGCACTGTTTTGACATAAATGCGTGTTGGTGTCAATAAAACATCAGCGACAGTCTGTTCTCCAAATTTAGAACTGTCACGTTCCGAACTGGCACATTCCGAATTGGTACTGCCCAAATTAGTACTGTCCGAATTGGTACATTCTGGCACGACATCATCAATGCGACATTTTGCGACATCAAAAACTATTTTGCGAACGAGACTATAACCATTTGAGTGGAGGCCACTAGAAGCTACTCCGATCAATACATCTCCATTTTGAATGGCGTTTCCATCAATAATTTTGGGCCGATCAGCGACTCCGACACAGAAACCGGCGAGATCATAATCATTTGGCTGATACATGTCGGACAATATGGCCGTTTCACCGCCGAGTAACGCACATCCACTTTCTTTGCATCCGGCGACGATTCCAGTAACAATTTGTTCGAGCAAATCTGGATCGTCTTTCGGCATCGCCACATAATCGAGAAAAAAGAGTGGCTCTGCTCCGCAGCAAATGGCATCATTCACACTCATTGCCACAAGATCAATTCCAACAGTGTCATGTTTTCCGACCAGTGAGGCGATTTTGAGTTTCGTTCCGACTCCATCAGTGCATGAAATGAGAACAGGATCGTCATATTTATGTTTTGCATCAAAAAGTCGATACAAACCGGCAAAACCGCCGTCTAATCGCATGACTCGGTCTGAAAACGTGCTGTGGAGTAATTTGGGAAGTCGGGACATTGATTCTGCATACACTTCGAGATCAACACCTGAGTCTTTATATGTGACAGATTTCATTTTTTCATGGAGAAAGAGAGACAATGGAAACGAGAAACGAGAAACGAGAAACGAAAGTGAGGTTTTACAAATCCGAATAGACAAATCTGAGTAGACGAATCCGACATTTTATTACTATGTTTCTCTTAGTCGCAAAAGCTGATTGATGGCAATTGGAACGAAAATAAATAGTGGAAGCCATGCACCGAGAATGGGCATGTCACTGTTTGCCCCCAAATACATACTTGATTCTCGCACGACAAGAAAAGCCAAAACGATCAATCCACTCATTCCCATTGCTTTGAAGACATTTCGGTCACCGCCAAAAAAGAGGATCGGCAATCCGAGAAATAACAATGTAACATCGAGTATCGGCTGAATCAATCTCGAATGAATCATGGCATAAATACGATTTCCGACATCGAGACTCCCATTTTGTGCTGTTTGAATCAACTCCCAAGTTGATGCGTATTGTCGCCATGCGTCATTGGAAGCGAGATAATTGAACGGCACATTACTGACGACAAAACAGGCATTTGCATCAATCCATTCAGGAGCGTCTTTGTGTGTTATCAGAATCGGTTTTTCTTTGAAATAAAGGGAATCACCATTCACAATATCTGGTGGATTTATCATTTCATCGAGTAGAAATCCTGCTGGATGCGCGGCATCGGCTTTTTTATAGAACGCATTTTTGGCCTTCAAATAGGTCGTTTGTTTCACAACAGGTCTGCTCAAAACAAAATTTGGTGATGTAATAGTTTGCTCAGCGCGGAGGAATCGGTCTCCTTGAATCGTCGTGCCAGTCGTATTATCGATTGTCATATTGACGAGGGAGCCATTTTTTTTCAACAAATCTCCTGATTCCATCACCAATTC
>JBOFGF010000031.1:0-1575 GCA_051649005.1 Thermoguttaceae bacterium | reverse complement strand
GGAACGACAACTTGAAATCGGTCGTCAATTCCCGCCAACATTGATGTCAAATAGCCGCCCCAGCTAATTCCAGTCGCTCCAATCCGACTCGCATCGACTTCTGGAAGTGAGCGGAGAAGAGAGTGTGCTTTCATCAGTGCAGCGATGGAGTGATATGTCCAGCGGTCTTTGTATTCCTCTTTTTCGATATTAAAATCGGAAAATTTTGCCACATCATCTTGTGGAGGTCCACCATCTGTCATGCGAACCACCGGCTGCTTTCCCTCTGTCGCAACTTCTTCTGCCGCTTCTTGCCCAGCAAGGTCAATTGCGATGGCCGCATATCCACGAGCCGCCCACAATTCCGTCCAGAAACTAAATGCCGTGCCTCCGCCGCCATGAACCAAAACCATCCCGGGAAATGGGCCAATTCCTGCTGGCCGAGAATAAAAACCCATCACTCGAGTCGGTTTTCCCATATAAGGAACACTTTCAAAATAAACTTTGCGAGTCAAAATGGAAACATCTGAGTCGCCGTCCTTTTGGTGATCTGCTTTTTCGGAAATGTTTTTTTGCAGAACAGGCCCCCATTCTGCGTTCGGAACCTGTTTCAATTCCTCAAAATTCCAGATCGTCGCCGGATCAGTCGATGATAAATCATTTTTGACAGTAGTCGCGGACTCCGAATCTGTTGACGTTCCAGATGCTGGAACCGAATCGGCGGGCATGATAAAATCAGAGGGCTTCAAACCCGGTTTGAACTTTCCAAATCCCATCGGAAGTGTTTCGTACTCGCCGATAATATCGACATCCGCTTTTTCAGGAATTTTGTCTTCGATTCCAGTGAGCCAGTAAATGGCATTGACGAAAAGCCGCCTCAGACCTTCTGATTCAAAATCTTGGGACGATCCGATGGTGCTGGCAAAGGCTTTTCCTGACTTGCCGCCTTCGATTTGATACGATTTTGTCCACGCAATTGGCATCATCGGATTGTTTTTGATCCCTGAAACAGACGCGTCGTTTTCCCTCATTCCAGACAATACCACACCCAAAATGATTGGTGTCGAATCACCGGGAAGTGGAAGTCGAACCGTGTATACATCTGTCGGACCAAAAATTCGACCGCCGCCGCGAACGAGTGGATGATTTTCTTGCCCAAGTGCAATCACGCCACAAGTCGCCTCTTTTCCATGGTCTCCGTGATGAGAAATCCACGTTTCACCAAGTACCACTCGACCAAAACCAGCTTTCCATGATTCGATTGGGCCATTGTAATCAAAACTATATCGAGCAAATTCTTTGTCCTTTGGAATTTGAAAGGCATGTGTTGATGTACGAATCCCAAGAACAGGTCCGCCGCGCATCAAATACGCATCGATTTCACGCATTTGTTCTTCGGGAAGGTCTCGAAAACGCAGATTGAAAACCGCCGCATCCGCTTTTTGCAGGGCTTCGACTCCCGGAATGTTCGTTCGACAGACAGGATCAATCAAGCCGGATTCGGGATTGATTGCAAAAAGAACTGTGCAATCGAAACCATGTCGAAATGCGAGAATTCTGGCAAATTGCACGACCATTTCTTCCGAGCGATACTCT
>JBOFGF010000030.1:0-11576 GCA_051649005.1 Thermoguttaceae bacterium | reverse complement strand
CCCATTTTAACATTTTGCATCATATTTTGCGAATTTGTCATTTTCATAAGTATTCCTTTCGTGAAAAAAATTTGTTACGAGTCCCCTTTTAATTACGCTTCATAGAAAACTGGACAAACGTATTTGCATTGTATTTCACTTAATGCAAATTTCAAGTGAAAAATAAAAATTTAAGCAAAAAAATGTTGAACTATGACAATCGCATTTTGAAGTCTTCATAATGGAATTCACGAATCACTTTTACGTCGCCGTCCAGTGAGTCGCTGTCGCAAGAGACAATCGACGGCAATTTGAGTCCATTGAACGTCGTGTTCTTGCAAATTGTATACTGCGACATGTCGGCAAATACGACGCGATCTCCGACTTTCAGCGGCCTTTTGAACAAATACTCGCCGATAATGTCGCCGGAAAGGCACGTTTTGCTCCCAATAATATATTTATAACGACCTTCTTCGAGTGGCATATCAGTGTCGACCGACTCCAAAACACGGCGTGCCTGCATCAATTCCGGCGTGTATGGCATTTCCAAGACATCTGGCATGTGCGCCGCCGCAGATGTGTCCAGAATGGCAACATCAATACTTGTGGGATTTTCTATCACGTCCAAAACAGTGGCAACGAGATATCCTGTGTTCAGAACATGCGATTCTCCCGGCTCCAAAAAGACATCAATTTCGTATCTTTTGCGGAAATCATTGATAATTTCACACAATCCATCGACATCGTATCCTTTTCGTGTGATGTGATGTCCGCCGCCAAAATTTATCCACTTGATTTTATGTAAGTATTTTTCGAATCGTTCTTCGACCAATTCGAGAGTTCTGGCAAGTACATCTGATCCCTGCTGGCACATTGTGTGGAAGTGCAGTCCGTCAATTCCTTTTAGAGACACGTCTTGTAAAACTTCTGCTCTCATTCCGAAACGCGATCTGTTTGTGCATGGATTGTAAATTTCCATTTGCACTTCCGAGTATTCAGGATTGATACGAAATCCGCAGTGAATTTTGCGTTCCGTCTCTTTGATGAGTGGTTTGAATCGTTCGAACTGGCCAGCAGAGTTGAAGACGAGATAATCGACCAGTGAAAGAGCAGCCCGCAGTTCTGCCTCAGAATAGGCGGGCGAATAAAGATGAATCATTTTTCCAAACTCTTCTTTTCCGAGAAAGACTTCGTTCAGACTACTTGCAGCCACGCCGGCCAAATACGGTGACATGTCTTTGAAAATACCCCAAGTCGAAAACGCTTTTAATGCAAGAAGAATACGACATCCGGTGCGACGTTGTACATCGGCATGAATCTCCATATTGCGGCGAATTGCCGCACGGTCTATTATGAAATATGGAGTTGGAATATTGACTGAAGCAAAGTCGAAAGTGTGTTCCATCAGAAGTGAAGTAAAAAAAGAAGCTGGAAAAATGGGAAGAAGCCGATGTAAATCGGACACATTATCGACATTATACCACCACTCAAAAAGTGTGGGAGTCCCTGTGAAAAAAGTGGTTAAACAAAGTTTTCTTAAAAAAGTATTTTTATGAATTTGTCCACAATTTTCGGACACGACTACTTGGAATGTTCAGAAGTTGGCGATATTTGACGACCGTTCGACGCGCCACTTTTATGCCAATTTCCTCCAATTTTTCGACAAGTGAATCATCACTGAGTGGTTCATTCTTGTCTTCGTTGTCGATTATTTCACGAAGTCGTTGTCGAACCGTGTCCTGCGAAAGGTTTTCACCGCCATCAGAAGCGGCAATCGAGCCACTAAAAAAACGTTTGAGTGGATAAACACCCTGCGATGTCAGCATCCATTTGTCGTCACATGCACGCGAAACAGTTGTGACATGCACTCCCACTAATTCGGCGATCTGCTGCATTTTCAGAGGTTTAATTGATTGTGGTCCCTCTTCAAAAAAATCAATTTGATGATCAACAATTGCCTGCGACACTTTCAAGAGAGTGGCACGTCTCTGAGCAATCGCTTCAATGAGCCACTGGGCTGATCCAATATTTTGTTTTAGATAATTTCGAGTTTCACGATCTGTTTCCTTGTTTTTCATCATTTCACGATATGAATCACTCACTTGCAGTTGTCCACTTTGTCGTTCTTCGAGACGTACTTTGTACTCTCCCCACTCATTTTTTTCAACAATAACATCGGGGATAATTGTCGCCGCGCCTTCTTCTGAGAATCCCGATCCCGGTTTTGGATTCAAATGTCTGAGAGTTTCGATTGCTTCCTGCACTTCCGACATTTCATATCCCGTTTGCTGGACAATTTGAGGAATTCGATTGTACTGAATGTTCTCCAAATGCGACTGAATCAGTTGTCGCAGCAAGTCGAAGTTGGGCATTTCAGGTCGCAATTGCAAGAGGAGGCAATCTTTCAAATCGCGCGCACCAACACCAATTGGATCGAGTGTTCTGACCAGTGCGAGTCCTTCTTTGAAATTTTTTTCATCTTCTGCGGTTTGTTCAGAGCCAAAAAAATCATCAATTGAATAGGGAAAATATCCACGTCTGTCTATATTATAGATGATTCGCTCGGTCATTTCGCGGAGCGACGCACCCAAATCGAACCATCCGAGTTGCTCGACTAAATACTCTTGAAGCGTTTGAGAGGGAGATGCGATATTTGCAAAAGCGTCATGGCGACGATTTTCGTCATTTTCGATCCAATTTTGCGACCTCGCAGGGAGTTCGTCGATAGTATCGGCATAATTTTTAGCAAAATCGTCGGCTATTTGAAATTCTTCCTCGCCACTGAAAGATGGTTCAATTACCATTTCTGGTTCACGCTCATACGATGGATTCGATTCGGCATCAAAATCAGCATCGGAATTACCATCGAAATTGTCGGTCGTGAAAGAATCGTCTTCAATCTCGCGGTTTTTTTCGTCTTGCTTCAATTCCAGCACCGGATTGTTTTCCATTTCCAAGTCGATGCGTTCCTCTAATTGCTGGAGAGAAAGCTGCAAGATTTCCATCGACTGAATCATTCGCTGCGACAAGATTTGGCGTTGTTCTTGTCGTAGTTCTTGTCCGAAAGAGAGTCGCATTTTGGCTCCGAATTACAAAACCGATTCTTATGAAACCGAGATAAAACACCGCACCCGCTTTTATCGCTATTTTCCTTCGACGAGTCGTTGTCCTAGATAATTATCGAGTTCAGATATCGACGCAATTTTTTCCATCGTTTTCTCAAATGGATATGCGACTCGATGAAAAGATACAGTGGAATCTTCAAAGACGACATAACACGCTTTTGGATTTCGATCTCGCGGCTGTCCAACAGAACCGACATTTACCATTATCTTTTTTTCACCGACTGTGTATTTTCCGTCGACCTCATCCGGCGTGAAAAATTCCCGGTCTTCAGTAAAAATACCAGGAACATGCGTGTGTCCCTGAAATGAACACCTTGGAATTAAGGAAAAAAGCCGCTCAATTTTGCGTTCGTTGTAAATATCATCTTGAAAGACATATTCATTAAGTGGATTTCGTGGAGAACCATGCACATACAACACATCATCTTCTCGGTGGATACGTGGCAACTCATTCAAAAAATCCCATCGTGCATTTGCTTCTGGACTTCGATAATCTTCGAGCTGCGAACGAGTCCAAAAAATGGCACGTTCAGCACTGGTGTTGAACCCTTCTGGATCAAACAACGTGGCTTGGTCGTGATTTCCAAGAAGACAAATTCCGCCGCATGATCGCATGATGTCAATACATTCAATCGGATTTGGGCCATATCCGACCAAATCTCCTAAACAGTAAATTTCTTTGATATTTTTCGATGCGATGTCCTCTAAAACCGCCTGAAATGCTTCGAGATTACTGTGGATGTCGCTGATAATAGCACGTTTCACGAATACACCTCATTATCTTTCTGGCGTTTTGGGAATAGTCGAATCGGACGTGGAACGTCACAAATCGTTCAATACTCATTCAATATAAATAATTGTGTCGGAAAAATCAAACATTTCACCTCTGTTCGACCAAATTTCAGAGAAACCGGAAAAAGTGATTCGTGTGATAAAATGCCAAAACACATTCGGCATTGTTATTGTATCATATTATTCAAGTCATAGGCATCAAAATTGATGAGATTTTTGCAAAAAAATCCAAAAATTTTTTACTAACAATTTTCTTTATTAGAATCGGCTTTTTCGGCATATTTTATACAGAGAATTGAAATAAAATTTCACATTTAAGCAGTTTTTGAAAAAACCTGATGCGTCGGGCTTTCCGATGATATTGACAAAATCGACAAATATCTGAAAATATCATTGTTATTTCTCTTTTTTAAGTTGTGAGATTATTTATGACCACTCGTTTTGAATCATTTTCTGGACTTTCCGTCGCCATAACAACCCCATTTAAGAATAATGAGGTTGATTACGACACTTTACAAAAAAATGTCGAGTTCCAAATCGCGGCAGGAACGACGGCAGTCGTCCCAGTCGGCACAACAGGTGAATCGCCGACACTCTCATTTGAAGAACACGAGAAAGTGATTCGTTCTGTCGTTGAAGCCGCTTCTGGAAAAATCAAAGTTCTTGCCGGCGCAGGTGCGAATTCAACACGGGAAGCCCTGCATTTGACGCAATTTGCCAAAAAAGTCGGAGCAGACGCAGCTCTTGTTGTGGCTCCCTATTATAATAAACCGACTCAGGAGGGATTTTATCAACACTATAAACTCCTCGCTGAATCTGTCGATATTCCGATTTGCATCTACAACATTCCCGGACGATGTGCAAAAAATATTGAGCCTGAAACAATAGTCAGACTGGCGGAGTTTCCCAATATCGGCATGATAAAAGAAGCGACCTGCTCGATGGATCAGACTTCTGCCATCATTGCTCAGACTGACTTGACTGTATTAAGTGGCGATGACAGTCTCACTTTGCCACTAATGGCACTTGGTGCTCGTGGTGTGGTCTCGGTTGTCGGCAACATTATTCCAGGGGACATGATCGCTCTTTGTAAAGCGTTTGATTCGGGCGACTTCAACACAGCGCGATCACTGCATTATAAGACATATCGACTTTGCCGTGACATGCTTTCGCTGTCAACAAACCCCATTCCCATCAAATCTGCGATGAAATTGCTCGGGCGAGACACCGGCGAACTTCGGCTTCCACTCACTCCACTCAGTAGTGCCGAGGAAGCAAAATTGCAGAAAACACTAACAGAATATGGGCTTTTATAGTCAATCAATCTCGGTGAAAGTGGTATAAACAGCCCATTTTATACAGCACACCTGCATAAAACGATCCTTTTGTTAGTGTCATTTTTTAGAAATTTACTTTGTTTTACGGAACAACCGCTTTCTGCGAAAGCGGGTTAAACATCTAATTGATGACGATTCACAATATATTGCCGTTTGAAGTAAATTTAGACGTATCTAAACACATCTAAACTATTTTTCGTCTTACTGCGCCGCGTCCAATAAATTTTGCGACCAATTCTCCCTTTTCGTTCCTGACAGCAATGTCGAATGATTTGAGAGAGCGTGATTCGGAGAGCAATGTTGCTTCGGCAAAAAGTGTTCCCTCACTGGTCGGTTTGAAATAGGAAATATGGCATTCGATTGCCACAGTGACCGATTCTTGTCCGGCATTTGCGGCAATTGCAAAAGCAAAATCAGCCAGAGTGAAGACCGCGCCTCCCTGAACGATGCCAACTGCATTGAAATGATGCGGCTGCACAACTAATTTTGTTTTGGCATAATTAAGACTGGCATCGACAATTTCGACTCCGACGACACTCATTGCAAAGTGATCTTTGCCAAATTTTGTCAGGAGTGATTCTTTAGAAAATTCGTTCATATTGGTGAAATGAAAAAAATCGAGTAGAATAGTGGAATAATATGATGGAAAAATCCGAAAAATATAAGAGGAGCAATAAAATTTATGACCACAAATCGAGCAGCACACATTGATCGGCAAGATCATTTTTTGGAAAAGAAAACCCAGCTCGAACAGCGCATCGAAAGCCGAATCGAGGAGACTTGTCGCATTATTCGTTTTACCGATTTTGCACTGGCCGTCGTTTCTTTGATCACGATGCTTTTTGCTGGATTGTTTATTGCCATTTTGGCGGATCACTGGTTGTTTCGAGATGGCATTCCCGTCATTTTGCGAGTCATCAGCTTTGCTGGATTTTTTGGATTCATCGCTGTTTTCAGTTACTGCTGGATTTTACCACTTTTGTTCCACACAATCAACCCTGTTTATGCTGCGAAAGAATTGGAACAAAACGCACCGGCAATCAAAAATACTCTTATTAACTGGCTTCTTCTTCGCCGCGAAAAAGCAGATTCGGTGGAAAAAACAGACGAATTTTCCAAAATGCTGGCGAATCGGATGATTGATGGACTCACGAAAACGGCGGCAAATCGGGTCGAATCTCTTCCAGCAGAGCGAGCAGTTGACCGACATCCGCTTCTGTTTTGGGGAGTTGTGCTGACAATGTTGATCGTTTCCTTTTTGGGATATTCGGCAATTTCTTCAAAAAGTCCAGTGACATCAATGGCACGAATGGTTTTGCCTCTGAGCAGCATTTCTGCTCCGCAGTCTGTCTCATTTGGTAATGTCAAACCGGGAGATGAGACGAAATTACAAGGAGAGACGACGACAATTTCTGTCGAAGTGGTCGGAAAAAGTCGTGAATCGGTTTATCTGTTTTTCAGTACAGACGATGGACAAGCAGTCAAACAAGCGATTCCGATGTCAGCAACGAGCGGGGCTGAAACGACTAAACGCGGTGCAATTCTCTTTGAATCTGCTTTTCCGCCGGGCAAACTAGGTTTTGTAAGTGGTGTTGATTATTGGTTCGAGCAAGGAAAAAGTCGATCCCGTCTTTATCGAATTGATGTTCGGCCTGTTCCGACACTGGAAATCGAGCAAGTTCGATATCAATATCCAGAATACACCGGACTTGCAGAAGAGACGCTCCCATATTCTGGCGACATTCGTGCTGTGGAGGGGACCGAACTCGAAATTTTTGTGCGAAGCACTGTTCCGCTCGAAAAGGCCCAGTTGCAACTTGGCAGTGGAATTCGGACTAATGTTTCTGATGAGTCGGCGACAGAAAAATACAAAATGCTGATTGATCGTGATGATTTTACAAAAGCACGAGTTTCACTGAAACTGGAGCGAAATACGAATGGTTCGGCGGCGGCGATTCGTAATTTTTCTTTTCATGCTATTGATTTGGATGGAGTAGAAAACAATCGCGGCAGTATTTTTCGAGTAGAAATTCTTCCCGACAAACCTCCTGTTGTTCAGTGGAGCGACTCGTCCGAAGAATTGCGTGAAATGGCGCAGGTCGATTTGCCGCTGAATGGATCGCTGGAACTTCCGATTCAGGCGGAAGACATTGATTTTTCGCTGCGTGAATTGCTGTTTCACGTCGAAGTTGCAGAGAAAACAGGGCGACCAATTGGGCTTTTGGAATCGAAGTCACACGGACCAACACCACACACTGGGCTGATAGAAAAAAGTGTCACTTTTGAGCCGAATAAAAATCGTCTGAAAGAAGGAGACACCGCTGAAATTTGGGCCGAAGCAATTGATTCCAAATTGCCGGAGGCGAATACGGCGACTACTCGTCGTATTCGTATAAATGTAATTGCACCGACAGAACAACCTCAGCAAAAAAATCAGAAAAACGAATCGGACAAAAATCAGAATCAAAATCAGCGGCAAAACCAAAACGATTCCGAACAAGATCAGTCGGACAAGAAAAATCAGAAACAAGGAAATTCAAACGAGCAAGAAAATCCGTCGCAGGAACAAAATTCGCCGAATCAGCAAAACGACACAAAACAAGACGGAGAAAAATCTGGTAACAAAAATAATCAAGAAAATCCGTCGCAGGAACAAAATTCGCCGAATCAGCAAAACGACACAAAACAAGACGGAGAAAAATCTGGTAACAAAAATAACCAAGAAAATTCGTCGCAGGAACAAAATTCGCCAAATCAGCAAAACAACACAAAACAAGACGGAGAAAAATCTGGCAACAAAAATAACCAAGAAAATCCTTCGCAGGAACAAAATTCGCCGAATCAGCAAAACAGCGCAAATAAAGACGGAGAAAAATCTGGCAACAAAAATAACCAAGAAAATCCTTCGCAGGAACAAAATTCACCGAATCAGCAAAACGACACAAACAATCAAAATGGTGGCAAAAACAATGGCGACGGCAAAAAAGGAGATGATCAGCAGGGAGCCAATAATCAACAAGATAATCAACAAAGTGGCAAGAAAAACGAATCGGATGCACCAATTGATCCCGAAACACGACCAGGCGATGCAATGAAAGAAATCATCGATCAGATGCAAAAAGAAAATGGCAAGAATGAAAAGCCGTCTGAGAATTCATCAAATAAACAAGAAAATCCTTCGCAGGAACAGAATTCGCCGAATCAGCAAAACGGCGCAAATAAAGATGGAGAAAATTCTAGTAACAAAAATAATCAAGAAAATCCTTCGCAGGAACAAAATTCGCCGAATCAGCAAAACAGCGCAAATAAAGACGGAGAAAAATCTAGTAACAAAAATAATCAAGGAAATCAGAATAAAAACGAAAATCCTCAAAAAAATTCCGATTCTGAAAAGCAAAATAGCACGGAAGATGCACAGCAAAAGCCATGTGAAAATGGTGACTGCGGAAAGCCTGATTGTCCAAATGGAGCATGTCAAGAGAAATCGAAACAAAATGGCGGCGGACAAGAAGCAAGTCCAGGCAATTCGTCTCCCGAATCAAATGCAAAATCAGGCGGCGATCAAAAGGGAAATTCCAATTCCGATCCCGAATCGCGTCCTGGTTACAATAAACAGGGCGACACAAGTGCGGAAAAACAAAACACGTCAGTTGACCCGAATGACACATCTCCGCGACAACGAAGTGATGAACTCGATCCGAACTCGAAAGATCGTTTGACACAGGGCGGCGAGGAGTCGAATCCGAAAAAATCGGACGAAAAACCGAAGAAAGATATTCCTCACAAATCAGTTTCGGGCGAAGACGAAGGAAAAGGGGCTGAAAGCAAAGAGACTGGCCGCAGTGACCGCTCCCAGTCCGCCGAATCTGGAGAAAAAGGAGACGAATCTGGCGAAAAGGGAGTCGAACAATCGGGCGGAAAAGATGCAAAAGGTGATTCACAAAAAGGAGAGAGTGCAGAATCACAGGCGAAGCAAACAAATGAAACAAAACAAACAAGTGATGCAGGAAAAAATGGAACCGAATCCGAAAAGGACAAATCGGAGTCTGATCAATCTATTGATTCGTCCAGTGAATCGAAGGCAGATTCATCGAAAGGAGGAAACGAGCAGAGCAGCGACAAATCCGGCAGTGAATCGAATAGTGGCACACCATCTGGTGGAAACTCTGGCAGTAATTCCGCAGGAAAAGAGACGGAACGAGAATCAGCGAATCTCGAATACTCACAACAAGTCACCAATTTAGCACTCGAATACTTAGAAGAACAGATGAAAGAAACTCCGAATCCAGAATTATTGAAACGACTTGGCTGGAACGAGGAGCAACTGCGTCAATTTGCAGCAAAATGGCGAACATTGCTCGATGAAGGACAAAAAGCGTCCCCTGATTCGCAGAAACGAAAAGAGATGGAAGAATCTCTCAAAAGTCTTGGATTGAAACCGGCAGAACACCGAAGCACGCTCCGAAAAGGACATGCGCCAAATCAAGACTCCGACAAAGGAACGGAATCTCACCGCACTGCTCCGCCGACTGGACTTGAAAAACGCTTCAAACAATACACACATGGAATCAGCAAATAAAAATAGTATCCGTTCACGGTTTTGATTTTTTGCCATGCAAAATTCGCGTCCATTTTTGGCGAGCCGTATTTCAGCGAGCCGCCAACGTAAGTTGGCGGGTTTATTCGGCGGTTTTGTTTGACGGTTTTATGCGGCGGTTTTGTTTGACGAGCAGCCAACATAATTTGGTGGGTTTATTGCACAATTTCCGTGAACACATACTAATTTTTTAATGTTTCTAACTTTTTTTGATGTCACTAAATGTCACTAAATGTCGCTCAACAAGATGCGGTGGAAACCCTTTCTGGGCCTCTTCTCGTTCTTGCCGGGGCTGGAACCGGAAAAACGCGAGTTGTTACTTTCCGAATAGCAAGATTGATTCGCAGTGGAATTTGCGCAAATCGAATTTTGGCGGTGACATTCACGAACAAAGCGGCCCGCGAGATGCAAAGTCGCATTTCAGACATTTTGAAGGGGTCGATTTATGTGAAAGGAAATGAAAAACCTGAAACATCGACGTTCCATTCTCTTTGTTTGCGAATTTTGCGGCGGCATATTACAAAACTCGGATATCCAAAGCAATTTGCGATTTATGATCGCGGCGATCAAGAATCACTTGCTCGACAAGTTATTCGAGACATTCGTGTTTCTGATGCTGCGATGAAACCGGGTGAATTACTCGCTCAAATCAGCACATGGAAAAGTGCCGGAAAAACTCCCGAAGCCGCCGCAGAAACAGTTTGGAGTGCGAAAGATCATTTGGCCGCTCTCGCCTATTACAAATACCAGGACACTCTCAAACTTCTGGGAGCAGTCGATTTTGACGATCTACTTCTTGTTACAGAAGAACTATTTCGCCGTTTTCCAGAAGTGCAAATTAGTGAATCGGAACGATTCGATCATCTTTTAGTCGATGAATATCAGGACACTAATATGAGTCAATATCGCATTGTGCGAGGACTGGCACTTCCGCATCGAAATTTGTGCGTCGTCGGCGATGATGATCAGGCAATATATGGATGGAGGGGAGCAGAAGTGTCGCACATTCTCAATTTTCGGCGTGATTGGCCAGAAGCAAAAGTGGTGCGACTGGAGGAGAATTATCGTTCCACGCAGCAAATTATTAAGTGGGCGAATCAACTGATTTCGTTCAATAAAACGAGACATGGAAAAAAACTCGTCTCACCTCTTTCAGGAGAACCGCCGAAAATCTTGCAGTGCAAAGATGGTGAAATCGAGGCTAAAACGGTCGTCGCTCAAATTAAAACACGCCTTGAAACGACAAAACGACAGCCACGCGATTTTGCAATTTTGTTCCGTACAAATGAACAACCACGAGCTTTTGAAATGGAACTACGAAATGCCAAACTCCCTTATTCGCTTATTGGAGGTCAATCGTTTTTCGATAAAAAAGAGGTGCGAGACGTTTTGGCATATCTAAAAGTGCTGCAAAGACCCAGTGATGAAATCTCGCTTCTTCGTATTTTGAACACTCCGCCGCGTGGAATCGGTCAAACGACGATTCAAAAATTGACGCATCAGGCGGTTTCGAGTGGCACGCCACTCTGGAATGTCGTTTCGATGAGCCGAAATGGACCAAACATTGTCGGTTCGGAGTCTCTCTGGAAAGACACAGCGAACTCTCCTCCCGGACAGCCGATTTTTCCATCAGACACTCCCACCAAAACAACCGAGTCGCTCCGCTCATTTGTGTTACTCATCGAGGAGCAACGTCGTCTTTTGAATAGTAATTTTTCTGTAACAAATCTGAAAAATTTGCTTTCG
>JBOFGF010000029.1:0-11861 GCA_051649005.1 Thermoguttaceae bacterium | reverse complement strand
GTTTAAGAGTATTTTGGGAGTCGGCTCCGTCGCACGTTTTTCCATCGTTTTTCCACTGAATCTTTCGACAGAATCGCCTGATGATGACATACTGCGTGATAGAAAAATTTTGATTGCAGAAGATAACATTGTATATCAGCACACTCTTTCGCAAATAGTGAAAAAAGTGGGAGGAAAACCACATGTGGTCGAAAATGGCAAAGAATCGGTCAATGCTCTTGAACAAGACGAATTTGATTTGGTACTGATGGATACAATCATGCCAGTTTTAGATGGTTTCCAAGCAACAAATATAATCCGTAATTCTCCTCGGTTTTCAATTATTCCAATTATCGCACTTGTACACAATTGGAGCGAGTCCGTGCAAGAAAAATGTTTACAAGCAGGCATGAACGACACACTGATAAAACCAATAGATGCGATCCAGCTCAAAAAGAAAGTGGCAAACTGTCTTCTCTCCAAAAAGGCGATATAACGAAAATTTATTTTTGAGCAAAATTACAAGATAAAAAGGGCCGGTTTCTTTTCAGCGAAAGTTGAGGTAAAATGTAAAATATGTAAATGTCTGCAATGAAATTGACAAACGCGAAGTGGTGAGATAGAATGGGGAGTCAACAAAGCAACAGTAAAATACTAAATGCGGCAAAATAGGGGAGCGTTCGCAGCCAAAACCATCTGAAAACAGAACAAAATCAAGTATTTAGTCAGCTTTTGTAGAAAGCTATTGTTTTGTTCAGCGAGCCGCCGATGTTAATCGGCGGGTGAATTAACCAAATTACCGCGATCAAAAGTGACATTTTGTCACCGTTTTCAGTATATTTGATGGTTTTAATTTTTTACTGTTTCAAAGCAGGGAGGGAACGGGATGATGAGACAAATTCCGCCACAAATTTGTGCATCGAAAATTTTAATTTTCGATGTGCTTTTCACGTTTTAACAAGTCGTATTACCGACAAATCATGCGGCCATGCCTGAATTTCGATATATTGCACGAAATGACCGAGGTCTCAAAATCGAAGGTGTTTTAGATGCCGCCTCAGAACAAGAAGCAGCTGCATCGCTTTCTGCGGTCGGGACGTTTCCTATGGAGATTAAAGCGGTGCTGAAACAGACCACGACTGGAAAAATTCGTCGTATCAGCAGTCAACTTCTTGCAGGCTTCTACTCACAACTTGCCGATCTTTTGCGCGGCGGCGTGCCACTGCTTCGTTCGCTCAAAATTTTACAGGAGCAGACATCGAATGTAAATCTCAAATTCGTTATCGATCAAGTTTATCGACGAGTTGAAGCAGGCGAATCGCTCTCTGAGGCGATGGCTCGTTATTCCATTGCTTTTGGTGAAATGGCAATTCAAATGGTGCGTGCTGGAAGTGAAGGCGGATTTCTCGAAGAATCGCTCACTCATGTTGCAACTTACACCGAAACACAAGATGACTTGAAAGGGCGCATTATCGGTGCTCTGGTTTATCCTGTTCTGCTCATGGTTTTTATGATTATTGTTGTTTCAGCCATTTTGATCGGCATCGTTCCTTTTTTTGAACCCATGTTCGACGACATGCGAAAACAGGGGAATTTGCCGGTGATGACCGAGTGGCTCCTTTTTGTTTCACATCAGGCAAAATATGTTATTGCATCAGTAATTCCTCTGTTCATTATTTTTTTCATTTGGTTTAGTCGCTGGAACCGCACCGAAAAAGGACGGCGATCCACAGACAGAATCAAATTGCGATTGCCGGTAATTGGACGTGTTTATGAAGGTTTTGCTGTCGCACGATTTTGCCGTGTTTTGGGAACATTACTGCGAAATGGTGTCCCCATTGTAAAAGCACTCGAAATTTCAGGCGATGCGACTGGAAATAAAATTCTTGCAGGTGCTATTTCAAAGGCATCGGAGGAAATTTGCAGCGGATCACGACTGGCCGGTCCACTCGCAGCATCCGGTTCTTTTCCTCGTTCAGTCGTCGAAATGATTGCAGTCGCCGAAGAATCGAACACACTCGATTCTGTCCTGATCGATATTGCAAATTTTGCCGAAAAACGGAATTGGAGATCGCTCGATTTGGCTGTCCGATTCATCGAACCAATCATGCTTATTATTTTGGGGATCGTCGTTCTCGTTTTGGTCATGGCACTGATCCTCCCAATTTTCAGCATGAGTAGTATGTAAAAAAGAGAACAACACTGAAAACGGTGACAAAATGTCGCTTTTAATCGCGGTAATTTTTGTTAATTCATCCACCGATTAACATCGGCGGCTCGCTGAACAAAACAACAGCTTTCTACGAAATCTGACTAAACACCAATTTTGTGCCGTTTGCAGTATACGAACATGTCAGTTCGCATTTCGAACATAGTCCATGATATAAGTGACATTTTCGGTCGATGCCTCGAATGGGAGAGCACCTGTTCCCAAACAAGAGTTGGGACGTTTTTTGCACAGTTCAATCACCCTGTCTGCTTCTTGCCGAATTTCATCATGCGAACCACTTGAAACAATTCTCAAATCGCAATTGATTCGAATGTGAACATCGAGTCGGTCTTTCACCTTCTCTAAAAAAGATTCTTGGTTTGTTTCAAATGGACAAATCAGATACTGCGTTCCAGTATCGAGCATTAAATCGACAATCGGAGCAGTATTTCCGCCAATCACACACGGAATGGAGCGTCCAATGATTTTGCCCATTCCTTCTAAAATCCGTTTCAGTGCAGGAAGTTCGATTTCACGGAACATTTTGGGCGAGAGCATTGGAGGACAGGCCGCCGATTCAAAAAAAGTGATGTCTACTCCGGCATCTTTGACACCCTGTGCGAACGCGAGTTGTCCATCTACCAAATGCAGGAGCGCATCTCTTACTCGTGCAGGTCGGTCTGCGACTTCGAGCAAAACACGATCAAATCCGAGAAGATTGCTTGCTATTGAAAAAGGGCCGCTGATAGGAACGCGAATTGTCGCCTCTGGAAAAGTCGCCATTAGACGTCGTGCAACTTCAATTTGCATTGGAATTCGTCCATCTTTTTTTGCATCGAGTGGCGGCAAGTCGAAAATCGCATCAATCGATTGAAACGGATGATTTCTGACCGCCGGAATCGCGCATCCTTCGGGTTCTTCCAAAACGGCTCCATAAGCTTCCACTTCGAGATTGTAAATATCGATTCCCGGCATTATTGGGGCATGTTTGTAGGTTTTATATGCCGCAGCATGCGCTTGATACATCAATTCCGCATCTCGAGAAGCATTCCACGGAGTCACACCAATCAGTTTGGCGGCGTGTTCATAAATTGATGGTGAAATTTCCATAATTGATACTCCAGTGAAAGAGAAAAACAACGAAAAACTGAAAACAATGAAAGCTGTGATATTGTCATATTGAAAGATTTTACAATTTGTACAATCGTTCTTTCACAGCTCGCCAGAGTCCCAATAAAATACCGAGAAGAATGAGGCAGATTCCGAGAAGAACACCGAGCAACGAACCAAGTTCGAAAATAGATGCGGTCATTTCCCAAATATCTCTCCACAAAATGATTGTAAATCCTGCTGCCAAACACAAAAAAGGTCCATAAGGAATTGCGTGTCCTTTTCCCAGCACGAGATTCACCAGTCCGAACAAAAGACCGGCAAATGGCGCGAGGAAGAAAATGACGACACAGGCCTGCCAGCCGAGAAATGCGCCAATCATTCCCATCAAAGTGACATCTCCGAATCCCATTGCTTCTTGTTTTAGTGCGGCACTTCCGACCAATCGGACTCCCCAAATCAGACACATTCCAGTTGCCATTCCGACGAGAGCCGAATAGACTCCCGCCAATTGTTTTTCTTGAAGCGTGAGAAATGAGATGGCACCCAAAATTGCTGCAACAAAATACCATTTGGTTGATGGTGTTCGGACTAATCTCCTCCAAAATAAAAGAAATGCTTTTTTGAATGGAAGTTGTGAATACCAGATGCGATTCATCATGGCAAAGCACCAGAATCCCCACAAAAGTGATGAAAAAATCCAGAGGATTTGTGGCGACCAATTTGTGTTTGCCGAGTGATCCATCATCACAGGATTCGGCAATTCGACAAATCGATTCAGACCGACATCATAAATTGCCGAGTATGTAATTGGCAAAATGGGAAAAAAGAAGTGTGCTGCAATAAACAAAGCGAGAATGGTTCCCAAAACAGTGAGTAAATCAGGAATCACCATGTCATCGAAATCAATCAAAGTGGCCGCAATTAGCAATCCAAACAGAAGAATATGGACGGCAAATCGTAAAAAGAGAACTAGATGCGACTCTGTTGTAAGACCGATGGGCGAAAGCATTTTGGCATCTATTTCCCAGTAAAATAACCAGACGATTCCAAAAGTGCAAAAAAGCTCAACAAAAAGTGGTCGCAGCCAGAACGAACGACTTTCGAGACCAGGAACGTGGTGATTCGGTGCGACACGTTTCCATGAAATCCATCCGAAAATGGGGAGAAGGTCGATCCATTTTGATGCAACTGGAAATGCCGGAGGACGTTTTTGCCACGGAGATCGATATTTCTGATACCAACCGAAACCATCGACGAACCAGTTGATAAAACTGCCGAGAGTGGCACCGAAAAGACAAAGAGCGAGAATGTGCAAAGTTTCCATGATGGTGCTTTCGTGGTGAAATCACCCGGAGACTGCGCCGAATTCGGCTTTGTCTCCGGCTCTTTTGCTAACTTTTTTACCGATTATCCGCGTCGCATTGCAATGATTCCACTGCGAACCAGTTCGATAATTCCAAATGGCCGCATGGTTTCGATAAACCCTTCCAATTTTGATTCACGTCCTGAAACTTCGATCATCATTGATGTATCACTGACATCGACGACTTTGGCGCGAAATATTTCGACCATTTCGAGGACTTTGCTTCGAGAACCTGGGAGAGCTTCGACTTTAATGAGCATCAGATCACGTTCAACGTGTTCTTTTTGTGTCACATCATCAACTTTGACGACGGTGACAATTTTGGCAAGTTGTTTTAAGACTTGTTCGCGCACTTTGTCATCTCCGACAACGACGAATGTCATCCGAGAAAGTCGAGAATCTTCCGTTTCACCAACAGCGAGACTGTCAATGTTATAACCACGAGAAGCGAGCATTCCTGCAATATGGGAAAGTACACCAGGAACATTTTGCACCAAAGCCGATAAAACGTGTCGCATATTTGTCGGGATAATAAATCTATGAATTTTCAAACAAATGATTGATGATGCGTCAATCAAAACCGAAAAACTGACGTTTGAACGGACTTGAAGAGACGAATCAAAATCATCTTATTAGACATTTTATTATACAACCAAACCAAACTCCGTCAAAGGGGCATGATTGCACCGGTCGGAATTTTGTCAGTCCACTAACAAGTTTTGTGAACTTCGGAATTTTTTACCACAGAGGGCACGGAGAACACGGAGAACACGGAGAATACAAGACACTCTGTGAACTCTGTGTCTCTGTGGTGAAAACTTGTTAGCAGACTGGGAATTTTGTATGCGTTCATGTTTGGCGAGCCGTCGGCGTAAGTCGGCGGGTTTATTGGGCGAATCGCCATGAAATGTTGTCAAATCCCGTCCACACCGGGATTCGTTCCAGAACACAGAGGCGTTCAATGCTCCCGAACACCGGAGGTGTTCAATAATGGTAGAAACGAATAACCGACAAAACCACACAACTCCGTCGGAGTTGAATTATGGTCTCCGTTATTGAACCCCGAATGGGGTTCTGACGTTTTTGATGTTCGTGTTTATACCATTATTGAATCCCGACGGGATTCGGAAATGCAATTTCATGGTAATCAAATTTAATCTGTATTTGTGGAAATTTATGGAAAAAACACACACAACTTCCGTGAACGAATACAGAATTTGTACGAATGAAGAAGACTTGCGACTTAGTTTTTTACTGCGGCGTTTGCTGGCCTGATAAAACATTTGGGGCGATCTGAATTGGTGAGTTGGTCGAATCTTGTGAGATCAGTCCCGCCTGGTTTCGAAGCCGGATCATGACATAAAAAGGTTTTAAGTCACTCGCCTGCAAATACCACCAGTATTCTCCACTGTTTCGCTGATTGGTCGCAATTGGAACCCAGTTTTCATTTGGCTGGTCGCTTCGCAAAATATCGACCAGTCCATTTTGCCATGAAACATCTCCGACGTTCCATTTAACAATTATTTGAATCGGTTTGGTCGCCGTATTCAGTGATAATTTTGTGATTTTGGCCGGAAAATTTTCAGGAGGAGTTGATTTTGTGGCATCCGAATTCGGCGGAGTAGTTCTGACAGCCATTGGAGCTGCGGCTGTGACCGGAACAGCCACTTGTACATCTGGAATTTGGTCAATGGATTTCAAATTAGAAAGCTGCTCAGACGAAGTGGCTTCATTTATTGCCACTAAAATGGGAGCATCATCTGGAATTGAGATGTTTTCTGATTTATTGGAAAATGTCTGATTTTCCAGCATTTTCCCAAGATTTAGAAGGAGCTGATCGGCCAATTCGTCTTGTTTTGGATGTGTCGATTCGTTGTCTGTCGTTTCATCTGTTTCAGACCAGTCTTCGATGCTCCAGTAAGTTTCAAGATGTGATGATTTTTCTGGATTATTGATAAAAGATGATGTATTTGTAATCGAATCAGAATTGATGTTTGTGGGATTATTTGAGTCATCCGAAACAGAATCCGAATCCGAAACAGAATTTGAATCTGAAACAGAAATGGCTTTGATGTCACCAAATCGACTCATATCTGTTGATGCAGCGACATTTTGTCCGTCATTTCTATCATTGATATTGCCATTGATACTGCCTGTTTGGGAATGATCGTTGAAATTAACTGCATTTGATTGGTGATGATCAAAATCGCTTGTTTTTTGCTCTCTTTGCGCCACTGCAAAACGAGCCGGAGTGACGAACAAAGACCGAGACGAATTTGTTGTTGCATCTTTTGAATCAGCATCAAATTCCGACTTAAAAGTGCGATTTTCGGACGAAATTGCCCCGGAGGATTTTCTTTCGGGTGATTTCGTTACAAGCGGGTTTGTTTCAAATGATTTTGAAGCTGAATCATCGAGAGAAAGTGAATTTTGTGCCGAGTTATTTGCATCATTCGGTTTTATTTTCCCTCTTTCATTTGCTATTTTTGAAAGAGGCGATGTTCGCACCAATTTCGGTGGTGTGATCGGGCCATCTTCTCGATTTGACACCAAATTTGATTGAAAATCTTGGGTGTCAATTTGCTGAGTTGTGGCAGAAAACATCGTTCGCTCTGATTGTGCGTTCTGCTCAATTTGCGGAGTGCGGCGAGATTGTGTCGGCGGCGCAGCTGGAAGCATATTTCCCGAACTTCCCGATTGCATTGTTGAAGGCGAATATGTAAAATAATTATGCGGCGAGTTTGCCGTCAGAGGCGAAACAGGCGACGAAATAGGAGCGGAATTGACTGCTGATGAAACATGAGAACTGGCAGCAACATTGGTCGTCAAACCTTGATTCACAGCAGACAATTCTGATGATGCAGGCAAATCCGATGAACGACTTGGAGAGAATGTTGTTGCTCCTGTGTCTACAAAAACACGGTGCTTCGGAATTCCTTGTCCAGATTGACGCACTTGGCCGGAAAGAGTGATCGTGCGAAATTGAAACCAGTATTCGCCGTCCGAATCGGCTTCAAAATTGAATAATTTGCCATTTGCCGGAAGACGGCCCGCCGAATACCATTTTGCACCGCGATCTTTTGAAAAAAGGAGTTCTACTTCTCGTGTTGGATCAGCGGTTTTTTCTGGTGCCACTTCAAAAGGAATCGAAAAATTTCGCTGCTTCATCGAAATAGGCTCCGACAAAGCTGGCATTTGCCCACAAATTCGCTCGATAAATGGATTCGCAAAATAGGCGGCAAAAATTGCGCAGACGAAATAAATGGCAATCGAATAAGTAAAATCACCCTTTTTCATAATAAGAAACTGCGGCAAATACGGTTTATGCTCGAAATAAAAAGTAAGATGGTCAAACAACTCTCGTCCTTTCAAAGGAGGAGGGCCAAAAAGGCGGGGTGGTTTCCTCAAAACGCACTTCCTTTCAAACGAAAGCATTGACACAGCTTCCTTCGTCCTGAAAGAGCAAGTTTAGCCCGCTTTCGCAGAAAGCGGTTGTCTCATTATCTGTTAAATTCGTGTGCAAAATAGCTATTCTCAATTCATTTCCAAAATATTCGGAGATTTTCAGTGTTACTTTTTACATCGATTATTGCTATTTTTCTGAGTTGCACGATTCTACTGATTCTTCTCAAAGTTGTCTGGATGCTTTTGCGGTCATTTTATGTTCATTCGTTAAAACAGGAACTTAATGAAGAAAATTATCTCGAATATTTCCAAGAACTGAAATTAGAAGGCAAATTATCTGAGTCAGAATTCCGAATTATTAAGAGACAACTCTCCGAACGCCACTCCGAAAAATAAAAAAGCATTGAACAAGAAGGTGAGAATTTGCGTAATACAGGACGGAAAGCGTCCGACACCAGACATGGATGTCTCGTGTGGTCCAGGGACACGGAAAAACGCGCTCCAATAAAAAAAGACACACTCAGACACTAAATTCCCAAATACGAAAGGACATGCCATGTCATCTGGTCGAGACCAAGATTCCTCCAATAAAAATGGTGGCACAATGAAAAAAAATGCTTTTTGTTCGTTCTGCCACAAAAGTTATAGAGATGTCGGACCACTTGTAGAAGGCCCCGGCGATGTGTATATCTGTAATGAATGTATTGATTTATGTCAAACTATTCTAACACAGGAACGACGCAGACGAAGTGGGACATCTGCGAAACCTCTGTCAAAAATTCCGCTCCCACGCGAAATTGTTTCTCGACTGAGTGATTATATTGTTGGACAAGATCATGCAAAAAAAGTGCTTTCCGTCGCTGTTTACAATCACTATAAACGGCTTTTGAATAAAGACGAAGGGCACGACGTGGTTATCGACAAGTCGAATGTCATGTTGATTGGACCAACCGGTTCTGGAAAAACCCTTCTGGCACAAACTTTGGCCAAAATCATTGATGTTCCATTTGCTATTGGTGATGCGACGACTTTGACGGAGGCGGGATATGTCGGCGAAGATGTCGAAAATTTGATCCTCAAATTGTTGCACGCCGCCGACTTCGACGTGGAACTTGCCCAGCGCGGAATAATTTATATTGACGAACTTGATAAAATTGGTAAAACGAGCCAAAATGTTTCGATAACTCGAGATGTTTCTGGAGAAGGAGTGCAGCAATCACTCCTCAAAATGTTAGAAGGAACTGTCGCAAATGTCCCGCCACAAGGTGGACGCAAACATCCTGAACAACAATATATTCAGGTTGATACGACGAACATTCTTTTCATCTGCGGAGGCACTTTTGTCGGTCTCGAAGATATTATTGAACAGCGACTTGGCAAAAAATCAATTGGATTTAATTTGGCAACTCCGAAGTCACACGAAGAAAAATATAGTAATTATTTGTCGCATGTCACTTCCGAAGACATCAATCATTTCGGGCTGATTCCCGAATTGGTTGGACGTTTGCCGGTCATTTCGACACTTGAATCCCTTGATGAAAGCGCTCTCGTTCGTGTTATGAGTGATCCGAAAAATGCACTCGTAAAACAATACAAACGTCTTTTCCAAATGGACGGTGCTGATGTCGAATTTACTGACGAAGCTCTCGTTGCCATCGCTCGAAAGGCACTCGACAAAAAGACAGGAGCACGCGGTCTCCGTTCAATCGTCGAAAATGTTATGCTTGATATTATGTATGATTTGCCTGATCTTCCACCCGGCGAAGTTTATCAAGTCACCGAAGAAGTTGTCACGGGAAACAAAAAAATTCTGCCAATGAAAGATGCTTCGCCTTCGACACCAATGACGAAAATTGCCTGATTCTGCGGGCATATCCGGCGAGCCGCCGGCGTAAGTCGGCGGTAATTTTTGGCGGTAATTTTCAGCAATCCGCCCCGTGTTATTGTTTCAATAATAATCCCGTGCCGCCCATTCTGATGGGAGTTTTTCCCATTCTTTTTGGAGTGTTTCTCCGAGTCCGGTCAATTCGTCAAGAAGTGACTGGACTTTTTTTACGAACTCATTCCACGACGTTTGATGCAAGAAAACGCTGGAAACAAAGGACGAAAGCGAAATCGTCGCAGCTCCCATAAAACGACGAACCACCGGCAACGCCTCGCGGTGCGACCGCAGACGACGCAAAAAGCGACGATACGACAAATTCACCACCCAGCCAAAAAAACCGCGAAAACCGACGCGAATGAATTCAGGGAAATCGTCCGACTCGACTGCCGACGACGACCCGCCGACCACTCCAGACATCGACACTCCGCCAAGTCGCCCATAGTCTGCATCCGGCATCGGTTGAACATAATGACTTAGACGAATCGCCTCCGAATTGCCGAAAACCGCATCCATCACCGAACGACTCCAGCCAAGTCGCTCCTTATCAGTAATGCAACTCGACCGAAGATTATTAAAAAACTTCGGCCATGCCTGCAAACGCGATTGACGCATCGACTTTTTCACCATCTCGCCGAGATTTTTGCAATTCCGCATTCTCGAAAACAGAAACGGCGAGTCTCCCGCCGCCGCCTTCAACGCTTCCAAATTCGACCGTAACTCCTCGAAAATCGGAACCTTCCGAAAACCTGTCTTGCCACTCTGCGGAACGCAAAAAATGTTAGTCGAAAAATCGAAGGCTTCAAACCGCAAGTCCTGAATCTCGGACGGAATCCGAAGACCAGCAAAACGAGCAAATGCCAGAACCCCTTTCAATTCCACGCTGGAAACCGAGTCAATAACCGCAGAAATCTCCCCTTCGGAAACGTAATACTGCCGCGACCGGTTTTCTGTCGAACCACCTTTCACCTTTGAAAATGGCGATTCTTTCAGATACCGACAATCAATGGCGTGATTAAAAATGGCCTTAATACCGGTCATGGCCCGATTCGCCGAAGTCTGTTCGAGCCGACCACGACCACCGCTCCGCTCTGTCATCAGCCAGCATTTCATTTTGGCGGCATCGGATGGCTTGATTGTGTCGAGCCGGACATCTCCGAAATACTCCACGAGATAATTGCAAAGCCGATTGTCGTGCTTTTGCGTACCATCCTTTTGGTCTTTCCGAAACGCCTTATAGTCCTGTAAAAAGGCCTTCAATCGTGGAACTGATTCCTCGGCGGTCGGTTCGATGAGACCGGATTCAGAGAGCTTACAACGCATGTCAAGCGGCAATTTTTCGATGGCAAGAGAATCACGAGCCGAAAGACGAACACCATCACGATGACAACGAACCAAAGCACAAACGAGAGTTTCAAACTGTCGAATCAGTTCCGGTGAAACACTACTCGGCAGGCAGATCGCCTCTCGCGTGTTTTTCGCAAGTCGATAGTTGATTCTCCAGCCGCCCTTTTGGGTTCGTTCCGCCATCATTTCCTCCGCTGCACCTGCTTTTCAAGTGCCGTTAATCGTTCCTTAAATGTATCAATTTGAGTGTCAATTTGAGATTGAACGCCATGACTCTTTTCAAAACGCTGATTATCTTTCGCTTCGAGAGCCGCATAAATGCAGACTTCAACAAACTGCGAAAAGTTTCGATGGTCTCGGTCCGCTTCCTGCATGGCCCGCTCGATTAATGGAATGTCAAGCGAAACGGCAACACACTTTTTGCTTATCTGTTTTTTGGGCATCGTGGCGAATGGAGAAAGGGAAACAAAAAAACAAGGCAAAACAAAGCAAGGTAATTGTATAAATAAAAAGGATTATTCGTAAGAATCGGATTCTAACACATGAATCTTTAGTTGTAAATA
>JBOFGF010000028.1:0-11093 GCA_051649005.1 Thermoguttaceae bacterium | reverse complement strand
CCGATATTGAACCCCGAATGGGGTTCTGACATTTTGATGTTCGTGTTTCTACCATAATTGAATCCCGACGGGATTCGGAAATGCAATTTCCGGCTCCTATTTTGTCAATTTCATCAAAATAGAAAACTTGTTATCGGACATGGTGTGTCGTGGGGGTTTTCGTCTTGCCAATACACCGTCGATGTGCTAAAATGGCCGCTATTAAGAATTTCACGAAGACCAATTACTTAATTTTGTACCACATTTTCAGGAAAATATATCAACCATTTGCCCACAATTACAAGGAAAACCGCAAAATGCTCCATTTATACGATCAAATTCAGACGGCAGTTTCTGCGATTCAAAACAAGTGGACGGGAACGGCAAAAGCGGGAATCGTTCTTGGTACTGGACTCGGTAATCTCGCAAAACAGATCGAAGTCGAGGCGACGATTCCGTACAAAGAAATTCCTCATTTCCCAGAATCAACAGTCGAAAGTCATGCAGGCAATCTCGTTCTCGGCAAGTTGTGCGGAATTCCTGTTGCTGCGATGGAAGGCAGATTTCATGCGTATGAAGGATATGATGCAAAACAACTCACATTTCCCGTGCGCGTTCTGCGTGCTCTCGGAGCCGATCTGCTGGTTGTTTCAAATGCGTGCGGCGGAATGAATCCACAGTTCAAACAAGGCGACATAATGATTATTGAAGACCACATCAACTTACTTGGTGTAAATCCACTGGTCGGAATCAATGATGATCGGCTTGGTCCACGTTTTCCCGATTTGTGTGAACCATATTGCCATCAACTTATTGAAAAAGCTCTCGAAGTGGCAAGAAAGGAAAATATTGTTGCACACAAAGGTGTATATGTCGGCGTTTTAGGACCAAATTTGGAGACTCGGGCCGAATATCGTTTTTTGCGATCAATCGGTGCTGATGTGGTCGGAATGTCAACAATCCCAGAAGTGTTAGTCGCAATTCATGCCGGAATGAAAGTTCTCGGTCTCTCGATTGTGACTGACATGGCACTTCCAGACGCACTGAAGCAGGCGAATGTCGCCGAAATCATTGCCACTGCAAATGCCGCTGAACCGAAATTGACCAAAATCGTTTGTGGCGTTTTGCAAAAAAATTGACATAGAAGCCGGAAAGGAGCGACCAATAGGGAACGCATTGACGGTTAAATTGCGGGGCAAAAACACCTCTGTTTGACGACTTTGCAATCCTCGTGGGATATTGCATCTCGCTTTTTCGTGTGATACAATTTGCGAGATATGCTGTGAATCGTCATCAATTTAGATGTTTCGCAAAACAAAGCAAATTTCTAAAAAAATGACACTAACAAAAGTATCGTTTTATGCCGGAGTGCAGAATAACAGCTATAAAAACAACACGTTTCTGCGAAGCGCGGCTCAACTTGTCATTTTTTTACAGCTCCAAAGAAAAAACAAACATCGTATTGACATGTCCGATTTTCCGCCGCCCTTTTTTTGGTTAGTATTTCTTTCGGTTTGTCTTCCGGTTGTGCTTGCCAATTTGGAGCTCAGCCGATGGATGCTCGTTTGTACTGACGATTTTACACGATTGGTTTCTGAAACGCCTCAGACAAAAATATTTTGGAGCAGGTCGTTTGCTGGTAATTACACCTATTTTTCGAGTGTGTCAGGAAATGCAATCCGAACGCACACCAAATCACCTCTTGTTTTTTCTGAAAATTGCGAGTTGATTCAAATGTCGCATCGCAGGTATCAGACTTGTTTTTGAAAGTGATATTGGCACTTTGCAATATATTGTAAAATGTCACAAAATATATGAATGTTATTTTCTTTCCACCTTTCACACCACCAATCACCATGACCACTGAAAAAAAAAGTATTAACATTGAAGTGAATGGACGCACCGTCGAAGCCTATTTGGGCGAAATGCTTTTGCATTCACTCAGACGAGTTGGAATCCATGTCCCGACACTCTGCAATTACGATGGTCTTCCCGCCAGTGGTGCATGTCGGATGTGTGTCGTTGAAGTCGAAGGTCAACGAAATTTGATTCCGAGCTGTGCTTTCCCCGTCTCTGAGGGAATGAAAGTCCACACACATTCTGATCGCGCAGTAAATGCACGCCGCATGATTGTCGAACTTCTTCTTGCCGATCATCCCGATGATTGTCTTTATTGCGAACGAAATGGAACGTGCCAGCTTCGTGAACTTGCTGAAAATTTCGGCATCAGACAGCGACGTTTCATCGGAAATCGGGATAGTTATGCCAGAGACTTTTCCGGCGAATCGCTGATTCGTGATCCAGAAAAATGTATCAAGTGCGGCAAATGTGTTCGCGCATGTGAAGAAATACAGGGAGTCGCATGTATTGATTTCGTGCATCGTGGTTCAAAAGCAACAGTAAGCACTGCATTTGACGAAGGTCTAAATGTTTCCAGCTGCGTCAATTGTGGACAATGTGCCATTGTCTGTCCGACTGGAGCAATTGTCGGAAAATCACACGTCAAACGTGTCATGGATGCACTGCGAGACCCAAATTTACATGTCGTCGTTCAACATGCTCCCGCCGTTTCTATTACTTTCGGAGAAGAATTTGGTATTCCGATTGGAACCGATGTCATTGGAATCATGCAGGCGGCAATGCGACAAATGGGTTTCGACCGCATTTTTGATACCAGTTTTAGTGCCGACCTGACAATCATGGAAGAAGGAACCGAGTTGGTGCATCGTGTGCAGAACGGCGGCGTACTTCCGATGTTCACAAGTTGCTCGCCTGGATGGATCAAATATGTTGAAACTTTTTATCCGAAAAACATTCCGAATCTTTCGAGTTGCAAAAGTCCGCAGCAAATGCTCGGTGCTGTAATTAAAACCTATTATGCCGAGCATAATAATCTCGATCCGCGAAAAATTTTCAGTGTTTCGGTGATGCCATGCACTGCGAAAAAATTTGAAGCGAGCAGACCGGAAATGGGACGAAATGGTTATCGAGATGTCGATGCCGTTTTGACGACCCGAGAACTGGCTCAAATGGTTCGTAACTTCGATCTCGAACTTTCAAGTTTACAGCCAGAAACGGCGGACACACCATTCGGAACTCGCAGCTCGGCAGGAAAAATCTTTGGGGTTTCTGGCGGAGTGATGGAAGCGGCGATTCGATCTGCTTATTTTTTGCTCACTGGAAAAGAACTTACAAATCTGAATGTCGAATCGGTGCGCGGTTTCGATGGAGTCAAACGAGCGACCGTCGATATAAATGGTCTGGCCGTCGGAGTTGCTGTCGTGAACGGACTTGGAAATGCGAAGAAGCTGCTTGATCAAATCAATTCGGGTGAGATCAAAGACTTGCATTTTGTCGAAGTCATGACTTGTCCAGGAGGATGTGTCGGAGGGGGCGGACAACCTTATTGCACCAATATAAATCGGATTAAAGAACGCACAAAAGCGTTGTATTCACTGGATCAGCAAGATTCGATGCGAACCTCGCACAGCAATCCAGATATTGATCGGATTTACAAGGAGTATCTCGAAAAGCCGAACAGTCACAAGTCGCACGAGTTATTGCACACTGATTATCATGAACGAGAAGCATTGACCTAAATAATACGTTCGTTTTTCATAACGAAAAAGTAACAGCCGGAAAGAAGGTGCGCAGCACCGTATTGACGGTAAAAAAATGGTACAAATCGCAAGTTCGCTGCGCTCCTTTCCGGCTTTTATTGAACGGTGAGAATTTTTTTCTCTCACGGAGGCGCAGGATTCACGGAGTGTCTCGTATTCTCCGTGTTCCCGAATGCCATCGGTGTTCGGCCCCAACAAAACCCGCCAACTTATGTTGGCGGCTCGCCAAACAACCGCCGACTAACGCCGGCGGCTCGCCGAACACACCGCCGACTTACGCCGACGGCTCGCCGAACAACCGCTGGCTCGAAACGCAGCGGATTCCTATTTTTTGCAAAAATGCTCATCTATTAAGACATAAACAAACGAATATCCCCAATATATTATAAATGGGTACATGGCAAATCGAACACAGTTATCGAAATCATCCAAATGCCAGCAAAAACTAGAAGGATACAATAAAACAATATAAAATAGTATACACCATTTCCAATTTTTGAGCCAGTATCTGCGAAGTTCTGGCGAAAAAAACAAATGTACTAAAAACACGATTGGAAACAAAAGCAATCCAGTCATTTTGTGCCAAAATTTTTTGCAAATGATAACTTGGTTCCATCTTCGAGGAAAAGGGGACGTTCAGTGAACCAAGCCGTTTTGATCCTGCCTCGAAATTCGTTCGCCTGCCCGATTGTACCCAAATGCCACACTGTCGTCAACAGAATTTTCGGAAAATGTTGCCAATCTGAACTCATATTATCTTGCAGCACAAAATATCCGCATCAGATAAGATAAACAGAAACAACTCTAAAATTGCTCTTGTTCATTTTGCTCAAAAAGAGTAAACTCCGCCAAACTCGTTTTTTGCACTGTTTTTCAGTGTTCCGCTTTTCCGAGGAGTTTGACGGAATGAATTTGTATCGCCTTTTTATAACATCAGTGAGTATTTTCTTTTTGACGTTTCGTTTGCACATCGCATTTGTATTAACTTTGACCACATTTGTGGCCACGTTTCCGATTGCGGCACAGGGACCTTCTGAGGGCACTTTCATTCCGAAACGTCTGAATCAGGCACCCAATCAGATCGCAGCACCACTGCCAGTTGCTCCGAATCGGGTGGTTCCAATGCAAATCGCGCCATCACAGTTTTATATTCCACCCGCAGATGCCATCACAAATATGCAAACTGGCAATGTCGCACCGAATTTTGATGCTGCGACCAGTCGTGGTTCCATCAATTATGCGACAGAAGATGGTGTGGTCCAAGAAATATCGAGTGTTCCGGCTGGAACGCCCCATCCGATTCAGCAGGTTTCAGGAGTTGCCTCTCAAAATCAGGGAGCAGTCGTTCTCGCCGCCGGCACATCCACAGTCGCCGCCGCAGCCGCCGCAGAAGCACCTCCGGGCGGAACTCTCGACAGTGTTTTAGGAGCAAGACTTGCCAAAATTTCGACAAAACTGTCCGAAATTCCGCAAAACAACGGACAAATTTGGCGAGAATATGACATCACACCTTATACAAAAGGGCGACAACACACAACTCAAAATCCAGAGCAGACGGTCGTCGAATGGATTTTACAGGTGACTGGAACGAGTCTTTGGCATCAGCAGCCCTTTGGAATTTTGACGGCAGATTCTGATAAGTTGTATGTCTATCACACAAAAGATGTCCAAATGCTCATTGCCGACATTGTTGATCGATTTGTGACACCACAATTTATAAATGAAGGATATGCGATTCGAGTTATTTCACTTTCCAAACCCGACTGGATTGCTCGTGGACATCAGTTTCTTAGACCGATTCAGATTTCGACTCCCGGTGTTCAGGGATGGTTTCTCGATCAAGAAGGCGAGCAACTTTTGTTACAAGAGTTTGCGCGTCGAAATGACTTCAAAGAGGTTGTTCCAGCACAATTTTTGATTCCGAATGGTGAAAAACATCAGGTAACTGCCAAGAAATCTTATTCGTATTTGCGAGATGTGCAGCCAAATCCATCAGCATTGAATGGATATGCGGAAGATCGGCAGACAATCGAGGATGGATTTGGTATTTCGTTTACTCCACTGGCTCTTTTAGATGGTCTTCATTCTGAGGCCATTATTAAACTGAACATGGTGCAAATCGAAAAAATGCTCCAGTCGATGGTGGAAATTCCAACTAAGACCAATCCCAGGCAACGAATCCAAATCGAATCCCCGCAAGTGTCCACCTTCGATCTTGATGAACATATTCGGTGGCCCAAAGGAAAGGTTCTTTTGTTAAATCTTGGCACGATTCCGATTCCAGTGAACACGAATCAAGGAAATGAACAGCAAGGATTTTTATCAGGAATCGGCAAATCTCTTGCACTGAATCCGACACATCGGGCCAACATTCTCCTATTCATTCGGCAAGTTTCGACACAAGGAATACCACTTTCGAGCGGATCAGCAATACTGCCGGGGCAAATTCCCACTTTATTGCCGCAAAATGGTGTCCCACTTACTATTTCTGCTCTTCCATCCGCTCAATTGCCTTCCACGCAACTTCCGGCATCAGTTGGACGGAGCGGAAGTAATGCGTCTGCTGGCACCTCTTCTTACTGGCAAGAATTTCGATAACACTTTGGACTTGCTCGAAAACCGTCAATATACTCAACACCGCCAATAAAGTCACGTTTTCAAAGTCCTGAAACCCGTCGGGTTTCAATTATGGTAGATATCGCAACAAAAACGACCACCAATGCCGTCGGAGTTGTGTGTTTTTCTGGGCAATTCGTTTCTACCATAATTGAACGCCTCCGGCGTTCGGTAACATTGAACGACGACGGCGTTCGGGAACATGGAAAGACTCTGGTTTCAGGAACGAATCCCGTCGGTTTCCGACGCCGAATAAATGCCGGTGCTCACACACCGGCTCGAAACGCCGGCGGCTCGCCCAACAAAACCGCCCAACAAAACCGCCGACTTACGCCAGTCCGATAACAAGTTTTGTGAACTTCGGAATTTTTTACCACAGAGGGCACGGAGAACACGGAGAATACAAGACACTCTGTGAACTCTGTGTCTCTGTGGTGAAAACTTGTTAGCAGACTGCGACTTACGCCGGCGGCTCGCCAGAACTTCTTGACATGATGGTGGTAAGTGCTGTATAATTTGTAGATGCCATATTTCGGTGTTCATGAGTCGATTGCAGGTGGTTTTGAACGAGCGGTTTATGCCGCCGCCCAGTCAGGATTCGACTGCGTTCAGCTCTTTTCAAAAAATAGTAATCAGTGGAAAGCAAAGCCGATTTCGGAAGAGGAATCGGATAGGTTTCGTGCTGCGCTTCAAGAAACGTCGATTCGTTTTCCTTTGATTCACGATTCTTATCTCATTAACATTGCTTCGGCGAAAGAGGATTTGCGACAAAAATCGGAGGCGGCTTTGATTGAAGAATTGGAGCGAGCTGCTCTTTTGGGAATCCCAAGTATTGTGATTCATCCAGGTTCTCCGACGGGCGAAGAATCGAAGACCGCGAAAACAGCGGAAGAAAATGGCCTCTCTCGCATTGCTGAATCACTTGATAAAATTTTTGAAAGCACACAAAAATCGGCCAAATTCGTCAACATTTTGCTCGAAACCACTGCCGGACAAGGAAATCAACTTGGATGTCGCTTTGAACATTTGGCAGAAATCATAAAACGAACTCATCATTCAAAACGACTTGGTGTGTGTATCGACAGCTGCCACATTTTTGCCGCTGGATATGCCATCACCTCGCCGAATGATTATCGAGATACCATGAATCGTTTTGGCGATTGCATCGGATTTGACCGACTCTGCGCATTTCATTTGAACGATTCGATCAAAGGACTCGGCTCTCGTGTGGATCGGCATGCTGCCATCGGAGAAGGTATGATCGGACGCGAAGCGTTTGCACACATTGTCACCGACCCACGATTTGCCGAATTGCCGATGTATATCGAAACGCCGAAAGGAACTATCGAACAAAACGGCAAACAGATCGACATGGATGTCGTTAATTTGCAAATACTACGAGAATTGACCGTCTCTTGAATTACCTCAATTCACGTTGGTTTCTGAGATTATTATCTGAAATGCGATCCATGTATGAAACCATTTGGTGAAAGTGGAGCAAAAACACCAAATTCATCTTCGATTTGTATGCGTTTGTCTTCCGTCAATGTTCCAATCTCGAAAAGAGTTACTCCGAATAATTCTTCAAGTGGTTGTTTTTTGATGAGTAATTCAGCTTCACTTCGAGGAAGACACAGAAGTAATTCAAAATCTTCGCCATCGGAAAGAGCATGTTCGAGTGGAGAGCGACCCGACTTTGCTGCGGTCACTCGTGCATCATCCGAAATCGGAATAGATGCGGATTTCAGAATGGCTCCCAGTTTGCTTTCGGCGGCCAAACGATGCAAATCGAGAGAGAGGCCATCGCTCAAATCAATTGCCGCATGAATGTCATAATGCGTGTTCAAATAATCGGATTCACGAATTCGTGGTTCGAAATCGAACTGATGCCGCAAAATACTTCCCCCGAGTGGGCCAGTCACCAAAATAACGTCGTTTGGACATCCACCACTTCGGCGAATCGCACCATTTGTGCCGACTTTCCCAATTGCAGTAATAGAAATGACCAGTCCACCATCCCAGCAATTGGTGTCACCACCTGCGAGAATGAGGGAATACTTATCGAGGAGTGGCTCCATTCCCAAATAAAGTTCCTGCGCCAAATCGAGAGGTGCCCACTTTGAATCATGCAGCGGCAAAACAACCGAAACAAGAACAGCGGTCGGAATTCCTCCCATTGCTGCAATGTCACTCAAATTGACAGCCAGTGCTTTTCGCCCAATTCGCTGAGGAGACACTTCATGAAGCAGGAAATCGACACCTTCTGTCAATGTATCAACTGAATAAAGCTGATTGCCGAGAATTGCCGCATCATCACCGAGATGTGTGCCCCGTTTATCTCTCCTAAGTTGTGCGATCCATTCCAATTCCATGATATTTTTCTCGCTGTTGTTGCTTATACTCCCGTCCTTTTTAAGGAGCGAAGCCCGAAATGGCGGGGTGGTTCTGAACAACTCCCATACTTTTTAGGAGCGAAGCCGAACCAAAAGTTCCAGAACATGCCAACTTTGCGACATTTATGACAGAAGAAATAATAACAAATTTGCTATTTTCTCCAATAGGGAAAATTGGTATTATCGTCACATGGGCAATTTCCAGCAACACATGACAGGCAGCACTGCAACTGGGATCATTCTCGGCGGCGTGGCTTATTACAGTGGCTTTCCACTCTCGGTGAGTCTCTTGTCGGGAGGATTGTGCAGCGCGGCGGGAATGTTGCCTGATATTGACAGTGATTCGAGCCGGTCGTTTCAAGAGTGCATTTACATGGCGGCGGGACTCTGCGCTGTTATGTGTGTTCAGTGGGTCGAACTTTTTTCGACAAACCAAGATTACATGCTCCTCGGAGGAGCCGGAATGTTTTTGTTCGTCAGATTTGTGGTCGGAGAACTGGTGAAAAAGAACACGGCACATCGTGGAATGTTTCATAGTATTCCGGCGGCAATTTTATCTGGAGAAATTGTTTTTCTGCTTTCGACGGGGACTCTCCCTGAATGTCTTCTGAAAGCATCAGCAGTCGCCTCTGGATATTTATCACACTTAATTCTCGATGAGTATTATAGTCTCGAACGAACGGGAATATCAGTTCGTCTCAAAAAGTCGTTTGGCACGGCACTGAAATTTGTCGATACAAAACGATGGCCAATAACTGTCGGTATTTATTGCATTGTTCTCGTTTTGGGACTCGCCGACATGCAGTATTATGAGCTTCTTGTCAATCCACAGAATCAAGAACGAGAGATGGCCGCATCAAATGAAACGTCGAATAATCTTTTTAGGAAAGCAGTGGCCCCAAAACAGTCCGATCAATCAGATTCAGAAACCACGACCGCAAATAACACCGTTCTTGATCGAGTGAAATCTCTTTTTGAAAAAACGGAAACGGCTGTGTCAAATGCTTTGCATTCAGCTTCGATAAATACCGAAGCTGCTTCAAAGGAGGCCCCGACACAAAGTCGATATTCAGATTTGCATATTTTCACACGAAATCGAGAAAATTCAGTTGAGCAGCCAGCACCAAATTTGACACCGGCAACTGCGCCGATGCCACAACTCCACATTCCGGCTGATCCCGGCAATTTCGCGGCATCAAACAGTCAAATTCCGCCTCAAATTCCAAACATTCAAACCCCGCCGCAAATTCCCAACATTCAAATTCCGCCTCAAATGGGAGGCAATTTCATGCCGCCAGTGCAATTATCTTCTCCGCCAATGTCATCGCATTTGATGTCACCATCCAGCAACGTCGGAAGTGCAGGCAATTCCACGTCGGTGCCATCATTTTTCATGCCGCCCATCTCTCCGACACCGATCATTTCTCCGACTCCGATCATTTTGTCGAACTGAATTTCAAATTAGAGATTTCCTGCGAAAAATTCCTGCAAAGATTTCCGTTTCGCAGGAATTTCTTTATTTTCTAAAATATTTCCAAATATTTTCTAAAGTTTTGCCGAGAACATGTCGCAAATCGGGAATGAAATACCATCTCCTTGTTAGAAAGAGACACAATTATCTTTTCAATTCCCTTCCAGAAAACTTCAATACAAGGAGAAAGACCAATGACCACACGAACAATTTTATTCACATTCGGGATCGCCGCGTGCATACTATTTGTCGCCACAAACAATGCCGCAGCACAGCATGGCTCACAACATGGTTCTGGATATTTTTCCGGTCCCAATTTCAGTGTCGGAAGAGGTCCGAGCGGCTCTTTCATTAACATCCAATTCGGTAATGGATATGGCGGCGGACAACACGGTGAATGTCGTCCACATCCAGTCGTTGTTCCAGTTATGCCTGCTTGTTGGGGGCCGTATTACCCACGTCCATCATATCATCCACGTCCATATTATGGCGGCGGACACCACCACTAATCGAAATGTATTCGGCGAGCCGCCGGCGTTAGTCGGCGGTTGTTCGGCGGGTTTATTGCACACAATTTCCGTGAACGGATACATAATTTTCAGTTTTAGCTTCGCCAAAAAATTATTCTCCGAAAAGTGCTTCAACAAATTCATTGGAATCGAAAAGAGCGATGTCCTCTGACGACTCACCAACTCCGATGAATTTTACAGGAAGATTTAGCTGTTTCCGAATGGCGACGACGACTCCGCCCTTCGCTGTTCCATCGAGTTTTGCCAAAATGATTCCTGTGCATTGTACTGTTTCTGTAAACTGCCGTGCTTGACTTATTCCGTTTTGACCAGTTGTCGCATCCAGTATCAAAATGACTTCGTGCGGTGCTTCGGGAATGAGTTTTCCCATTACTCGTCGAATTTTTTCGAGTTCCTGCATCAAATTTTTTTGCGTCTGAAGTCGTCCGGCAGTATCAACGATGCAGACATCGGCATTGATTTCGAGTCCTCGTGCCAATGTTTT
>JBOFGF010000027.1:0-31498 GCA_051649005.1 Thermoguttaceae bacterium | reverse complement strand
GAAACGATGTCGGAATCGACAAGTCAGGAAGATTCTGGTGTAATTCCAAAAAATCGCTCACTTGTATTCATCTCACCCAAAACACAACCAAATAAGCAGGGAATTCAAAATGATACTTCTGTTTCTATTCAGCCAGTCGCGGTGGAAACGATGACATCACTTGAAATACCTGAAAATGTCTCAAAATCCTCATTCCGTTCACGTTCCAACGAACATCTTGGTGGGAATTGCATCGCCAGAGATGCGGATGTGTATGCAATTCGTTCAAATTACTCTCCATTTGGAATGGAAAGTCGCCTCCAAAATTTGGACGAATCTCAAAATCGCAATGAAAGTGTCAATGACGAGGAACTCACACCACCGAAACGACTCCTGAACAGGTGACACAGAAAACAGTGAAAAAAGACTGCTTTCGATCTCGGTTATTACTTGGGGTTTTCTCGCCAACTGCGCCGGGGGGCGGTTGCTCCGCCGGCGGCTTTTTGTGAAATAGCTGCCACTTGACAACAGCTGCCACTTGGCTTGACAAAAGTATTTCAAAAAGCCCCCCATTGTAAAATCACAATTTTCGAGTATCATTTCCGAAGTATCGATTGTCGCCATTATCTGTTTATATGTTAGTTGGTGTCGGTTGGTTTTGCGGTGTTGTTTTAGGATGCTTATATCTTTGTTGGACGATTCCACTTTAAGCAAACATTCGCACGGTTTTTGAAGTATCGAAGACAATTCAAAGGTTTTCTCATGAAAAAGAACATTCATCCAAAATATGTTGAAACACAGGTGACTTGTGGATGTGGCAATAAATTTGTGACACGGTCCACGAAGCCCGAACTGAAAATCGATATTTGTAATGCGTGCCATCCGTTTTATACTGGAAAACTGAAGTTTCTTGATACTGCCGGTCGAATCGAGAAATTTAAGAGCAAATTCGCTGGAACTTCTTATGGCGGCAAAAAGAAAAAGGACGAATCGGCTGAAAACTGATTTTTTAGCTTTTATTCGACTTCAACTCGATGCGCAAATTACTCGAAGACAATCTGACTCGATTTGAAGAGCTGGAACAGCTCATGGTCGCCCCTGAAATTTTGGCAGATTCGAGTCGTCTCCAGCAAGTTGCAAGAGAACATGGTTCGATTGCAAAAATGGCGACCAAATATCGCCGTTTCAAACAGCTCAATAAGGAAATCGAAGATGCTGGTGAAATGCTCCAATCTTCCGATGGAGAAATGCGCGAACTGGCTGAACTCGAAATTCCGTCTCTAAAAGCAGACCGCGAAATTTTGTGGAATGAGCTTCTCGACATGACGATTGGTGGTGCTGATGCAAATCGAGCCAACTTAGTTCTTGAAATTCGAGCAGGAACAGGCGGAGATGAGGCCGCCCTTTTTGCACGCGATTTGTACGAAATGTACAAACATTACTGCGAAGATCGTGGATGGAAAGTCGAGGTTCTCTCCTTCAATCCAACAGAACTGGGTGGATTTAAGGAAATTGTCCTCGGTGTCGATGGAGAAGGCTGTTTCCGCCACTTGCAATTTGAAAGTGGTGGGCATCGTGTCCAACGTGTTCCTGAAACAGAAGCAAAAGGACGAATTCATACTTCGGCGGCGACTGTTGCTGTAATGGCAGAGCCGGAAGACGTCGAAATTGACCTCAAATCGGAAGATTATCGAAAAGACATCTTTTGTGCAAGTGGGCCGGGCGGACAGCACGTCAATAAAACCGCCTCGGCCATCCGATTGACGCACTTTGAAAGCGGAATAGTGGTGAGTTGTCAGGACGAAAAGAGTCAGCACAAGAATTTTGCGAAAGCACTGCGCGTTCTGCGAACTCGTCTTTATGAAGCAAAGCGAGAAGAAGAACAGAAAAAGCGGTCCGAAGAGCGAATGAGTAAAATAGGAAGTGGTGACAGGTCCGAACGAATTCGCACATACAATTTTCCTGAAAATCGTGTCACCGATCACCGAATTGGTTTAACTCTCTATAAACTTGATGTCATTTTGGCGGGTGCTCTCGCTCCGGTGATTGATGGACTTCTCGAATACGAGCGGCAAGAACTAAGAAGTGCTTTCGGAACTACGGACAACTGAGGGACCGTGTTTGAAATTTTAGATTGAATTTTATTGAATTTTATTGAATTTTTGGGATTGAATGTTTGTCATTCGATCCCTTTTTTGTAAAGTTTTCTTTCTATTCCACTAATATAATTGGTCCATGGACTTCCAACATTTGGGTCGTCGATCATGTGTTTGCGAAATGCTGCGAGCTGCGAATCAATACAGTCGATGTAATGAAGGGCAACTGCTTCGAGAGTCATCGGCAATTTTGGGCTTTGGTTTTTATACGAGCCATGATGCGAAATAATGAGGTGTTTGAGAAGCATCGCCAGTTCTGCCGGAAAGGTTTCGTGGGTCATTTTTTCGGCTTCGACGATTTTTTCATTCAGAATTTCAATGCCGAGAATAGGATGACCGAGAATCTGACCGGAGTCCGTATATGCCATTTCGCCTTCATTAGTGAGTTCAACTGTTTTGCCGATGTCGTGTAAAAATGTGCCAAACAGAATGATGTCTCGGTTTAATTCGGGATAAATGGCGGCGACTTTTTCGGCAAGTTCCATCATTTGTACTGAATGTTCAAGCAGGCCGCCCTGACACGCATGATGTAATTTCACTCCCGCTGGTACTTTGCAAAATCGCTCCATAAATGTTTCGTCAATCAAAAAACAATCTGCCAAATTCAGCAAATCGCCATTTGAAACCGAGCGGAGCAATTCTTGCAATTTTGCACGGCGTTTTACCATGTCTACTTGATGAATTCGTACAAAATCTTCCGCATTTACCTTTTCTGCATCGACCTTCGTCAATTTTTTGGCGATGAATTGAAGTACTCCTTGAAATCGCTGCGTCGCACCGTCGGCAAGAATATAATCACCATTCTCGAATTGGTAAAACTGCTGGTCAGTTGCATTCCAAAAACGACCGCTCATCATTCCAGTCTTGTCTGACAAAGTGAATTGCAGATATAAATTTCCATTTTTATTTGGACGAAGTTGTTTTTCAAAAACCTGAAAAACTTCTTCGACTTTGTCATTGTCACGAAGCTGATTAATTGATTGGCGAGTCATCAGTTTTATTGATAATTTGAGAAAATTCCCTGCAAAACAGGCTCGGTATATTTATTGATATACCTTTTGAAATGGTGATCATTCTACACATCATCATTTTACAGCAAATGCGAAAATTAACAAGCCAATTCAGCTGAAAACTAGCGATGTAATAACATTTTATTGGGCACCACAAAAAATTCGGTCCTCCCGCCAACTTGCGGTCGAACCTTAATTATTTACTGTTTGTTATTGGATGCGTCGGACTTGGTTGCCTTCGACTTGTCGAAGAATTTTCTTCATTTCCAGAATGGCAATATGAGCACGAACCAAATGGGCGGGAATACCAGTTTCGTGAATTACAGTGTCAATAGAAATAGGAGTGTCAAAAATTGCCGCGACAATTTTCATTTCAATTTCGTTCAGATTCATCTCCTGGGGCGGACGAAGTTCTTGATTTTGCGTGGAAAATGCAGAAAATGAAGACACACCAGAATGATTATTGGAAGGCGAAACTGATGTCGTCGCCGTCACCAGAAATGACGAACCAGTCAAATTATTTCGCACTTGTTGTGGTTTGGGTGGATGTGGAACTGTTTCTGTAACAAAAGCCGGTTTCTCACCAGCGAGCATTTTTCCGAGTGGACACAAATCACAGCGAGGCCGCGACTTATCACAAAAATCACGCCCAACTTGCACGAAAAGTCGCTGTAATTCACTGAAAAGTTGAGCACCATGCGGCTCTTCGTCCGGTGGAAGTTCTCGGTAAATCAGATTCTGAATCTCAGACTCTTTCGTTTCAGGGCCAATTAGTCGATGTCGCAACAAAATTCTTTGCGTAAATTGATCAACCATGTAAATCGGGACTCTTCCTGCATACAACATTATATTGTCCGCTGTTCCTGGGCCGATTCCTGAAATTTTGAGCAAGTCTCGTCTAATCGTTTCAGGTTCTCTCGCAAAAAAAGCATCGATTCCGCGTCCATTTTTGTCTCCTTTTTGTTCTTCATACAAAAGAAAGAGGGCGGCAATATCTTTTAGTCTTTTTGCTTTTTTCGTTTGGAAACCTGCGGGGCGAACGATTTCAATCAATTTGTCATCATCGCAAAAAACCAATTTTTCAAAATCCAGCAGAGCTTCCTTTTTGAGGGTTTCCAAAACACTGCGCACCGACTTCCATGTTGTTCCTGTTACAAGAACAGCTCCGCAAATGACTTCAATCGGATCAGCTGGCCACCATTCTTTCAGCGGCTTTGCTTCATAGTAATCTGAAAGCGTTTCATAAATAAGTCGCAGAACAGATGACATGAAATAAAATAAAATAGAATGAAAAAGGAAAATCCACCAATCGAAAAAATTCTATTAGTGAACTGATATACAAATAACACTATTCACGAATTTTGCGAAAAAATCCCACTGCTATACAACACACCGGCATAAAACGATACTTTTGTTGGTGTCATTTTGTTAGAAATTTGCTTTGTTTTACTAAACAATCGCTTTCTACGAAAGCGGGTTAAACATCTAATTGATGACAACTGGGAGTATATTCTAACACATTGCATCAGAGAGTACAAGCAAAACGGAAAAGTGTTGTTTCAAACTTGTTAGTTGACAGTTGAAAATTTGAAAAGTCACATTGATTCCATTCCAGAATAACGATTTCCAAATGAGTGAGGAATATGCAAGAGATCGAGTGAACGAGTCACGACAGAATCAATTAAATCGGCCGATGATGGCAAAACGAGTGGAAAAGAAGAAGCAGCAGCAGAAGAAAAAGCAGAAGTTGCAGCAGACGGAGAAGAAGCAGATGGAGAAGAAGTGGTTTGATAAAACGTCGGCGATGCGACCTGAATGATTCCACCTGCCCGAGTTACTCGCTCCATATTTTCGAGATGAATGAGTGACAGCGGCGATTCTCGCACAAGTAAAACGAGCGGGCGTCGCTCTTTCAAATGAACTTCGGCGGCGCGATGAATCAAATGACGGTGTACTCCAGTTGCAATCGAAGCGAGTGTGTTGCTCGAACAAGGTGCGATAATCATGGCATCCAATTTCACTGAGCCACTTGCGATTTCCGATGCAAAATTATCGACTCCATGAATTCGAATATGTTTTAGAAAGTCGGCCTTTTCCTTTTCGTCGAAATTTTGATTAGAATCGGGATTATTCTTAGCTTTTTCACAATAGAAAGACCGCACTGTCGAAATTGATTTCAGCAAAAAGTCGGAATCGGTGGTGTGGTTCACTCCGAGTTCATGTTTTCCCACTTGCCACCAAGTGGAACTCATCACAAGATCGACACTCAGATCGCATTGCACGAGAAGATCAAGGAGCCGAAGTCCATAAACCACTCCACTTGCGCCAGTCATTCCCAAAATAACTCGTTTTGTCGTCATTGCAATAAAAATGTTTTTGCACGTTTTCTATTTCGCACGTTTTCTATTGAGAAACTGTGATATAATAGTATTACTGCAAAATATGGATGTGTTCGCGTCCCAAACCACTCCGTATTAAAAATGGAGAGGATTTGTTTGAAGAGTTATTCTTCACTGTCTTTTTGCAAACGGTCTTCTTCGAGGAAAAATTGTTTATTCGGTGCATTTTTTGCGACAGAATCGCCATTCTCACTCTTGATTATACTTTCAGCGGGTTCAGTGGGCAAATTCCATGCTGCTGGCTGAATCGGATTGGGAATACTTTCTTCGATTGAAATGCCTGTATTACTTGGAAAAAAGTTTTCTTCCTTATAAGACACAGCGGCGAAAGTCGGCTGTGGTGCGGGAGGAAGTTGACGTGGTTCTGATGCCATGATACTAACAGGCATCTCATTTGGCTCTGTCAGAGAGGTTGATTGAATAGCTGCGTCTTTTTTCGGATTATGTTTTGGGAGTTCGAGCAGCGTGCTTAAAAGCTGATATGAACTGATTCCAGGTCCCACTGTTTCGAGTGAATACTCTGCGATCATCTTGTTGTAATCGACAACTCCGGCAATCAGATCGACGAATGTTCCAGTGTGCTGATTTAGTGCGAATACTGTTTCAGGTGATTTCTGAGAAGATATTTTCAGTGTGCTTTCGAGAAACAAACGAGCGGCAACATTTGCCGTTTGAAGCGTTTCAAGAAATTTTTCCTGCATCGGAATCATTTGTGCCACATATTTTGCCCGATCTGATTTAGCAATCATTTTGGCGTGGGTTTCATATTTTTTGATGAGCGGAACATCAGACGGAATCGGCAATGTTTTTTCGGAAAAAGTGAGTCCACTAATTTTTTGCAGCCGATCAGCCAACTGACGCTGCTTCATCACAAAGCGACATTCTGCCCCTTTTCGCTGCTGCTGTGCAAGATGAACCGAATAACCGAGAAGTTCGCTGCGCGGATCGCGGCTTCGCTCCGACTCAGAGTACCACTGTGCAAGATTTCGTTCTGACTCATATCGCACATTGTATTCGACAAGAAGCCCAGCAAGTTCCCAGTAAATATCGATAAGTTGCTTTTGCAATTGTGGATTTCCGACTCCTTCGAGTAATTCGGCGATAGAAAAGGCTTTTCCATGAATCACATCATCTGCATCTTGTGGCACTGTGTAATAAGTGGCAAACGGATGATTAGTCGGCATGATCGAGCGAAGTAACTCCGGCTGTTCACGAAGCTGTTTCGGTGTTGGTTCCACTGCATTTGTGTGAGCAGTATTCGCCGCCGAAACACCAATTCGCTGTGGAATTTGACGGGATTCAGGTCGATTTTCTGTTGAAGTCGCCGCATTGTTTGTCGGGCGAATTGATTCGGCCCCAAATGCAGGATTTGTTGTCGTGCCAGTCTGAGTCCTTTCTCCCAAAGTTGCCGCAGATGCAGGTAAAAATGGAGTCTGACTTGCATTTCCAGCGGAAGAACGAGGAATTGACAGCGCGTCCGATGTTGGTGTTGCTGTCGCTCCAGTCGAAACTGGTGCTGGAACAGGCTGCATTGAAGGCGAAAACAGCGGCGGCGTGGTTGTTGGCGGAGGCACGGGCGAAATCGCGGTATTCAGCGAAGGAGCCGGACGCGCAGGAGAATTTGGAGTAGACATTGACACATCAGGTCCGGCATCGAAGCTGATATTAGAAAAAGGGTCCTGCGCAAAAATTGACTGTGATGCGACAAAAAAGGCGAACAGAAAATGAACGCATAGAAAACACGACCTTTTCAAAAACGAAGAGCGGATGTAATTCATGGATTTTTCTGAGTTTTTGCGAAATTCGCGGATTAATCTGATGTCAATCACAAAATGTCAATCACAAAATGTTGCTTTTTTAGCACGAAAACATTACAATTTAGTGCTGACAGCAAGTATACTTGGGAGCCAAATTGGGTTAAAATGACCGATGACTTTTCCAATTTAGGAGTTTATGCGGCGTATTATTGATATTTGCTAAAACCAAATTATGCCGCATCTGGTCGAAGTTTATCATTTTGCCACAATTGATGGAAGCCCAATTTTGTGCGATTTGCGCCAATAAGAAACCGCGCAGAAATAACTGGAACCATTTTTTTCCACAAAATCGTCTTTTTGACTGATTTTCTGAAAATTTGAGTCATGTTATTTTTGCGCGGCAAATAAGTGTTTACCTGCATCGTTTTTTAGTTGTATCTTCGTTTCGTCAGTGCTTGTTCTGTTTTCTCAAAAAACATATTTCACGTCATTCACATCTCCATGAAACAAATTTCAGCCATTTTGAAACCGCATGTTGTGCCGCGAGTGATTGATGCAATTAGGAAATTGCCATCCGTTCCAGTGTGCAAGATAATCGAAGTCAAAGGATTTGGTCGACAAAAAAGTTATCTACATGCCTATTTGGGGAGCGAGTATTCGATGGCATACGTCCCCAAAATCATGGTTCAAATGGAAGTCACCGATGAACAAACAGAAAATATCATCGCAGTAATAATCGAAGCGACCAGATCGGGAAGAATGGGAGATGGCAAAATTTTCGTACTTCCGGCAAATGAAGAATCAAGTTTACTTGTAGGAATAGAAAATTCACACTCCCAAAAATGTTGTCAAGAATTATAAAATTTCCTAACTCGCAGCACAGAATCGAATCCAATTAGTCGAGTACATTCGTCGAAGCAGATTTGTGCGTCGTTTTCTGGTGGCAATGTGGAATATGTGCGTTTCACTGATCCGATGATGTAATCGAGACCGAGCGGAATTGCACGAGTCAAAAATGCACTTTCGAGACCGACTTTAATGAGAGAGCCATCTTTCCGTTTCGGTGGCAGCATGACAGTGAAATTGCTGAGTCCGACCGAACGATGTGTTCCCGAAAAGTCGGAATCGGCCTGCAACTGGCGGAGCGATTCCATGAGTCGCGGCAAATTCCCTTCTATGTCGAGTCCAATTGGAGCTATTCCTGGATCGAATATCATGTCTTCATTCGTAATTCCGGCACTGATGGCTTTTTCTCGCATGAATTTTGCTGCTTCAACTGTTTCGGCGGCTGTTTTGCATGCACCTTGCTCCGATTCCGAAATAAGCAAAATTGGACGAAATGGTTTCAGTTTCATCAAGTCGAACATTTCCAGGCGACGCGCTGAAATCGAGTTCAAAATTGGGATTCCGACTGAGTCATCATAGACGCGCAGAGCAGCTTCTGCCATCTCAAAAGAAGGCGTGTCAATCGAAAGAGGTTTTCTTACGACTTTCTGAATAACTTGAACGATTTCTGACATGAATTCAGGAGAACGACTTCCGACATTAACATCAATATAATTTGCTCCTTTGTCATCCTGAAAAATGGCCAACTTTTCTATTTCGGCAAAATTTCCTGACTCAAAAAACTGATGCGTGGACGAAACAGAATCGTTAATCGATTCGCCAATAATGATAATGTTCATTGACAATAACAGAATAGAAATAGAAATGAATAAAATTTTGTTTTTCGGTTTTCTTTTTTTCGATTTATTTTGCTCACATCCAAACCGCTTCATTCCTCCAACGAATACTTACGACTCATAAGCAGGCATGTTTTGACAAAAATGCAAGTGAAAAAAAGCGACGAAACAGCAATCGCACTCTTTCAATCACGCAGCTTCAATTGTGCAGGCTCACTGGCGATTTTATTTCAAACGCTTTTTACTTCAAAACCGCCTCGAATTTTTTGACGAAAACGTCGAAAATACGGCCTTGTTTTGGACCACATGTCAGAGACAGCTGGTTCTTTGACAGCAGGCTCTTCGACTGGCGGCTCTTGTGCGATTTTTTTGTGGATGGTTTCAGGATGTTATTCAGCGGACACACTTCAATCACCACATTTTAGCACATTTTCCAAAACGATGCAATATGACGTGCCCAGATATCTCAAATTAACTTCAGTCCACTAACAAGTTTTGTGAACTTCGGAATTTTTTACCACAGAGGGCACGGAGAACACGGAGAATACAAGACACTCTGTGAACTCTGTGTCTCTGTGGTGAAAACTTGTTAGCAGACTGAAATTAACTTATGCTTACTGTCGCCATTGACATAGTATTGCTTTTTATTGACGAACGTATAAAATTTAGGTCACATTTATTTATTCACAGATTGCCAAATTTTGAACACAAAACCCTGAATTTACTCAGTTTGTGTTTTTGGAAAATGAATTATTAGATGTGCCCGTTCATTGTAAACTGCTGTACAAAAGCCCATGTGATGTGGAAACAATGACACTAAACCTCTGAACGAATACGAATTTTTTTGTTCACTCTTTATCAAATTGGGAAATTATGACAAAAATTGAATTTGATCGCAGAACTTTTTCAGGCACACAAACATCGGCTGATCCTGCGGCGATTTGGCCCGATTGGAAGGGAGAAAACGAACATTGGCTTTTTGTCGCACCACATGACGACGACATTGTCGCAGGTGCTGGTCTTACACTAATTTCGGCGATTGAAAATCAAATTCCCGTGTCTGCCGCGATTGTCTCAAATGGACGGATGGGATATTGCTCACTCGATCAAAAATATAGTATCGCCGAAGTCCGAAAAAAAGAAACTCAAAAATCATTTGAATTTTTGGGAGTTCCTAAAACTCGATTGTATCAGTTTTCGTATGGCGACGGTTCTTTGGCACAAGATGCAGGACGGCGATTTGCCAAGTCGTCCGATGATCCGAATGCCATCGAAGGCGGAACAGGGATTCAAAATTCGTTGACTTGGGTGCTCCGCCAAGTGCGTCCTACTCGTGTTTTTTTGCCGAATCGTTTGGACATGCACCCCGATCACCAAACAACGCATCATGAGCTTTTAATCAGCATTTTTCATGCACACGGTGGAATTTGGCCGGAACTTGGACCAGCAATTGAAAGTATTCCCGCTTTATACGAATATGCGACATATTGTGATTTCATCGCGCCGCCGACGATGCGAATCCGTCTCTCTGACGACTTGGTCGAAAAGCGACTTGCAGGACTTGCTTTGTACGAAAGTCAAAAACAAATCGAGCTGATTGTCTCCCAACTTCGAAAATCGGGCGGAACCGAATACCTTCTCGAAATGGCGTTCGATATTATTCAGCCGCACAAACATGATGTGATCTTTTGAGCCATTTCAGGGCGGCTCACCAAACAAAACCCGCCAACTTACGTTGGCGGCTCGCCAAACAACCGCCGAACAAATGCCGGTGTTCACACGCTGGCTCGAAATGTTGGTGACTCGCCCAACAAAACCCGCCAACTTACGTTGGCGGCTCGCCAAACAACCTCCGAACAAATGCCGGTGTTCACACGCTGGCTCGAAACGTTGGTGACTCGCCCAACAAAATAATCGCTTTCAACGAAAGCGGGCCAAACGTGGACGCGAATTTTGCATCGCAAAAAACCTAAAACCGTGAACGCATACTTCGGTTTTAACTTTTTATTGGCCTGAAAACCGATTTCGGAGTGAGCCAAATGGGAACAAAAAAGAATGTTTGCAAAAATTAAAGATATAATATCCTGAATCAGTGGCTCGAAATTTGGCCTTTTCCGCACTGCGCAGAGATGGTTGATTCCCGACGGAAATGTCGATGTACAAGGTTTTCATTTTTTCTGTGCGACATCGATCCGCCATTGCTTCTAAACAGATGGGTCCCAAACCTCTTCCTCGAAATGTCGCCGGCGTGAAACAGATCATCGCAAACGATTCGTCGTCTTTTAACGAAAATGATTTTCCGTACATCCGCTTTTGCTTTGATGCGCAAATTGCATAAGTTACAATAATATCGTCAATAATTCCGAGGAGCATATATTCGGAATCACTTTCAATAAAACTCAGAAAAAAGTCTCGATTTTTGTCGGAAATGTCATAATTGCCATCTTGAAACATCGCCAAAATATCGGATTCTGTCGCAAGTCGCCAAGTAAGATTCGATTCATTCATCCATTGCCGCCCGTCAATCGGTTCATCAAACGGTTCTGTCGATCTCGAAAGAATAACATATTTGCTGATCCAGCACCAATCCTGCAAAATTCCCCAAAAGCGATAGAATCGATTCCGATGGGCGATTTTGTTCATCCAAGTAATCATTTTGATAAATTCCTCTTTCGAGTTTTATGGAAATGGAATCGTCATTATACTGCGTTTCATTCCGGCCATTATTTATGCAACTTTGATAAAATGGGAAAATTGATTTGACTTACTCGGCAGAAACTGCGGTTTGATTGTATCCATAATAAACGAGTGAGCATTTTGGTCCCATACATGAAATCGATTCACCGATTCGCGGTGTTCCAGTTGATGCCCAGTCTTCGGCCTCGTCAGTCAGTTCAGTCAACAGACATTGAAAACGAAGCCGAAAATGCTCCAATTCATCCTTGTTCGCCTCTTTTGGCACCATAAAAAAAGGAGAGCTGATGATCCGGCCCCGTGAAAATGGGCGTGGAACAACAAAACGGTCCCAGCTATTCATTCGCCATGGACGCTCATATCCGATTCCAAGAAGAACTATTGGAATCTGAAGTTTTGAAGCAAGAAAGACAGGTCCAATCGACATTTGCCGAAAAGGACCACGCGGACCATCTGGTGTGAATGCAATTATATTGCGGGATTGGTCGCCGAGTAACTTTTTGAGGGCAATCGCACCACCTCGAAAAGAGGAACCACGCACGCAGTTCATTCCAAGAAGCTGCGCACACTGCCCGACGAGTTCTGCGTCATTGTGCTGACTCAAAAGCATCGTGACTCCGCTGTGACGACGAAAAAAAAGTGGACACAATATATGTTCGTGCCAAAAAAGGAGAATGTAATTGCGTCCCTCATTCCAGAAAGCCGCATCTATTTTTGGCTCGTACAATGCCCACTTGAAATCAATGGAGCCGATCCAATTGCGAAATAAAGAAGTGCCGAGTAATCCGATTCCCTTCCAAAGAAGGGGACTTTGAATTTTCATATTATTGAAAAAAGAATGTTTTGATCAGCTTCACAAAAGCTCTTGTTGCAATCCGCGAACTATTTTCCGATATTATTATCAAAATCGGCAAATTCGTCTAGTAATGTTTCCCTGAATTTGCTAAAATCCTCAGAACTGTATAAAAGACTGTAAAAAGGATGGCCAGAGATGGTCAGAAATTGGACCATCAACAGGTGCTGCGATGCCAAAACCATGATGTGACAATGCTGATTTCGTAGAATTTGCCGAAATTTATGGCACTGCCGATTCATTTCCATGAATTTTGGCAAAATGCGGCAAAACAGAAAAAAAACTTTAGTAAAAATTCGTTTTTTAGTGTATACTCTTTCACGCAAAGAAAAGTGTCCCCAAAAAGGAGCGGACTGAAAAAATTTCAAAAAAATAAATCCAAAAAGTGAACACTTGTGAATTTTCTGCGTAATACACAGCAGAAGACATCAGTGGATGTCATCAAGGATGAAAAACACCGCCAAATAAGGAGAGAAATCATGAACATCAATAACACTAATAATGCTGGTTTTGTCCAAAACATACAAAATACACAGGGGCCAAACCGAAACGCCGCGATGAGGGAAGCTGCGGCTCCGGCCCCACAAAATGCCAAAATCCAAGATGAAGTCAAATTTTCAGCAAAATCTCTCGAAATGAGTGATGCGGCAAAAAACACCACATCTAATTCCAGTGTCAGATTCGACTTGGTAAATAGAATCAAGTCAGAAATTGCCGCTGGAACTTATGATACTGCTGATAAATTTGACATCTCACTCGACAGATTGATTGGAAGACTCACGGCAACAACATAATTTACGTGTTTGTTGAGTAATTTTTCACTAAAAACGGTTGTTGTCCTGCCGAAAATAATTAAACCGGTGATAAACTGGATAGTAAAATAATAAAACCAGTGATAAAAATGATAGTAAAATAAAACTATTTTGCATAATTGGTGCGCAGTTCTCTCCTCTGCGTATCCCCCCCAGCAGAGACCTGAATTTTCGGGTCTCTGCTTTTTTTGCATAAATAACTATAATAAATATACTGAAAACGGTGACAAAACGGTGACAAAAAGCTCGCTGAGCGAAACAACAGCTTTCTACGAAAGCTGGCTAAACATCCAATTTTGTGGCATGCGCAGTATATCTTGCAAAATCGTCGTTCCAGTGCTATGATAAACAGATGACTACTCCTGATTATATTCGTGTCCGTTCACTTGTTTTACGAGCAATTCGCACATTTTTTGACGAAAAAGGATTTTTCGAAGTACAAACGCCGGTTCTCTGTTCAGAATCAGTGATTGACAGTTTCATTACTCCGATTGAAGTGGAGACGAAACAAATTCCTACAAATCGACGCGGCGACCATCGCTATTTTTTGCAAACATCGCCCGAACTTTCGATGAAACGACTTTTGGCGATGGGATGCCGAGCCATTTATCAGATTGCCCCAGTTTTTCGCGGCGGAGAACGTGGAAATCTCCATAATACCGAATTTACAATGCTCGAATGGTATCAATGCGGCGACGATTATCAGGCCGGAATCAAACTTCTTGCAAAACTGGTCGAAACTCTCTGGCATCAGCAAAACAAAGATGAATTTTGTGTAGAACTTGTTACATTTGGAGACCTTTTTGAAAAAGAGACCGGCCTTTGTGTTCATCGGGCCAGTGCCGCACAAATCCGCTCCGAGGTCGAAGCCAGGTCTATTCCATTTCCAGATTCATTTAATGACGAATCGGCGGAAACTTGGATCGACCTCCTCTTTTCAGAATTGATTCAGCCAAAATTGTCAGCAGCGATTGTGTATGACTTTCCTGCGATGCAATCTCAATTGGCCCGCACTCGGAGAGTCGTCGATAAGAGCGGAACATTTGAAGTTGCCGAGCGGTTTGAACTTTATATCAATGGAATAGAACTAGCAAATGGGTATCACGAACTTCTCGATTCCGATGTGCTTCATAAACGATTTCTTTGCAATAATCGGAATCGCGTGATAAATAATCTTCAAGAATTGCCGGTGCCAACACGACTTTTGGAAGCCATGCAACAAGGATTTCCGCCGTGCAGTGGCACAGCACTGGGAATTGATCGGCTCCTCATGGTTCTGATGAATACCGCATCAATTGATGATGTAATTGCATTTCCAATTGAAAAAACGTAAAAAAACATGTATACATCACAAAAAGTGGCATCGAAAATCACTCGCTCGTCATCTTCGAAAATTCTCATGTGTGAAAATTCTTTTAATTCCTGCTTTTTATGATGTTGTTTTTGTAGTAAAATAAGATAGAATGATATTAGAAATTAGCGAGGGACAGCAACCAGCTTTTTTTGCTCATTTTTTCGGTTCTTTCCATTATCTCCGACATTCCATGACTTCCTCGTCTCTCTCGTCTTTGCCCGATATGACTCAGTTGAGTCAAAGTGGTGTCGATTTCATCGACGCATCTCGCTTCGAAACACTTTTGCAGCATCCATCAGACACAGGCCGGATTCGAGAAGCAATTGCAAAAGCAAAAAATAAAGAACCACTCGAAATAGAAGAAACGGCGGCTCTTTTGTCAACGAATGACCCCGAATTGCTTCAAACGATTTTTGAAACAGCTCGGCAACTCAAACGCGATGTGTACGGAAATCGAATTGTCCTTTTCGCACCACTTTATATCGGCAATTACTGCATGAATGACTGTGTTTATTGCGGTTTTCGACGCAGCAATCAGAATTCCGTCCGTCGTACATTGACACATGCTGAATTAAAAGAGCAAATCAGAAATCTCCTCAAAATGGGACATAAACGTCTCATTGCCGTTTTTGGTGAACATCGTAATTATTCTCCTGAATACATTGCCGAATGTGTACGAGAAATCTATTCTGTCCAGTCAGAACATGATTCGATTCGACGTGTCAATATCAATGCAGCTCCATTGTCACACGAAGGTTATAAAATCGTTAAAGAAGCAGGGATCGGAACATACCAAGTTTTTCAAGAAACATATCATGTCCCAACTTATGCGAAAATGCACCCGGAAGGAACGCGCAAAGCGAACTTTCAGTGGCGACTCGACTCACCTGCCCGCGCAATTGAATCTGGATGCGATGATGTTGGACTCGGCGCACTTTTCGGTCTGGCTGACTGGCGTTTTGAAGTTCTTTCTCTCGTGGCACATGCACGTCATTTAATGAAACATTATAAGATCGGACCTCACACGATCAGTTTTCCACGAATCCGGCCCGCCAGTGGAGTTAGTATCGAAGAAGTGTCCAGACATGATGTTTCGGATGAGAATTTTTTGCGTCTTATTGCCATTTTACGACTTTCTGTTCCATATACTGGAATGATTGTGACCGCACGCGAACCAGCAAAGTTACGAAAAGAGGCACTCGGTTTCGGCGTTTCTCAAATTGATGCAGGCAGTCGCATAGAAATCGGCGGATATGTCGAAACTGGCGACGCACAAACACAGGCACTGGAACGAGAACAATTTGAACTCGGCGATGTTCGCCCACTTGATGAGGTCGTGCGGCAACTTCTCGAAGACGGTCAGATTCCGAGTTTTTGCACTGCATGTTATCGACTTGGTCGCACCGGCGAAATTTTTATGGAATATGCGATTCCTGGTTTCATTCAAAAGATGTGTACTCCGAATGCACTCACGACGCTGCAAGAATACTTGACTGATCATGCGTCGCCTGAAACACGCCAAATCGGAGATTCGATTTTGAAACATGAAATAGATCAGCTCCCCGCCGGAAGTCGCAAAGATGAAATCGTTAGTCGCATCGAACGTATTCGTACAACAACGGATCGAGACCTTTATTTTTAGGTATCCGTTCACGGGTTTTGTTTATCGAGCCGCCGACGTTTCGAGCCGGTGCGTGAGCACCGACATTGTACCAACTTTTTACGCCAAAATTCGATTGCCATGAAATTGCATTTCTGAATCCCGTCGGGATTCAATTTTGGTAGAAACATGAACATCAAAAACGTCAGAACCCCATTCGGGGTTCAATATCGGTGAACATAATTCAACTCCGACGGAGTTGTGTGTTTTGGTGGGCAATTCGTTTCTACCATAATTGAACACCGCCGGTGTTCGGGGACGTGGAACGCCTCGCCCAACAAACCCACCGATGTCAATCGGCGGGTGAATTGAAAAAATTACCACAATCGAAAGCTACATTTTCACCTCGTTTTGAGTATAGCTGGCTTTGTTTGCCATTTTCTTGATTCCCCATGACAATACAGCGAAGTTTTTTTGGAATCGAGGAAAACATTTCTCCGCCGCCCGCCGTTTCTGAATTGCCGCCGTGGGAAATTGATGATTTGGCAAATCAGAAAACGGCCAAAATTATTTTGGCATCTTCGGGATTCGACTCAATTCTTGATTATTCTGTTCCATCTCATCTTAGTTCGCAGTTGGAACCTGGAATGCGTGTGATGGTTCCACTCGGTCGGAGCAATCGAGCCACTCAGGGATATTGCATCGAAATTAAAACGTGTGATGAAATCACAGCACAAAACAGTTTGGAATCCGATTTATCAATTGATTCGCAGACGAAAATGTTGTCAAAATTTAAGATCAAACCGATTCTGTCGATTCTCGATCAGAGGCGATTGATTAGCGAATCAATGCTGGAATTGGCAAAGTGGATCGCTTCTTACTATCTTTCGCCACTCGGACAGGTTCTCGAAGCAATTCTTCCATCAGGAGTGCGCACCAGTGCTGGAACGCGACTTGCCACCGTTTTGTATCTCTCAGATGATGTCGAAAAAAAGCTGAAATTTTTGCAGTCTTCTGAAATGAAAAACGGCTCAAAAACAGGAAAACCGAGAGCCGACAATGAAAAAGCGACAAAACGAGTCCAATTGACACCGAAACAAATTCATGTTTTAGACACACTGCGTGGAAGCACGGAGCCGCTCACTTCACTAGAATTGCAGCGAATGGCCAAATGTTCTGTGGTCCCAATTGACGCGATGAAACGACTCGGACTCATCCGCGCAAAAACGATTCGCAGGCGGAGCGGACATGATTCAAATGACGTGCCAGCAACACATTTTCCGGCAAATCCATTCACTCTCCATGTGGACCAAAAAAGGGTTCTCGATGTGGTAATTGCAGCGATTCGAGAACGACGGCACGAAACATTTTTGTTACACGGAGTGACCGGAAGTGGCAAAACGGAAGTTTATATTCAGGCAATTCAAGAAGTGGTTCGCAATAAAAAACAGGCCATTGTTCTCGTGCCAGAAATTAGTTTGACTCCACAAACAGTCGGACGTTTCAAGAGTCGATTTTCCGATGTCGCAGTTCTTCATTCACATTTGACGGATTCTGAAAGGCACCGGCAGTGGACGAGCATCTTGGAGGGACAAGTGCAAGTTGTCGTCGGCGCACGCAGTGCAATTTTCGCACCACTCCCGAATCTGGGACTTATTGTGATTGACGAGGAGCACGAAAGCTCGTTCAAACAGGACACTGTGCCTCGATATCACGCCAGAACAGTGGCGGCAAAACGAGCGGCAATGGAAAAATGTCCACTAATTCTCGGTTCGGCAACTCCTTCACTCGAATCGTGGCTCTCATGTCAAAAAAATGCAGAAATTGGACAAGAAACGAAGCCAAAAATCACACTGCTTTCGATGCCACGACGTGTCAACAACTTGCATTTGCCAATTGTTGAAATTGTTGATCTGCGCGAAGAAGTTAGAAACCGAATGACTCGTGGTGCGATTCACAGGCAACTACATCAGGCGATTCGAGAGACGTTGAACAAAAAAGGACAGGTAATTTTGCTCTTAAATCGACGTGGATTTTCGACGCACATTCAGTGTCCAGCATGTGGGGAGGCAATGAAATGTCCGAATTGCGATATTTCACTGACACACCATTTTTCTGAAGAAATCGCCCTGTGTCATTATTGCGATTATCAAGTTCCCGCCCCGCAAAAATGTCCAAAATGTGCGTTTGCTGGAATTCGTTATTCTGGTTTTGGAACACAAAAATTAGAGACTGAAATTAAGTCGCGTTTTCCAGATGCGTCCGTGCTCCGAATGGACACGGACACGATGCAGGGACATGGTGCGCACGAACGAGCTTTGACTCTATTTCGAGAAGGAAACGTCCAAATTCTTCTTGGTACGCAAATGATTGCAAAAGGACTCGATTTTCCAAATGTCACTCTTGTCGGTGTCATAAATGCGGACACTGCAATTCATCTCCCTGATTTTCGTGCATCGGAGCGAACTTTTCATCTCATAACACAAGTGGCCGGTCGGACTGGTCGGGGAGAACGCGGCGGACATGTGATTGTTCAGACTTTTAGTCCCGATCATCCGGCAATCATGGCCGCTTCAAAACACGATTATTACAATTTTGTGAAACAGGAACTTCCAGTACGACATTTACTCGGATATCCGCCATATTCGCAAATGATTCGCATTATAGTCAGGGGAGACGACGAAGGAAAAACGCTCCTGTTCGCACAAAAAATTGCGAACATGCTGAATGACCAAATCGCAAAAAATTGCCAGAATTCACAACATGAATTAGAGAAAAAAACGCGATTGCTCGGACCTGCGCCGGCTCCTTTTGCCAAATTACGCGGATTTTATCGATTTCATCTTCAGTTGCAAGGAAAAGACGGAGACGTGCTTCGTCAAATGGTTCGCTTCACATCATCACAACTCAAAACTCCCGCTGATATTCAGTGGCAAATCGACATCGATCCACTTGATATGTTGTAATTGATATGTTGTAAAACCCGAGACGAACCGCCCCAAAAAAATGATTCAACTGGGCGGATTCAAAAAATTTTCTCGCTTATTGTGAATAAATATGCGAGAAATATGTAAATAAATATGTGAATAAATAGATGTGCCCACTTGTCAAAAATCGCCATTATCAAGATGATTGCAGCACGGTATTCATGTCATTCACAATGCCGGAATCCAACGTCATTTCTTGGGTCATCTTGGTCATCAAATCAATCGCTTCTTTGTGAGAAAACGCCTTTTTATAAGGACGCGATTCTCGCAGTGCCTGATAAATGTCAGCACAGGCGAGCAACCTAGATTCAAAACACAATTTATCACCATCCAGACCGAGCGGATAACCAGTGCCGTTTATTTTCTCATGATGCTGGCTCGACCAACAAGCAATGTCTTCCAGACCGCCGATTGATGAAAGGATGTCCCACGTTCTCTGTGCGTGCGTTTTTATCATTGCAAATTCATATTCTTCAAGTTTGTCAGGTTTCTCGATAATTGTGTTGTGAATCGCAAGTTTGCCAATGTCGTGTAAACTTGCCGCCGTCATCAAATGTAACTTGTGTTCCGATGAAAAATTGTAATACTCAGCCATTACTCGCGCTATATCAACGACCCCCTCTGAATGGCGTGATGTAAAAGGCGATTTTGCGTCAACAATACTTGCAAATGTTTGAGCCATACTAAACAATTCCGACGCATCAACATCTAATGACACAGCAGGCGATGCTGATTTTAGAGACGATTCTATATTTGACAAATCTTCAAGGAAATTGGAACTCAGCAGATCAAGCACAAATTCCGTTAATGGCGGTGAATACAACTTACCAGCTTCTGCTTTCAGGTGTGAAAAAATCAAATTACGATCTGCTGGATTGCAAGTTCCCAGCGCAAATAATCTATCGAGATTATCAGCAATACGCAGAACCGCTGCTCGACACGGAATTAAGTCGCCGCGCAAACCGAAGAAACCTGTGCCGTTCCAATTTTCGTGATGCCAGAGTATCATGTTTTTACATGAACCAACAAAAGGAAAATGCGATACTTGGTTCTCTCCCGCTTCGCAGTGAAACTCAATATTCGCAAGTTCTCCATTCTTAATTTCACATTCTGTTGGAACGCCTGCGTGCTGAATATACTTCGTCAGTGCATTGTCGTGTAAAACGGCACAAAGCATTATGGCAATCAGCTCCTCGTCGGAAAAGTTAAATTCCCGACAAGCATGCAAGCAAATATATGCCACTCTCTTTGAATGGTCAGTTGTAATACCGAGAAACTCCGTTTCAACCCAATCAAGAGCGGTTGAAAGACCAAAAATAAAATCAGTTACGTTTACATGAGTCTTTTTCATTGATGATCCTCCTGAACGGAGTAAAAAATACAGGGAACGCCTCTGTAATAATGCGCGGCGGCATAAAAGAAGCATTTTTCTCACAGTGGTTTATGCTAATGAATCCCATTTTCTTGCATAATCTTGCTGTAATCTTTGTCCGCCACTGCAATATGGTGTTCTAACCAATGTTTAAGAAAATTCATCATATCAACGCTGAGACGGACTTGCCCCTCTGAAAATTGCTTCTGAAAATCCGCCACTTTTTTCATCAAATCTTGATGTTCAATCGCATGTTTTATCAATCGTGGATATCCGGCTTTTTTTTGCAATCCTTCTTCGTAAGTGAAATGTTCTTTTACATAATCAATCAGCTCACTTAATGTTTTTTCCATGATGTCATGTGCTTTTCCTGCCTTCATGTGATCAAACAGAGTGTTTACAATACCAACCAGTTTCTTGTGCTGAGTGTCAATTGAATGAACTCCAACTGAGTATTTATGATCGTTCCATACAAAAAATGACATCTGAGTATCCTCGTGTTGAAGGTTTTGCGAGTATTTTTAGACTCGGCACTGTTAGACTCGGCACTGATTATTGCATACAACGGATTGTTTTTTCAGTTTGTCATTTTTTCAGTTTGTCATTTTTTCAGTTTGTCATTTTTTCAGTTACATATCTGCATCTTATCTGCTTATCAGTCGATGGTCCATGTTCCGATGTCATCTTCGGTGCCATCTTGTCCATCAGGTCCCAGCGACCAAACTTCAAACGCTCCTCTTGAACGAGCCGCAGGAGACGCATAACTATATTCATTTCCCCATGGATCATGCGTTTGCGCACTTTCTTTCAAATATGGACCACTCCATTTCGCTGGATTTGGCAAATCGGCCGGACATTCAAAGAGCGCATTCAGCCCCTGATCTTGTGTGGGCGGATAACCAACATGTGCCTCATAAGTTTCGACGGCACCAGAAAGTACTTTCACATACATTTTCGCCTGATCTATTTTGGCTCGATCACGAATGCCACGAACAGACACAACAGCCACAGACGAAATGGCAAGTAAAATGAAAAGCACGACTAACACTTCGACCAGCGTGAAACCATGTCGAATTAACTCTTTTTGATTGTTTTTATAATGTTTCATAAAATTGTAAATAAAGGAAATCGTAAAATTGTTGTCAAATAAACCGGATTTTACAAAACCGAACGAAACATCCGGCCAGTAATTTCATACAACAGAAATGCCATACAACGATAAATTATATCATGTTCAGAAGTAATCACAAATACCATGTGCGATAAAACAAGTAATTCTTATGTCAGTGCTAAAAGTTGAATTTTTTGTCGCGCTGCGCAATTTCGTCCATTTGAACCACTTCTTTTCGTGTTTCTTCAGTTACATATTTTTCCCGACGTTTTTCTTTCAATTTTTCGACCATTTTCAATTCTTTATTTGCTTCGACAACAGCGGCAAGTCGCCGCTCGATCTCTTCATCAATCAGGACAAGATGCTGCTCAACTTCTTGTTGCTGCGTCGCCAAAAACGCTTCATGTCGCCTCAATCCGAGCAAATAATCAGGACTAATCATTCCCGAGGCGATCATTTCGCGGCCTGAATTAAGTGTATCTGATATGTCTTTGGCCAGTGCGAATCGTTTTTCTTCGACAATGCGACGAGCTTCATACGCTTTTCCGAGTGCCCCCTGCTTTTCTTTCAGAGTGCTATTACGAATCGACAATAGTGAATCAAGTTGAAATCGAAATGCCATTTGGATGCGTGCTCGTTTTTTTGATGTTAAAAGTTGGAATCTGAAATGGCCGGTTTATCCCGCTTTCACAAAAAGTGGTTGTTTCACTCAGTGAGTATACCATTTTATTTTGGATTTGACTACATATTTATTTGGTACACCCGCCAACTTGCGGTTGAACCGTTTATTTTCACAAAATTTGTTATCGGACTGCGGCCAATAACAGTCCACTAACAAGTTTAGTTTTGCGAAAACGGTTCGATAACAAAAACCGTCAATACGCTCCCTGTGGTCGCTCCTTTCCGGCTCCTATTTTGTCAATTTCAGCAAAATAGAAAACTTGTTATCGGACTGCGGCCAATAATTTCCCACTTTTTATCATGTTGACTTTCGGCCTATTTCAGTTAGAATGAAAATTTAAGAAAAAGGTGACAGTTGTTTCAAAACAGCGACCCATCCGAAACCGAACGACACATCATTTATTAAATTTGTTGCAATGTCAGAATCAATCGATATCAATACTCTTCGTCATTCTACCGCTCACTTGATGGCGCGTGCTGTCATGCGACTTTTCGACAATGTTCAGCTGGCTTTTGGACCAAATGTCGATCAGGGATTTTATTACGATTTTCAGATGGAGCACCGTCTCTGTGAAGACGACTTTGCCGTCATCGAAGCCGAAATGAAAAAGCTCATCAAACAGAATGAAGCCTTTGAACGTCTCGATTTGCCGCCAAAAGCAGCGATCACTCTTTTGGAAAACATGGGCCAATCGCTCAAAGTCGAACATGTCAAAGAAGGACTCGCAAACGAAGAAACTGTTTCGTTCTACAGACAGGGTGAATTTCTCGATTTGTGTCGTGGTCCGCACATTGAACGTCCAAAACAAATTGGAGCATTCAAACTTTTGTCGGTCGCCGGCGCATATTGGAAAGGGGATGTCACAAAAGTTCAATTGCAGCGACTTTATGGAATCGCCTTTTTCGATAAAAAAGAGATGGAAAGCTATTTGACGCAGATTGAAGAAGCGAAAAAGCGAGATCATCGTCTTCTCGGCAAACAGCACGAACTTTTTTTGATTGATTCGCAAGTCGGACAAGGACTTGTGATGTGGCTTCCAAAAGGTGCGATGCTGCGTCGTCAACTCGAAAATTACATACTCGAATTATTGCAACAATATCGATATGAGACGGTCAGCACTCCTGTGATTGGTAATATCGAACTCTATAAAACCTCGGGGCATTATCCATATTATGCCGAAAGTCAGTTTCCACCGATCAAAATGCCGGATGGAGACGAATTTTTGTTACGACCAATGAACTGTCCACATCATGTTATGATTTATAAGAGCAAACCTCGTTCTTATCGTGATTTGCCACTGCGACTGGCTGAATTTGGATGCGTTCACAGGTTCGAACAGTCTGGTGAATTAAATGGAATGACACGAGTGCGTGGTTTCACCCAGGACGATGCCCACATCTTTTGCACGCCGGAGCAGGTCGAAGATGAATTTCGAAATTGCATCGAAATGACACTCGCCGTTTTGAAGACTATGGGATTTAACGATTTTGAAGTGCGACTGAGTTTTCGTGATTGGACAAGTGACAAATATGTCGGAAATCCAGAAAACTGGAAAAAAGCACAAGAAGCCCTCGAATCCGTTTGCAAAAAGATGAACCTTCCAAGTTTGGAAATTGTCGAAGGCGAGGCCGCTTTTTATGGGCCAAAAGCCGATTTTGTCGTCAAAGACTGTCTCGGTCGAAGGTGGCAATTAGGGACAGTGCAGCTCGACTACAATCTTCCGAGTCAAGATCGGTTTGGTCTCGAATATGTCGGAGCGGACAATCAGCCGCATACTCCGGTGATGATTCATCGTGCTCCACTCGGCTCTTTTGAACGATTCTGTGGCATTTTAATCGAACATTTTGCGGCGGCGTTTCCGACTTGGCTCGCTCCTGAACAGGTTCGTATTTTGACGATCAGCGAAAAGTTTGAAGATTATGCAAAAAAAATTGAGTCCAATTTGCGTTCACACGGAATTAGAGTGACATCTGACTTACGAAACGAAAAAATCGGGGCAAAAATTCGAGCAGGTCGGCTCGATTTGGTCCCATATTTAGCTGTTGTTGGGGCGCAGGAAGAAGAGGCCGGAACAGTTGCACTCCGAAGCCGAAAAGAAGGGGAACTCGGGCCAGTTTCCGTTTCCGATTTGATTGCTCGAATCGAAACCGAAGTGAAAGAACGGCGTTTATGAGACGGAAAATGTAAAAAATACATAAATACATATCCGTTCACGTTTGGCAAGCCGCCGGCGTAAGTCGGCGGTTTTTGTTGCCAATGAACGTATTCTATTTTTCCAGCCATCTTTTTATCTCTTCAAGTAGCTTTTTGGCTTCAATCGGTTTACTGCAAAAAGCGTCCATTCCTGCATCAAAACATTTTTGAGCATCATCTTTGGTCGCATTTGCGGTGAGTGCAAGAATCGGAATCGGCTTTTTGCCATTATGACGCTCCCAGTCTCGAATCAATCGAGTCGCTTCGTATCCGTCGGTCTCCGGCATTTGACAGTCCATTAAAATCAAATTGTAATTAACAGTCATTGCAGCATCGCACGCCTCACGACCATTCAGTGCCAAATCGCAGCGCAAACCGAATTCCGCAAGAAGATTTTTAATAACAATTTGATTCACACGATTGTCTTCGGCGACAAGAACATGGCAATCTTTGGCAAATTCTTTCCACTCAGCATCATTTTGAATTGCCAATCGAACATTATTTACATTCATTTTGGACTGCTCGGTTTTATTCAAACCGTCCAGATACGCTCGCCATTTTGTGCCATATAATTGCATCATCGTGCTGTCGAACAACTGCGAGTATCCTATTGGCTTTGTGACAGGCAATACCTGAATACGATTCAATACCGTTTGGTCGATTTCCGTATTGATCGGCACCAAAAGCGAGACTCCAATGTTGTTCCAATCGGGGTTTTGGTCTATTTTCACGACCAGTTCCAAACCGGTGCCATCCAGCAATGATTTGTCGATCATCACGATGTCGAACTGTTGCTGTTCCGCATTTTTCAATTGGTTATACGCCGATTCTATTGAGTCGGATTCGGCTACTTCCATTTCCCAAATACCCAGCTGTTGTGAAAGCGAAAGTCGAAGCATTTCATTGTCGGAAGCAATGAGCACCCGCTTCGCTCTGACAGTAAACATGTCATGAATTCCGACGTATCCAATACCGACGCAAATTCCATTTTTTGTGAAGTCGCAGGTATTGTGTTTTTGTGTTTGACATGTGAACTGCTGTTTGGCAAGACATGTTTTCACGAGCGTATCACACATAAGTGGAAGCGTGAACCAAAAATTGGAACCTTGTCCCAGTTTGCTAACAACACCGATCTCGCCTCCCATAATTTGGACGAGTTTCAACGAAATGGCAAGTCCCAGTCCAGTGCCGCCATAAATTTTTGCCGTCGAAATGTCGGTTTGTGAAAATGCTTTGAAAAGTCTGTCGAGTCGATCTTCGGGGATTCCGATTCCGGTGTCTTTCACTTCAAATCGAATAACTAATTTATCGTCGTTCCATTTTTCGGGCTTCACTTCAATGTGGATGCCTCCTTTTTCGGTGAATTTTATTGCGTTTCCGACAAGATTCATCAAAATTTGCCGCAGACGACCGGCATCTCCCTTCAAAATGCGTGGCAAAACTGGGTGAAATGTCGCACAGAGTTCGAGCGACTTCCCATGAGCGCGGGAGGATAAAATTCCCAGAACCGATTCGGTCGTATTGAGCAGATCAAAATTTTCCGACTCGATCTCGACTTTTCCGGCTTCAATTTTCGAAAAATCGAGAATGTCGTTGATGAGAAACAACAGCGATTCGCCCGACACTTTGGTCAAAAGGGCGTATTCGTGCTGTTTGGGTGAAAGCTCCGTTTGTAACATCAGTTCGGAAAGCCCAATGACACCATTCAGTGGTGTGCGGATTTCATGCGACATTGTTGCAAGAAATTGGCTTTTCGCTTGACTGGCACTTTCGGCTATTTGCACGGCCTGTTTTAATTCCTCAGCATGTCGCCTTCGACATAAATGATGTTCAATTCCTTGAATCAGAAGCGTAATTTGTTTGGCATCTGACTCGTTGTACGGCTCGATTTTGTTGCCGACTCCGATGATGGCAATCGGATTCGTGCCGTCCCAAATCGAAATGTTCATGTGTGATTGCACCGAAAAATGACCATCAGGAAACACACGTTCACCGGGGAGATTCGCCAAATCGTTGTGAATGACGACTTTTCTGCTTTCCAAACAATCGGTTAAAAGTTTTGAGATGATGTGCGGTTTGTCCACCTCCCATTTGGGAATCGAACATGTCTGCTGATTGCCATCAACCCAAGATCGGAACGGAATGATATTGTCATCACCAATGTCCAATGCCAAAAAGTAGCCGACCGAACTTTGTGTAAGTTTCACACACGTTTCAATGGCAAAGTCGATGAACTCCTGTTCTGGATGCTCTGACATTTCCGCTAATTTCAGGAGCGAGTTTGTTCTCAGTTTGTCGCGTTCTAAGGCGGCCTCTTTTTTCTTAATTTCTCGTAAATCACGAGTGTAACCAACCACAATCGGCGTTTCCTGTTGGACTTTAACGAGTGTGATTTCCGCCGGAATCAAAACGCCATCAGGAGTCTGGTGCATCCACTCAAATTGTTGGTATCCGGTTTCAAATGCCAAACGAATTTTTTCACCCGCTTTTTCCGATGAGAGTCGTCCATCGGGCTGATATTCCGGTGACAATTCGTGGAAACGATCTAAGTATTCTTGTTTGTTTTTCAAACCAAACAGACGAGCCGCTTCAAGATTGCAATCGATATTGTTCAGATCGGCATCCCAAAAATTACATCCCATCGGAGTCGTGTCGAGCATGATACGAACACGGTTTTGTGATTTTTCACGTTCTGCTTCAAGAGCTTTTTCATGTCTTAAATCTCGTGCATAAGAGCAGACGACATTTTGACCATTCAATACATATTCTATGAGCGTTATTTCGACGGGTATTGGCGTTCCATCTATATTTTGTCGCATCCACTCAAATTTTTTGGGACCAGTCTGAATAACTTCTTGGATGAGTTTTTTTGCCGTTTCAACCGAATTGCTTCCGTCTGGCTGAAACTCTGGGACGTACTTCGCATAATTATCGACGTACTCTTCCATTGTTGCCACGCCGACGAGTTTTATTGCTTCGGCATTACAGTCGATGATATTTCCGTCGTCATCGAAAAGCAAAACGCTGAACGGAGCTTGATCGAGGATGAGCGAAGTTTGCTCGCGGGCTTTGATGGCGGCTGCATTTGCGATTTCCAAACTGGCGAGAAGATTTTTTCGCTCCGTGATGTCGATACAAAGGCCTGCCAGCATTATGCAGTTGCCGTCATTATCTCGAATAGCAAACGCATTCACATCTGCCCAAACGATGGAACCGTTTTTGTGGAGCAGCGGTAATTCCAGTCGGTATTCGTCGATATTTCCTTGTATTGCTTCTGATCGGGAGCGAAGACTCTCTTCTAGGAGACCTCTGTGATAGTATTCAACCACATTACTACCAACCATTTCGTCTGAGGAATAACCGATTGATTCGCTAAAAGCGCGGTTAATTTCCGTGATGACACCTTCGGGTGTATAAAACACTATTGGAACATTTCCGCCAGTGATCGCTCGCATTTTGGCCTCGGTCCATTGTAACTGACCAGTGCGAGTGGCGACCAATTCTTCAAGCTGCTCTTTGTACTGGGATATTTCCTCCTCCAACTGCCTTCGCTCAGTAATATCGCGGATAGAACAAATTGCTCCGTGCAATTCCCCGTTTTCGTTTTTCAAAGGATAAGAGTAGTGTTCCAACCACATTCCCTGTTTGTCACCGACAGGGTTTTCGTAGTGGATCGAATAGGATGTATCACCCGTTTCAAACATTATTCTGACAGGACACTCTGCACACACATGATCGAGGCACGACGTTTCGTAACATTTTTTTCCAACAAGTGGCATGAATTCTGAATACATATTCTCAAAAGCCTTGTTCGCACTGAGAATTGTGTATTCCTTGTCCACGATAAAAATGCCATCTCGCATACTCGTGAAAATATCATTGATGAACGCTTCTCGCTTTCGATTTTCTTCTTCTTGTTTGATTCTTTCAGTTATGTCTTGAAAATGTACAATTACTCCGGTCAACTTCCCGGTGGTGTCAGTCAGTGGAGAAGACGTGTTTTCGATCCACATTCCTAATACGTCGCTGTGTCCGATGCTCTGCGTTTTCATTCCGGTTCTGAGCGTTTCTGGCACGGGACAAAAATCACATGGTTCGGTTCTCCCATGAACTTTTTCATAACACCTGGAACCGACGAGCGGCAATCGGTCTTTGAACATTTCCTCGGTAAAACGACTGACTTTCTGAATATGGAAATCACGGTCTAGTAGGTAAATCCCCTGATCTGTGGTGTTAAAAATTTCTTCGAGTTGCGCATTTTGATGACGTGATTGCACAAGTGCTTTCAAAAAGAAATATCTAGCAATAATTACCGAAGCTATTGCGCAAATTAAAAAGGTAAAAATTTGTAAACCCAGCATCCAACGATCTAGGCTTTTCAGCTGTGCTATTTGCCCGCGAATCTCATTATCGACTCTTTCATGATGTAGTTGAAAAAAGTCATCGAGGTTCGCGGCAATTTTTGTGAGTGCGTCGTCGTAGTTTTTGTCGTACAAAGCCGCCGTGACAAGGTTTTCGAGCGAATCATAATCTTCTAGTTTCAGCGGACCTGGCACGAATTTTCCTTCATTGATACACCGCATCACCTGCATTTCAATTTCGGCTAGTTCGTTGCTAAGATCGACAGCTTGCCGAAAATAGCGAAGTTCATTTTCGCAAACTCCTTGATTTTTGAGAATTTCTTCCTCTGAGAGCAAAATGGAGTGAAAATCATGGAGTTCTGGGTGGACAAAAGCGGGGCGTTCCTTTTTGCCGGTACTCCACGCGAGAATGTCCTCATATTCGTCGTAAAATTTTGTGTTTTTCGTTGCAACAAATGAACGGGCACACGTCGTTAAATCGCGTGAAATGATGCGGAATTCTTCTGCGACGATGTTTGCAATATACCTGGATTGTTCGAGACGAATGACTTCCGTTGTTGTCTGTTGTCGCCAGTAATTTATTTCAAACTGGATGAATAAGAATGTCAATATGCAGACGGCAATGGGAACAATACGGACACTTATTTGGTATATGCTCATCTTGCTGATTCCATCTTGCTGATTTATGAATGTCCTTGTCAAGTCGATTTTCCGTCAGTTCGGCTTTTCAGTCTGCTAAAATAACAGCTGGAAAGCCTTTGTTTTGTGAACGCTGATGCGCTGCAAAACAACCCGTTTCTGTGAAACGATTATAAACTGTAAAAAAGGGCGTTTTTGCGAAACGGGAACAAACTGTTTTTGACTAATACGGCTTTTCCGGTTGTTCCCGATGTTCATTTTAGCATATAAAAATCAAAAAAACAGTCAAACAAAAAAAATATGTTTCGAGATAATTCTTGACTTGTTCATTTTTTTTGATAGAATTGTCGACGGATTGAATGAGTCGGAATAATAATGATCTCCGATGTTTTGAATGAATTTATGTATTCAATCACATGTTGTGCCCGGAATAATCCACTCACAAATTTTATTTTGATGCGATCAGACAACATTAAAAAAGGTGATGCCCGCGCACCACATCGATCTTTGCTTCGAGCTTGTGGCGTTCAAGAAGCGGATTTTCAGAAGCCATTCATTGCCATTGCCTGTTCTCATGTCGATGTCATTCCCGGACACGTTCATCTGAACGATGTGGCCCAATTCGTGAAGAAAGCGGTCATTTCCGCCGGCGGAGTGCCGTTTATCTTCAACACAATCGGTGTTTGCGATGGTATTGCAATGGGACACGATGGTATGAAGTATTCTCTGGCCAGTCGAGAAATCATTGCCGATTCGGTTGAAACGATGCTAAAAGCACACCAGTTCGATGGCATGATTTGCATCCCGAACTGCGACAAAATCACGCCCGGAATGATTATGGCGGCAGTGCGTTGTAACATTCCGACGATTTTTGCCAGTGGCGGCCCGATGGAAGCAGGACGAGACGCAAATGGTAAACCGCTCGATTTAATCACGGTTTTTTCCAAAGCGGCTCAAAAGATGAATGGGCAGATTTCGGAGATGGAACTTCTCGAAGTTGAGCAGAAAAGCTGTCCGACGTGTGGTTCATGCAGTGGAATGTTCACAGCAAATAGCATGAATTGCCTCTGTGAAGCCATTGGTATTGCTCTTCCTTGTAATGGCACACTTTTGGCGACGAGTCAAACTCGGCAATCTCTTTACAAAAAGGTGGGCAAACGCATTGTGCAAATGGTCCACGAATTTAATGATGGTAAAAAGGGTATTTTGCCGCGAGAAATTATCACACAGGCATCCATCGACAATGCGATGATTCTCGATTTGGCGATGGGGGGCAGTACGAACACGGTTTTGCACCTTTTGGCAATTGCTCACGAGGCGGGCCTCGATTATTCGATGGAACGCTTCAATGAATTGAGTGACAAGACACCGAATATATGCAAAGTGTCACCGAGTTGTGATTATCATATTGAAGATGTTCATAATTCAGGTGGAATTTACACGATTTTAGGAGAAATTCGGCGAGGTCGCCCTGGTTTGCTGAACGAAAAAGTACCGACGGCCTCTGGGAAAAAACTTGGAAAGCTGATCGACGAATATGATTTGCGTTCTCCAAAAGTTCTCAGCGACGCAGAAAAAATGTATGCAGTGATGCCGGGCGGAGTTAGAACATCAAAAGGAATGAGCGTTAAACAGACGGCGCAAAAACCGAGTGAGCTGAAACTTTCTTTCGACCCATTTGATTGTATTCGGAACTGCGAACAAGCGTATTCTCAGACGGGTGGACTTGCCATTTTGTACGGAAACATTGCACCGAAAGGTTCAGTGGTGAAAACGGCGGGCGTGCTTCCAAAGATGATGCGACACACGGGTCCGGCGGTCATTTTCGACTCAGAACCGGCGGCGTACCACGGGATC
>JBOFGF010000026.1:0-16101 GCA_051649005.1 Thermoguttaceae bacterium | reverse complement strand
TACAATAATTTTTCGATATTGAAGACGTGCAAAAAGTCGAGCAAAAAGCGATGCGCGAGAGCATCTTCGTTTCCGTCGCAGTATTGCCAAGTTTCGACGAAGTCGGCGGCTTTTGCATGTAATTCGTTTTGATTTATCAGCATTTAGTTTGATGTACGAGCATTTAGTCTTTTTCTGATGCAGATTACAGGCCTGGTATATTACAGCAGGCATGGTATTAAAAAATTGTAATTAGTCGTGTTTATTATATGGAAACAGAGCTATTTGGCAAGGACGGCAAAATATTTGGACAGAACGATGCCAGTCTGCTAACAAGTTTTCACCACAGAGACACAGAGTTCACAGAGTGTCTTGTATTCTCCGTGTTCTCCGTGCCCTCTGTGGTAAAAAATTCCGAAGTTCACAAAACTTGTTATCGGACTGAGAACGATGCGAAGTACTACACTGGGCAATTTGTGCAAAATAAAAACAACCGGTTTCAGTCTTGAAACTTGCTGCTAATAAAAAAACGTACTGATGTCTCAGAAATACTTGTCGAAAATTTTTCAAAACGACGACTTTGCAGTTGCCATGTGGGAAAATACAAGAGGCGGGAGTTATAACTGTCTATTCATTGGTAAATCCGAATCATACTTTTGGCCATTAAATTCTTTTGAAAGCGTATTTTGCTTCTTGAAAAGTGGGAGTATTTCGGATATAATTGAGCTTTGATAGTGAAAGACTACTGTCGGATGCAACAAATTCGGCTTATTTGCGTTTGCTCATCTATTGTCAATAAAATCGTTTATTGACAATGATAAGACATTCGTTTTTTGTTTTCACAACATTTTTTGTTTCGAATCCCACACTTTTAAGCGGTTCATTTTCTCGTGACTCATCGTTTTTTTATTTTTGCTGTTTCGATTGCATTTACTGGGGCCATGTTGGGAGGTGTGATCTGTGGCTCGATTGTATTTCGCTCTTATAGCACGAGTTTTTCAGATGCCGAATTTCTCCAAAACCGTCTGAATGCGGTTCTTCAAAATGGAAATAATCAAAAATCCAAAGGACGTTCACACAGTTTGGTGCGAGTGGAGCCTGTTTGCCGCGAAGTAATTGAAACTATTCGCCCTTTTTATGGACGCCTTTTTGAAGTACAATTGGCCAAAATTTCTTCTGAAGTTTCAGGCGTGTTGGAACAGCTTCCCATCGAAATTGGACAAAAAGTCAAAGGGGGCGAAACTTTGATTGCCCAGATTGATAAAACTTGGATTCAACTTGAACTTAGTCAAATAGAACAGGAAATCAGTATTCTCGAAGCACAATCAGCACACCAATCAGCAGAAGCCACGCGACTTGAAAGTTTGGCGGTGAGTCATGCAGTGACCGAAAGTGAAATTAACAACCAAAAAACACTCGCCAATCAATATCAACACAGTCTTGAAAAAACGAAAATTGCACACATTGAAGCGACAGAAAAACTAAAACGCACAACAATTTTGGCTCCGTTTGACGGTTATATTGTGAAACGAGAAGTGGGACTCCGTGATTTATTGGCCCCGGGAACTCCAATTGCGGAAATTGTGTCGCTCGGTGCAATTGACGCAATTGTCAATATTGGCGAATTTACTATTGACCGACTCAAAATCGGCGACAGTATGACCATCGTCATTGATTCGTTGAACGAAAAAGTCACAGGAACAGTTCATGCCATCGTTCCTTATGGACCCACGGGCGGTCGTTTTTTTCCTGTCGTTGTTAGACTAGATGACCAGGGAGGCAAACTTAAAGTTGGAATGAGTGTGACTGCGCTTGTTGCCACGACCGATTCGACTGAGGAATTGGTCGTGTCGAAAGATGCTGTGCTCGACAAACCGGATGGAACGTGGGTCTGGATCGCTTCTGAATTGGAACGAAACGGAGAAAAAGGATATGAAGCCAAACCAATTCCTGTTCGCATTGTGGCAAAGGGAATAACACAATATGGAATCGTTCCTGAAACAGAAGAAGGGAAACAGCTACTTGTTCAGGGCACACAAGTCATCATTGAAGGAGCTGAGCGGCTTGTTCCGAATCAGCAAATTCGCATCACTGAAATGTCCGATGCAATTTCAGAAAATCTTCCACCTGTTTCGGGACAAAAAGAGATTGCTCCGAAAGAACGTATAACCCAAAAAGAGTCTGAATCAGCAAAAGAATAGTGTGCGTTAATGGAATTTTGCATTTTCATTTTGCCCCTGAATGAAGTCGAATACAAACGCCCCCATGAATCGGAAAACATTGCCACGAAATGGCGGGGCGGTTCGAACTCACCAGAAAAGACGAATTTATATTTTTCATTGCTGAATTTATTGTTTTACTGTTTTTTATAACTTTATTTTCCACAAATCCTTCTGGTGACAACAGAATTGAGAGATTAACGAGCAAATGAATTTTCTTTTTCGACTACTTGCCCCGCTTTGTATTATTGGAATTGGAGCAGGTCTTGCTTATACATTTGTTGCTTTGCGGAAAGCATCAGATGTTCGTGAAGACACCACAGACCGGCGCCCACTGGTAAATACTGTCCGCATTCTTCCTCAATTAGAAGGAATCGACATCGAAACAGACGGTGTTGTATATCCATACAAGGAAATCGAGATTGCCGCACAAGTTTCGGGGCGAATTATCGAAAAAGCAGAACAATGTCGGGCCGGTCGATTTGTCCGCGAAGGAATGCTTTTGATGGTCATTGATCAGACCGATTATCGTCTCATGCGTGAACAGGTCGAAAGCGATCTGCAACTCGTCGAAAGTCAGTTGTCGGAAAAAGCGAGCGACATCACGAGTATGAAAGAATTGATCGATTTGGCAAAATCAGAACTTGCCATTCATCAAAAAGAGGAAGCACGAAATAATGAATTGCAAAGTCAAAATGTAATTTCAGCTTCGGAGTGGGATCAAAAACGCCGTGCTCTTCTCACTTCGCAGACAGCACTCGTTCAATTGCAAAAGCAACTCGATTCACTTGAAAATCAGAAAGAATCGCTCGAAATATCGAAAAAACGTGCCCAAATTTTGCTGGAACGAGCCAAAATTGATTTACAACGAACTGAAATTCGTTCTCCCGTCGCTGGAATTGTCGTCGAAGACCCAGTCGAAAAAGATTCGTTCGTGTCGATGGGGAAACTGCTCGTTAAAATCGAAGACATCACGACGGCCGAAGTACGCACTCTTTTGAAATCGAGTGACTTAGCTCTTCTTTGGGATCACTCTCCAGAGTCGCATGACCAGCCGGAAATGAGGAGGCCAATTTCTGTCGAACAAAAACCTTTTTTACCAGACAATTCACAAATTGAGCGACTAAATAATTTAGAAAATGTTGCATCGCCAAATTCGGAGGCTGATTCGCTGGAAAATTTACAGAAAAATTCACTGAATGACTCACTCAACAATACTCAGGATGATTCACACTTCCCAAAAGTGCCTGCGACAGTAACTTATAAAATTCCGCCACTTGAATTTCAATGGAATGGATTTTTGGATAGATATGATGGGAGTGGTTTGAACAATCAAACACGGATGTTTCCATGTCGCATTGTCATTCCCGAACCACACAAAGCAAATGAGTCGCGTGTCCCAACATTATTGCGTGGCATGTACGTTTCAGTGAGTTTGCACATGGAACCAAATGCCGGTTTTATGAAAGTCCCCGTCGCCGCCATTCAGCCAGGCAATCGACTTTTTATCATCGAAGAAAACCGAAGCAACAACGAAGTCAAATTTAATCTCCAGATCGTCTCTGTTCAGGTCGTCAAATACTATGACGATTTTGTGTTGATTCGAGATGATTCAGGTCGGGTTCGCGCTGGAATGGAAATTGTTGTCTCACCACTCGGTCATGTCGCCGAAGCAATGGAAGTACGAAAAGAGTGAGGATTTGTGAACAAATAACATTACCAATTGTAACACAATTGAACACAGGCACTTCCGTGGTCTAAATGTCAATCTCCGTGAACGCATAAAATTACACATTATTATTTTATTTTGTTTTATTCTATTTATGAAAATTACGATATTAGATGGCAATGCACTGAATCCGGGCGACATGAGCTGGGAAAAAATATCGGCACTTGGAGAACTTGCGGTTTTTTCACGCACTCCTCCTGAATTGGTTGTGGAGCGTTCAAAAGATTCCGAAGTTTTATTTATCAATAAAGTGCTTTTGCCGAAAAATGTATTGTCTGAACTTCCAAAGTTGAAGTATGTCGGCCTTTTTTCGACCGGTGTAAATGTTGTTGATCTCGATGAAACTCGAAAACTTGGAATAACAGTGACGAATATTCCGAGTTACAGCACTGAATCGGTCGCCCAATTGACGTTTGCTCATCTGCTCAATTTAACCTTTCAGCTCAGTACACACACATTCGGAGTGCGAAATGGCGACTGGTCTCGTTCCATTGATTTTTCGTACTGGAAATCACCATTGATCGAACTGGCTGGATTGAAATTCGGTTCTATCGGATTTGGAAACATCGGAAAACGAGTCTGCGAAATCGCCAAAACATTTGGGATGCAAACATTCGCGTCATCAAGAAGTATTCATCGCGGAGTTGATTATTGTGGCACAATTGGAGAAACTGTTGAAAATCTACTCCAACAGTGTGATGTGGTGTCGCTTCATTGTCCTCTCACTCCAGAAACTGATCGAATGATGAATGCGGCGGCATTTGGACGCATGAAATCGAGTGCATTTTTCATCAACACATCACGAGGCGGACTTGTCGATGAAGAAGCACTTGCCAGTGCTCTCAATGAAAGCCGACTTGCTGGTGCTGGTTTGGACGTGTTATCTCAGGAGCCGCCGAATCCAAACAACCCTCTTTTGACGGCGAAAAACTGTCATATCACCCCACATTTTGCATGGGGAACTCATGCAGCTCGAAAACGTCTTCTCGACATCGCGGCCAACAACTTGCAGGCGTTTTTGAATGGAACGCCTGAAAATGTCGTCAATCTGCGTTAGAAACAGTAGAATAATACAGTACAATAGTATTATAGTACAATAATAAAACATGGCAAAATAAGGAATGGTTTTGACGTGTTTGGGCATCCGAACCACCCCTCCAAATCGAGACTGCGACATACACTCAAAACGGTGGGAAATGTCCTGTTTTTTTGGAAAAATGCAGGCAATTTGTCCCCGTTTACAATATACATCCCAGTCAGCATACATCCCAATCAATCAATTAACTAAATCGTAACATAAAAGCACATTTTGGTCGCGCAAGTAAAGTTTTCCATCGACAATGACTGGATATGTCCATGAATTGCGGTCTGACCTGTCTGGCTGGGCAAAACGTCCGCACTCTTTGTATCCGTCTGGTGTTGCTTCGACAAGAACCACAGTTCCATCTCCGCCTTCTGCGCGGACAATCAAGAAGCCATCGACATAAGTGAGTGAACCTTTTCCGACACATTTATCCTCCCAAACGACTTTGCCAGTTTTAATGTCAAGACAATGGAGTTTCTGATTGGTCGTGAAATAAACATGGTCGCCGACAAGTACCATTCCACCATGATGATTTTGGAGTGATTCATCTGCGTAAATTTGTTCCGCAGAAAATTTGTTCCCAGTTTTTGTAACACGAAAACCATTATCTCCCATCTTGTATGCAGATGAGACAAGAACCACGTCGTCCTTATAAACAGGGTCGCTGCACACGGGTTTGTCGGTGTTTCGAACACCATGCCAGAGCGTTTTTCCATTTTTGGCATCAATTCCATAAATTCCAGAGCCGGTGAACAGCAAATACTGTTTCACGCCAAAAAATTCTGCGGGAACAATGGAAGAATATGGGGCATCATCTGTGACACCAGAGCTTCTCCAAGCACGTTTGCCGTTTTTCTGAAATGCGACCAGAGTGCCTCCTGCGCCTCCGACTGGAAGCAAAATCATATTGTCGTCCAAAATGGGAGAGGCCGAGAATCCCCAATTATTCATCCATTTTCCGCCGAGGTCGTTGACCACATCTCCGCCCCAAACTTCTTTGCCGTCTTTGGAATTGACACAAACGAAATCGCCATATTGTCCAAATGCGTAAACGCGATTATCTTCGACGGCGGGAGTTGCACGCGGACCGGGATAATTTCCAATACTCCCTGATTTTCCGACCGAACATGTCCATTTTTTCTTGCCGGTCGCTTTGTCGAGAGCAATTAGGAGGCAGTCGTTTCCAACATCTCCGAGTGTGTACATGGTGTCTTTGTCAAAACTTATATTCGAGTATCCGCCGCCGATGTCATCAATTTTCCACAGGAGTTTCGGTCCTTCTTTTGGCCACGATTTTGCAATTCCAGTTGAAAATGCGTGATTGTCGTGATTCGGACCTCGAAATTGGTTCCAGAGCGGTTCATCCGCAAGAAGGAATTCAGATGTGCCAAAAGCGAGGCACAAAAAGAAAAGCACGCCAAAATAAGTGAGTAGTTTTTTCATAGTTTTTGGTTTCAGTAAATGTTTATCGTTTCAATAAAGTTTCAATATAATGATAATATAATGATAATATGATATAATATGATATAATAAAGAGCAGCAATCCGACGATTTCCACCTGTTTTCTGCAAATAATTGTATCCGTTCACTGAGATGGTTATTTTTCCACAAAATGCTCCGTTTTGCAATGAATCATTTTGTCGGAGCTGCGATTTAATTTTGGTTAGTAATTCGCAGCTGGCCCGATTCTACTACAATTCATGGTGAGTGTCAATTGTCCTGCGCGTCGAATCGTGGTACTTGAAATAGATTTGTGAATAGTTTACAATATGCTTTCAGCAAGTTTTCGGCTGGAAATTTTCTGAAAAGAAAACTCTGCCGAAAAAAGTGGTTTTTTGCCATTCATTCCTTATTTTATACACAGCCTGCACACCGGCATAAAACGATACTTTTGTTAGTGCCATTTTTTTAGAAATTTGCTTTGTTTTGCGAAACATCCGCTTTCTACGAAAGTGGGTTAAACATCTAGTTGATGACGATTCACTGTTTAGCAAGTCATTTCCTTTCACTCATTCACTTATTTTATTATAATTCTCCATTGATTTTTTCGATTTTTGCTTCACTTTTCCTGATATTTTTTGCATCGCTTTCTGCGCGGTCGATTAGTTCTTTTTCGCGTCATGAACTCGAAGTGTTTTGTCATCGTCGTGGACAAGAATCACGTCTTATGACGATGCTTCGAGAATATGACCGAGTCTCGATTTCAGTGAACGTTTTTCGTTTGATCGGGATGCTTGTTCTGATTTATTCGAGTGTGTTCATTTTTGGCCAATTTAATGTCGAAACAGCAGAGATGACACCAGTTTTGGTGATGCAACTTGCTCTCTTCGGAATTGCCACTGGGACAGTTCTTTTGGCGGTTGATGTCTGGTTTCCCAGTGCGATTTCCAAATTATGGAACACGCAAATCACATATTATACATGGTCTTTTTGGTATTTTATGGCATTTTTCGTTTATCCAATTTACTGGATAGATTGGTTTGTCCATATTTTTTTCGAGCGACTGGCAGGGCAATCAGGAATCGCCGACGAAGAAGAGGCTTTTGAAGATGAAATTCGTACAATTGTAACAGAAGGTCATCGCGGCGGTCTACTCGAAGGCGAAGCCCGCGAAATGATCGAAAGTGTCATGGAATTGAGCGATGTCACCGTTTCTGAAATAATGACACCGCGAACAGATATGATCTGTATTTCGAGTGAATTAACTTGGGACGAAATGCTGCGAGAAGTGATCGGTTCTGCTCACTCTCGGATGCCTGTTTATAAAGAAAACCGCGATGACATTATCGGAATTATTCATACAAAAGATTTGCTGCGTGTTTTGGCAACGACGACATCAGATGATCGCCCTTCGTGGACATCATTCATGAAAGAACCTCTTTTCGTTCCAGAAACAAAACCGGTGGACCGACTGCTGCAAGAATTTCAAAATTCGCGTCTCGATAATCATGTCAAAGAGGAGGGATCAACGCGGCGGATTCGTGGGCACATCGCAATTGTTCTCGATGAATATGGCGGCGTTTCAGGAATTGTAACTCTCGAAGATATTCTCGAAGAGATTGTCGGTGAAATTCACGACGAACATGAAACGGTTCTGGAAACAGAAGATATTCATAAGATCGGCCCAGAAACATTTGAGGTTTTGGGAAGAGTGCGGATTGATGAATTGAACAAAGCTCTTGATCTCGATTTGTCTGATGACGAAGACTATGACACAATTGCCGGATTCATATTTTCGACTCTCGGTCATATTCCGAAAATTGGAGAGCGCGTCGATTACGAAAAAGATGTGCATCGTGTTTCGTTTACAGTGATTGAAGCAACACTCAGACGCATCGAAAAAATTCGTGTTGAACGGCACTAATGAACTGTAAAAAATAACATTTCAATTTACGTCCGTCAGTATGTCATCGACTCCATTCGGAGTCGTGGAATGATGAGTGTTCTGAAAAACAAAGCATTCACCACTGGACAACTCCGACGGAGTTGTGTTTTTGCGGTCAATCGTTTACTGCCATTCCAGAACCTCTCCGAGGTTAAAATGCGCCGCCTGCCTGAGTTCAATTTTGTTACAACTGGCAATGTTATTTGTTTGCGACTCATAAATATGTTACAAAAAATTGAATATCGTCTGAAAAGCGGCCTTCATAAAATGGCAATTGGAATGTTGTGGTTTGCCGCTTTGGTTTTGCTCGTGGCCACTCCATTTTCGGCATTTGCTCGCGGAAGTGGTGCGTCAAAATCGATATTGCTCGAATTTTGTCAGACAATTCTCCTTCTTATCACAATAGGAATTCTTATCGGAATAATTCATCTAACAAAAAAAACACCATTCTCGTCTTTCATATCATCTTCGTCTTCATTCACACAGAAAATCTATAAACGCCAAAATTATCTTGTCGCCATTGCTCTTATTTTCGGACTCCTGATTTTGCATTGGTATTTTTTCATTCCTTATCTAATTGGCATAATTCTCATAGAAAGGCAGATTTGCCATGTTACTTCCAAGTCATTATCCGCATTATCGCAAAATGATTCGCAGACATCGGAATATGTGAAGAAATGCGGGCGGAATACTTTGGATGCACAAAAATCCGTATTTGTTCTTGAAAAGGAATCCAATAAAGAGAATGATGATTCGGAGGCGGAAACGAGCGGCGCAACAGAAATTGATGCAATCACAAACGGAGTGGTTCTTCAATTGATGCGGTCTCAGACCGATTTTGGTGCAGATCGACTCGAAGCGATTTTTGTGCTGGAATTTTTGGATGAACAGGAAACGATGACCATTCATCTCCCCTTTTTTCCACCATTTGATTCCATTCCAGCTATTCAAACATTTTTGCTGGAAGAAGCGGATGCCAAAATCACAATTCCGGTAAAAACACCTTTCGGAATAAGAATTGATGTCAAATGCGTCAATTCGGCACAGAACAAAATTCGCCTTGTTGTCGAAGCGGAAGAGATGCGTTCGCCGACGTTTCCTAGTAAAAGCACGTTTCAATAATATGCAGTACACCGCCAATAAAGTCGCGTTTTCAAAGTCCTGAAACCTGAGGCGTTCCATGTTCCCGAACACCGGAGGTGTTCAATTATGGTAGAAGCGAATTGCCCACAAAAACACATAACACAACTCCGTGAGGAGTTGAATTATGGTCACCGTTATTGAATCCCAAATGGGGTTCTGACATTTTTGATGTTCGTGTTTCTACAATAATTGAATCCCGACGGGATTCGGAAATGCAATTTCATGGCAATCAAATTTTGACTGTATTTATGGAGAATTTTGAAAAAAATAATTGCTTCCGCGAACAACGATTCATTTTTCATCGCTCATTAAAATGGCATCTTCTAGTTTGATAGTTCCTTCGTACAAAGCTCGTCCCAAAATACAGGCAGGAATTTCGAGTTGTTTGAGGCGGCGAATGTCGTCAAGTGTGGTGACACCACCAGAAGCAACAACGGGAAATGGCACGGTTTTTTGCATTGCAACAACTTCGTCAAAATTTGGACCATCTAACATTCCGTCTTTGGCAATATCTGTATAAACTATTGCAGCCAGCGGGAGATCGATATAATGTTTTGCTAAATCGGTTGCTGCTGTTCGACTCGTTTCGAGCCAGCCTTCTGTTGCAACTAAACCGTTTTTGGCATCAATTCCTAAAACGAGTTTGTGTGGAAAACGATTTGCCATTTCCCGAAACCACTCAGGCTCTTTTAGAGCGAGAGTGCCGATCACAATTCGATTAACACCGGCATTGATGTAATCGCGGATTGTCTCTTCATCTCGAATACCTCCGCCAATTTCAACTCGAATCGGAACACGTTCAACGATTTCGATCACTTGCTCTTTGTTGACAGGCGTTTTATCTTTTGCACCATCTAAATCGACGACGTGGATCGCTGTTGCTCCGCATCGCATCCAATGTTCGGCCATTTCAGCAGGACTTTCGCCATAAATGGTTTCTTGTGCATAATCACCTTGTTTGAGACGAACACATTTTCCGTCTCGTATGTCAATTGCTGGCCAAATTTGCATAAATGGAAAATTAAAATGGTGTCAGACTTTCTGCGATAAATTTTGTACCGCACTTATTGATACAACAATGTTTTGCCTTTCGACCCAATTCGGAGTCGTGGAATATAAAATGACGACACTAGAAATCATACCAAAATCCGAAGCCGAATTTGTTTTCGCGTCCAGATACGATGTACTCGAACTGTTCGCTTACTCCGGTGTAATACTGAAATCCAAGTCTGAAAGCCTGATTGGCCGAACCTTTCCATTGCCATCCGAATTGTAAACAGAGCGATCCATCGAAATTACGTTCTTGCATTAGTCTGGTATGAATTGCGGCAAATGGAGAGCCGCGAAAACTTCCGGCAACTGGATATTGGGGAGCGTATTCCGCACCGAATTGGAAGTGCCATGGTTTGGTTTCTTCCCCAAAGTCAACAGCAAGATCGACTTCTCCATATATGCGAGTGCTGGAAGTCGGCTTGTAAGCAACTCCCCATCTTAATGATTCGCGGTAATAATTGATGCGGTTATGCGGAACTCCAAGTTGTTCAAGTCGAATCATTCGTTCGTCGCCCAAATGTGAGCTGACATGGTGATATCCGAATTTCATCTGCCAATTTTGAGTAGCAAAAGTAAGTGGGATGCCAAAATGAAAATCATTTGCGTCCATGTCGCGTTCATGCTCCAAATCGAGCCGCAGATGAACCGCCCCTTCGACATCGAGCTGAAAACCTTCCGGCAAAAGTGAATTTTTTGTGCCATATCTTAAAATTGGAGCGTGTCCACCGAGTGAAATGTCCCAAATCCATCCAAGATTTTTTTCATGATTCCAGACTCCGCCAAGTCGAGACTCATTGACACCGGCAAGGAAATTTGGGAAAAGAAGGCCGGTCGGAAGCAATTGCCACTGCCACGATTCCGAATTGGTCAACGACATTTGTGCTCGTTTCTGAAATGTCGAAGGCGAACACCTGTTCTCACCAGAAAACATTGAAAATTGCTGCGGAGATTGAATGATCTGGGCCGACACTTGCTGATTCGAATTGGAATCAAATTGTGTTGAATAAGGAGCTGAATAAGGATTTGCAGTGCCAGTCGGTTCGAGTCTCAACTTCGGCATCGAAACACCATTCTGAGCGAATAATGGACCAAAATCTAGCAGCAAAATGATGACGAAAAAATTCATCACAAAATCAAATCTTGGATGTAATCTAAAAGTCCAAATCATTTTTTATTATATTATAGCACGCAATAAATGCAGCAAATGTTTTTTATTTGAGGAACTGATTATCCCGTTTGCACAGAAAGCGATTATTTCGTGAAAACAAGCAAGTTTCCACAACATTTTTATGACAAAGAGTGTTGTTTTGTCACTTTTTGCAGAATCACCGTCTTCAGAAACCGCTTTCAGAATCAGAAACCGTTTTCGAGACAGAATAGTAACAACTGTTTATGAATTGTGCAATAGCAGAATATACTGCACAGCAAGTTGTTGCAGTCCACTAACAAGTTTTGTGAACTTCGGAATTTTTTACCACAGAGGGCACGGAGAACACGGAGAATACAAGACACTCTGTGAACTCTGTGTCTCTGTGGTGAAAACTTGTTAGCAGACTGCAAGTTGTTGGCACAACAAGTTGTTACTTTTGAATGTTTATGATGCAAAACGCAAAAAAACTTATCGAGCTTTAAAAGTTTATCCAGCTTTCATAAAAAGTTGTTCTTCTGGAAAACGAGCTATCTGGTGGGAGCCGGCACACGCACACGCACACTTTCACGATGTGCGGTCAGTCCTTCTTTGGTGGACAAAATATCAATATCCGATGCCAGATGCGACAGACCTTCCTCCGAAAAATATAACATGCTATTTGCACGGAGAAAATCATTGCATGTCAAACCACTCGCAAATCGGGCCGTTCCACTTGTTGGCAGAACATGTGATGGCCCCGCCGCATAATCACCGACGGCCACTGGCGTGTAATTTCCGAGAAAAATTGCCCCGGCGCAGTCGATTTTGGCGGCCAGTTCTTCTGCATTTTCCGTCGCAATATGGAGATGTTCTGGTGCAATTTCGTTTGTGAGGCGACATGCTTCATCGGAATCACGAACAATTATGATTGCACCAAATTCTTCGAGACTTTTCCTTGCCAGTTCGCCCCGTTCGACATTATCGATTTGCCGAGTAATTGCTCTTAGTGTTGCTTCGATGGCCGACTCGTCCCAGCCGATCAGAATACTCGCTCCGGGAGAATGTTCTGCCTGCGCCAAAATGTCATAAGCAGTATATTCTGGATGCGTCGAACGGTCAATCATGACGACGACCTCACTCGGACCGGCAATCGAGTCGATATCAACTTCGCCATAAACAAATCGTTTTGCGAGTGCAACAAACAAGTTCCCGGGGCCAACAATTTTATCGACTTTGGCGATTCCTGTGACACCAAAAGCGAATGTTGCCACTCCGTGTGCGCCTCCCATTCGATAAATTTCACTAATTCCGAGTTCATGGCATGTTGCCAGCATGTCCGTGTTATACGCACCAAAATCGGTCGGTGGTGCCATGACAGCAATCTCTTTGACACCGGCTACTTGTGCGGGAATTGCAGTCATCAGAACAGTAGATGGATATGCTGCTGCTCCGCCGGGGACACAAATACCGACTCGATTCAGAGGTCGATATCGCTCCGCCAAAAAACCACCAGGCCGCTCGATGCGGATGTCGTGGTGCAAAATTGCCTCTTGAAACGAACGGATATTGTCGTGGATTCGTCGAATGGCCTCCAAAAATTCAGGAGATGCCGAGGCGTGTGATTCTTGCAGAGCCGATGCTGGAACCCGAATCGTTTCCGCTGTAAGAGACACTCGATCAATTCGATTGCCATAATCAAGCAGTGCGGAGAGTCCACGAGAGGAAATATCGGTGCAAATTCGTTCGACGACTTGCACTGGAGTAAGTGCTTCTCCAAATGTTTCGAGAGTTCTTTTTCGACCTGCTTCACTTACAATATCGCCTTTCGGACTCAACTTGCGGCGCAGCTCCATCATCTTTTGTGAAACATTATCGGTGCGAGAATCAATACGAAGAATTTGCATAAAAGTGATTAGTTGCGAGTTATATTGGACACCGGCATAAAAACGATACTTCTGTTAGTGTAATTTTTTTAGAAATTTGCTTTGGTTTGCGACAAATCCGCTTTCTACGAAAGCGGGTTAAACATCTAATTGATGACAGTTCACAGTATATTATTGCGAAAAACAACAGCTTTCTACGAAAGCTGGATAAACATCCAATTTTGCACTGTTTTCAGAAACCCTTTCGACCAAAAGCCTGAAAGCAATCATTGACCAAAAATTCGATGTAAATATGTCAAACTATCTTTTGCGAGACGTTCGATGCCGGGCGTGTAATCGAAAACTTCGACAGATATCCAGCCATCATAATCAATTTCGCGGAGAGCTTCGGCAATCGGTTCAAATTTTAGGTCACCAAAACCTGGTCCCTGCAAATTGGGATCGTTTGCATGAAAATAGATGAGTTCTTTTCGATTGCGACGAATCAATTCAGGAATCGAAAGCGTTTCAGATGACATCGCTTTGCAATCGAGATGCAAAGCGATTTGTTCGGGTGCTCCAATTTGTTCGATCAGTTGCACTGTTTCGCTGGCAGTTGTCAAAAAGTCCGTTTCTTTCGGGGAAAGTGGTTCGATGGCGATTTTAACTCCTGTTTTTTGTAACATCGGAATCAATTGTTGCAACACGTCAGTGGCATAATTATACGCATCTTCGAGAGAGACACCCTGCAAAAGATTTCGTTGTTTTGGAGAGCCGAGGACCATCACTTTCCCACCAAGATCGGCGCACAGTCGAATCAAGTTCAAAAAATAATCTGCCGTTTTTTGCCGCACAATCGGGTCCGGCGAAGTCAAATAGTATCCATCTGTCTTTGCGAGGAGCCAGTGCAAACCGGTGATTTCGAGACCAAAACTGTCACTCAATTGGCGTATATTCAAACGCTTTTTTGCACTGATTTCCAGTACGTTTGGAGCGATTGTATATGGAGCAATTTCGATGCCGTCATATCCGAGTTTATGAACATATTCGAATACTTTTTCAAAACTAAATTGCTGTTCGGAAAACCATAAATCGAATGTTTCATTACACAGTGCAAATTTCATTCACGTCCTCGTTGTTAAAGTTAAATTGTGAAAGTATTAAGGGCACCTATATTTATTGCCGGGAACGCGGGTGTCATTTTTTTATTCCGGTGTTTACACACCGGCTCGACGAATTACCCGCCAACTTACGTTGGCGGCTCGCCTTCCAGTGTTTGCGGACGGGACATCCGCGTTCTCAGTAAGTAAACATCCAGTTTTGTGCCGTTTTCATTATATTTTACTGTTTCTTATTCGAGAATTTCAATTCCCATCATATTTCGATCAACTCGTTCTCCCGTCGGTTTTGCATACGACCAAACGAGTTTTTTGTCCCTCGTGATTTCAAACATTCCGACTCCGCGCCCATCTGGTTTATAAGCGGAATAGCACCCAATTGCGATGTTTCCATTTTGACGAATGTGAAAGCCGGTCATCATTGAAATATTAAGTTCTGGAAACTCCGATTTCTTAAATTCCCAAACGATTTTTCCATCTTTGTCAAATTCTGTTACTTGATCAATTGAGGAAATCATTGTATTGCCATTTGGAAGACGCTCCGCCGCAAAAGCAATGTGAGGAACTTTTTGCTCCCAAACGATTTCGCCGGCTGGTTTATATTCTCGCACCAGATGATCGCCTGAATGACAAACCAAATAATTTCCGTTTTCTAATTTGCGAACATATCTCATTCGGTGATGCCGATCCGTCGTTTCAAATTTCGTCTGGAGTGTAAAAGCGACAGTGCCATCGGGAGCAATTTCCATAACCTTTCCTGTTTCGTTTTCGCCGACGAGAGTGTTTCCATTTGAAAGACGTGTTGCCGTGCATGTTCCTTCTATTCCTTTTGGAAATTCATAACGAAAAACGACTTTTTTCTCAGGTGTAACTTCAGTTGCTGAGCCATCTGAAAAAAGAATATTACCATTTGGAAGTCGATGTGCTTCGTGAATGTTTCCGGCGGGATATTCCCAAATGATCTCAAAATTGGGATTCATTTTCATCACGCGGCCCGAACCAGTGACGAGAATATCACAGTTTGGTTTGCCGCTGCTTTGTGACTGTTTTTGGGCATCATCGGCAGTCGAGTGTTTCAGCGAAACAAAAAATGCCAAAGTAACAGCACAAACCAAAATAGTCCAAAATGTAAAAAAAGAACGTGTCATTGTAATAATGTAAAAAAGGGGTTTGGATGAGCAAAGGAATAAATATGGCAAAACCACATGAACGCATACAAAGTCCTATTTTATCAGCGCAAAACGCCAATGTCAACAATTTGTGCCGATGAATTGCAATCACGCCAGTCTGCTAACAAGTTTTCACCACAGAGACACAGAGTTCACAGAGTGTCTTGTATTCTCCGTGTTCTCCGTGCCCTCTGTGGTAAAAAATTCCGAAGTTCACAAAACTTGTTAGTG
>JBOFGF010000025.1:0-2674 GCA_051649005.1 Thermoguttaceae bacterium | reverse complement strand
AATAGCCTGCGACTGCGGCATAGTTCCATTTTGCACCATTTCATAAGTAGGACGCATCGTCTCGTCTGTTTTCGCAAAGAACTGGAGGAAGTGTGGACGATCAGTCATTCCCATATTGAAGAAAATACGATCAACTTCTTTGTATGTTTCGTCTCCCGAAATAGTTTCCAGCGTCAATCCTTCTTCAAGTCGATCAAGGATTTCGGTTAAATACTCGAAATTTGTTCCCACAAAGAGGCATCCTTTTGCGACAGTGACTGCTCCATCAGGAAATACCGGATCGGGAGCTTTTTCCTCTTCCTCAGTTGACTTTGATGTTTTGGTACTCGGCGAAACGAGGCCTGGAACACCGGAGGGACCCGAAAAAGGCTCAATAACGTCCTCAGAGACACGATGCCACAAAATCGAGGAATTGTGCTCCAATTGCTGCATTTCGGTGTCATCTCGAAAGAGCTTTTCAAGAGCAGCGGCAACTTCTGAATCCATGCCTTCTTTAATTTCGACTGCGATGACAATACATTCGCTGTTTGTCGTGATTGGGAGCTGATACTTTGACATTCCAAGAACACGATGTCCTAAGTGGTTTATTAACTCACTTCGAAGATTGATTTGGGGGCCATACGGGTCCTTTTCGAGGCCTTCGACAATATCGTCCCATGTTCCTGGTGGGTCTCCGGGCATAACCAGTGCATCAAAGAGTGAACCGAAGTTGTCAAAAATTTTGATTGGATCGACAAAAACGATAGTACATCGTGCCAAGTCAGCAGGCATCCAATTTTCAAGAGCAAAGTTGGTACTATCAGGAAAATTCAACATTTGCATGGCGAGTCGATATGGTTTTTGCGTGTGAATAAAGACTCGATAAATCACTTCTTTTTCTTCTTCTTTTATTCCGATGACACCACCGACTCCTCGAATAGCATCAAATCCCTGTTCCTTTAATATGGAGAATATAGAAGGTTTATTACGTCGTTTTTCGGCGGCCATTCCCTGTAACAATACGCGGATAGATTCTCCATAATTCAGCGGTTCGATATACCAGCGAATAAGTGGCGGTGTATTCTCCGGCAAATCTGCATAACAACGAGCCATCGTTTTCTCAAAATCATCGAGAGCGGCCAGTGACGTGGCAATCCGATCATTGTCATCAGCCATTTGCACTCGATCTAACATGAGATGAATCAAGTGGAGCTGGTCTGAAACGATCAGAAAATTGTCCGTCAGAAGATAATGGACTTGTCGTTTATTTGGAGCAGGTGTTGATTCCACCTTTTCAGTTGTTTTTGGTGTCGTTTTGGCAGCATTTTTATCCCCCGCATTTTTGTCTCCCGGATTTTTATCCCCAGCATTTTTGTCAGATGTCGGACGAGTTTGAATCCGCGAAGAAGGTGTCGAACGAGTTGGTGTCGACTTCTGCGTGGGAGCGGTCGTCGCTCCTGGTGCGGCTTTTTCAGATGACAAGGAAGGAAAAGTAAACGTAATTACTTCATTTTCTTTGTACTGTTCGATTGTGCGCACCACTCCAGATGTTTTTAGTTTTTTGCTCAGTCTGTCGAGATAATCATCCGTTTCAGAATGTACTGATTTTACATCTAGGAGAAAGACATATCCCGGAATTTCACCTGGAACGGCGATCATTCCAGCGGCAACTTCTCCTTCAGGAATTTCATTGATTTCATCGAGAGTGAATCCGAATTGCGATTCCATTCGCTCTGAAAGTTGGATGCGAATATCCTCTTTGAAATCAGCCATCATCGGAGTATTCATCAATTCTCCGATTTGTGTTTTGTTCCAGCGGTCCACAAATGTTTTCACATTACAAATAGCAAAAAAACCTTTTGTAGTGTTTGGGAAAAGAGTTTCCGATGGAATTGTTTGTTGGATTTGACTTTCAGGCGTTTCAGCGTCCGCAAAAATCGACGACGAAGAAACGTCAGAGAAAGACGCAACAAAAAAGGCGAGACAAAAGATGCCTGCGTACAACATCATGCGGCGCACGAGCAAATTCAAAAACACGTCAATTCTCCAATGTTTTTAGTGGGTGAAACGATACATCGACAATCCAAAAAAGAAACCGAACAAAATAAACCGAACAAAAGTCAACATTCGTGTAGTATAACCAATTTTTTTGATATTACCAGACTAATCTGAGCGAAACCGGAAAAATTTTTTTACATTTGTGGGACTTGGAAAATTGTTTGGCATGTAAAAAGAGAACGAGGAAGTTTTATTGCTCTGGTGTCTCGTCGGGACCGATTGCCCAGAACAAGGAAATGGAGTATCATATTTCTTGTTGATTTGCCGAATCATCGAAATTTAATCCATTTTTTTGAATATGAAATTACGAACAATCAGGATAGATTTGCCTTTGAAACACGTTTTTACAACATCGCGTCGTTCAGTGAGTGTTGTACGAACCGTTCTCGTTGAACTGGAGCAGGACGGTCTGCGCGGACATGGCGAGGCGTATGAAGACCCTTATTACAACGTCGATATCGAGTCGATGTACGATCTTATTGAAAAATGTCGCAGCTTGCTTGATAGATATGCACTTGCAGACCCCGTCGCTTTGTCACGTCATTTGGCTCCCATTCTCGAGCAGAATACTTTCGCGCAAAGTGCGGTTGATTGTGCTGCGTGTGATCTGTGGGGAAAAATAAAAAATCAGCCTCTT
>JBOFGF010000024.1:0-6690 GCA_051649005.1 Thermoguttaceae bacterium | reverse complement strand
TATATTTCCGAAACAGAAACAAACGGGAACAAACCAACTCTCTCGGAATTTTTGGACAACACGACACTGACTTCTCCCGATTTTGGTTCGGATGGCAAAAAGAAGCTCGAACAAAACGCGATTGTATTGATGACATTGCACGCAGCAAAAGGACTCGAATTTCCCGAAGTTTATATGGTCGGAATGGAAGAGGGAATTTTGCCGCATCACCGCAGCATTAAAGCAGACAACGATCCACACGAAGTCGATGAAGAACGCCGCCTCTGTTATGTCGGTCTGACACGAGCTGAACGTAGATTGACAATTACTCTCGCACTTCAGCGAATGAAGTGGGGAAAAATGCGTCCAACTGTTCCAAGTCGGTTTTTGTACGAAATCACAAATCAAGCCGAAAATCCAAACTATTTCCGCGCCATTGCTGGTGAACCACCAAAACGAGACTGACAAAATTTGATGATGTTGTCATGAAATCATGAAAAGACAGTAAAATGATAAATACGATAAATGAATGAATAAATGAATGGAGGTATTTGTTCACAGGTTTTGTGTGTTTTTTCCACAAATACAGCTAAAATTCGATTGCCTTGAAAGGGCATTTCCAGAACACATCGGTGTTCTGGAACGAATCCAGATGGGGACAGGATTTGTGTTTTTGCATTTTGATTACCGTTCCACGATTCCTTCGAAGTCAGGAATGGGCGGCATTTCATTTCGACCCAATTTCATAAAACTTGTTGCGGACTGTATTGGAGTCGAAATTGGCAACATGACCGTTGTTTTTTGCGGTCGGCTGTGATAGAATCAGAATTATATGTTTCGGAAAAGTAAAAGTAAGCGTTCACGGTTTTTTTGTATAATACTGCAAAATAGAACGACTATTCGACGACCCTGAATGGAGTCGAAGCACTTTTTTGTTTCATTTATTACCAATCATTTTGTGAATGGCGACATATACAATTCATTAGTTTTTCCGTTCTTTTCATGTCCACGCTCATTGTTACAATTATTTCTTTTATCTGTTTTATACTGGCATATCAGATATATGGACGATTTATTGCCCAGAAACTGTTTCAATTGCAGGATGATGAGCCAGTTCCGAGTGTCCAACAGCGCGATAACATTGATTTCATTCCAACAAATCGATTTGTGCTGTTCGGACATCATTTCACCACAATCGCAGGAACAGGACCAATTGTCGGACCAGCCATCGCCGTTTTTTGGGGGTGGCTCCCCGCTCTTCTCTGGATCGTTTTTGGATCAATTTTTATTGGAGCTGTCCACGACATGGTCGCACTCATTTTGTCGATGCGAAATCGCGGAAAAACTCTCGGTGAAATTACTGGAAACATTCTTTCGCCGTCGGCCAGACTCCTTTTTTTAATTCTTCTGACCTTCATTTTGGCTCTCGTTATTGCCGTGTTTTGCAGCATTATTGCGACAATGTTTCATCTATTTCCGGCCAGTGTTGTTCCCGTTTGGACATCATTACCACTGGCCATGTTATTGGGAGTTCTCGTTTATCGTTTCAATTTGAAATTGCTGTTTCCATCAATTGCCGCCCTCCTAATTTTATATGGAGTTATTTGGATGGCGACCTATTCGTTTCCTGCGTGGGAAATCAGTGGGGTCGTCGGTGTTCCGCTCTTGAATCCAACAATGATTTGGGTTTTCATTCTCCTCGTTTATTGTTTTGTTGCATCGACACTCCCTGTTTGGATTTTGCTTCAACCGCGTGATTATCTAAACAGTCAACAACTCTTTATTGCACTGATTCCCGTCATTTTGGGAATGTTTTATGCCGCCTTTTTTGGAATGGCAGATATTGCAAGTGCTGCTCCCGCAATTCGTGATTCAGCCTCTCTGACCGAATCGGGTGCGCCGCCAATTTGGCCTTTTCTTTTTATCACAGTTGCATGTGGCGCGGCAAGTGGATTTCACGCACTCGTTTCGAGTGGAACTACAAGTAAACAGATTGCTTCGGCGAAAGATGTCAGATTGATTGGATATGGCGGAATGCTTTCAGAAGGTGCGCTGGCAATAATTGTACTAATTGCTTGCACGGCAGGAATTGGAATGGGAACTCTCGGCGGCAAATCATTTGATCCGACATCATCGGCCGCGCAGCAATACTTAAAAGTGATTTCATCTCACAAAGCAGATGGACACATCGATCCTTTCACTCTTTATAATGATGGCATGTCATCAGGACACGCAGGATGGCAATTGTGGTATGGAGACAAATGGCGATCAATGAATCTCGGACGACAAGTCGGCGTATTTGTTGAAGGAAGCTCCAATTTTCTCGAAGGAATCGGAATTCCACCAGACTTTGCTCATACTTTGATGGCCGTTCTTATTGTTTGTTTTGCGGCGACAACTGTGGACAGTGCGACACGTCTTTTGAGATATGTGATTCAAGAATTGGGACATGCGGCGGGAACAAATCTCCTCGATAATCGATTTACAGCGACTGGAGTTGCCGTCGCACTCGCAGGATTACTGGCATCTTGTCGCGGAATAAAACCAGATGGCACTTTTGATGATTATGGAACTGGTGGAATGATTTTGTGGCCACTTTTCGGATCGTGCAATCAAGTCATTGTCGGATTGACGCTCTTGATCGGAGTCGTTTATCTTTTCAGGCGACACGCAAAAGTCAGATATTTACTGATTCCGGCGATGTTCATGCTCCTCGTCCCGATTTGGGGAATGATCGCCAGTATGACAGGAAACGCCGGATGGTTTGCAAAAGGCCAATATCATCTCGTGGCAATGGGAATCGCAGTTTTTGCACTCATTGCCTGGCTCCTCATCGAATCAATTCGTGCAGTGCAAACCACGTCAATATCGGAAACAAAAACCACATCAATACCGGAGGCAAAAAACATGGCAATACAAAACGAATCGTCCATTTTGAGGCACGATTGAACAGTGAACCAGCATACTCAACAACGTCTTTCGAGTTCAGTTTTTCGCCGCGTCGGAAACCGACGGGATTAGTTCCTGAAACACGGGGCGTTCAATGTTCCCGAACGCCGTCGGCGTTCAATTATGGTAGAAACGAATTGCCCAGAAAAACACACAACTCCGTCGGAGTTGAATTATGGTTGTGAAGCAACGCTAATTGACCATAATTCAATGCCGACGGCATTGGTGGTCGTTTTTGTTGCGATATCTACCATAATTGAAACCCGACGGGTTTCAGGACTTTGAAAACGTGACTTTATTGGCGGTGTTGAGTATATCAGCAAAGGCAAAAAACATGGCAAAACAAAACAGCGAAAAATCAGAGCATGTTACACAAAATGTGAGCGTGTACGACAAATTGAGTCGAAATTCATAGAAATATCATCCATTTCGATTCGATTTTGCAGAAACGAGTTGTTTTTATCTGTTATGTCTTCGACTCTGTTAGAAGTCAGGTTTTTGATTTTGTAACTTTTCAGCGTGCCCAAGTATTTTTATTGTCAATTTTCGATTTCTCAATTTCTTTTTCCACAATGATATAATGACAACACAACAAACAAAACTACGCGAAACAGCAAAAAAATTACTTCAATCAAAAACGGTCAATGTTGTAATTGGATTTGGCGAATGTGGACACGGCGGAATTGGGCCGGTATTTATTTCCGACCCGACGGAGACAGATCAACTCATCTGGAATGACAAATGCACTGGAAATTTGGCCACATATTTGAAACGAAAAGAAATCAAAAAATTTGGTAAAATTGGCATAGTCGTAAAAGGGTGCGATGCTAAATCGCTCGCCATTTTGGAGTCGGAAAAGCAAATTGATCGCGGCGATGTGACTGCCATCGGACTCGAATGTTATGGACAAAAACAAGAGGAATCACTGCAAGGAAAATGTAATTCGTGCCAGTTTCATCTCCCGCCGCACTGTGATGTTCTCATCGAAGCCGACGAAAAACCCACTGAAATTACAAATGGCAATAAATTCGGTAAATTAGAGCAATTTTATAAATTGTCATCAGAAGAACGACTGGCTTATTGGAAAAAAGAATTGGCCCGCTGTATTAAATGTTATGCGTGCAGACAAAACTGTCCACTGTGTTATTGCGATGTTTGTGTGGCCGATAAAAATCGACCTGTTCGCATCGACACTTCGGCGACATTACAAGGAAATTTTGCATGGAACATTTTGAGGGCATTTCACCTCGCTGGTCGATGCACAGGATGCGGCGTTTGTGCAAGTGTTTGCCCAGTCGGAATCAATTTGAGTCTTTTGAACATGTCTCTTGCAAAAGTCGCAGAGGAGCAATTCGGTTATTGTGCAGGAATGGAACGACATGCCGAGCCGCTGATTGGAACATTTTCGCAAAATGACACCGAAGATTTTATCAAATAGACTTGTTCGAGCAAGCGAACAGTCAATTTTGTTTATTTATACAATTTTGAGATTTATCCACACTCTGACAACGAGCTGCCCGCAATTTTGCACTGCGAGCACGCGGATTGCCTCGGACTTCCTCATCAGATGCTGTCATAGGTTTCTTTGTAATTACTTCCCAGCGAGAATCTTCCCTGAAAGCATTTTTCACAATTCTATCTTCAAGAGAGTGGAAGCTGATAAATGCGGCCACTCCATTTGGTTTGATATATTTGGGAAGTTTGCAAAGAACCTCAGTGAGTGCGCCTAATTCGTCATTGACGGCAATTCGAAGAGCCTGAAAAGTTCGTGTCGCTGGATCAATACTCCGATGAATTCCCTCTTTTGTTCGAGAATGGGTTCGTGGCACACATGCTCGAACGAGTTCGGCAAGTTCAGCAGCCGTCCATTCGCGTATTTCACGATGTTTCGTTTCGCGGCGTTTTTCGACAATTTTCCGTGCAATTCGGCGAGAAAACCGTTCTTCGCCAAAATTATAAATAATGTTTGCGATTTCTCCTTCATCTAATTTTCCCAAAAGATCATTCGCAGTATCGCCTTCTGAATTATCAAACCGCAAATCGAGCAGACCAGGAGCATCGAAACTGAAACCACGATCTCGGTCTGCAAGTTGGTCGCTCGACAATCCCAGATCGAATATCACACCATCGACCTTTTCGATTCCGAGAAGTTGAAGAACTTGGTCAAAATCGCGGTAATTTGCGTGTGCAAAACGAATCGGAAAAGCATTTGGTGCCAAAACTCCTCGGAGTCGTTTTTAGGTTCGGTCAATGGCTTCGACATCGCGGTCAATTCCAATGACGGACGCACCACATCTGACAATCGCTTCTGCATGACCGCCGCCGCCAAGTGTGCCATCGATATAAACTTCCCCTGGTTTCGGAGAAAGAATTTTAAGCACATCTGCGAGCAAAACCGAAACATGAACTGATTCAGAGCCGTCAGAAAGTTCGGATGCACCCGGAATTTGAGAATTGATAGATTTAGACAATGAAATCTTTATAATGAACTGTAATTTTCAAGAAAGTGTAATATTTGTTGTGTACAAATGCCGCAAAATACCCAGTTTTTTGATTTTGCGGATTATTTTTTCGTCATTCTGCCCAAAATGCAGAATTGGTTTTTATTCCGCATGAAAATTATGTCGTTTTATGCAGTAAATCGTCGCTGAATTGTGGCACGAACTTCTTCGAGCCAAGCAGCTCGTTCTTCTGGAGAACTGAGAATGATTGATTCGAAATTACGTCGTTCAAACGATTTGAAACCGAGAAGACCGAAAACGATCACTTTCCAAAAATGTTCGATGGGATCGCCATTGATATTAACTTCAATATCATGCGGGGTATTTGATGTTGAAAAAATTTGAATACATTTGTCTCCCACAAAAGAAATAGGGCCTTTTTCCGTGAATTGATAGATTGCTCCGTGATGAAAAACACGTTCAATCCAGCCGCGCAAAATTGCTGGTGGGCCTCCCCACCAATTCGGATGTATAAAAATTACTCCGTCTGCGGCTTTGAACTCGGCAATCATTTTTTGAATTGATTCGGGTAATTCAGACGCATCTCGTCCCACGTCGTCCCCAGGAAGAACAGGATCGAATCCTTCTCGATACAAATCGTGACAGCAAACATCATGCCCCAATTCTTCGAGAATGGAACAGCATGTTTGTGTGATGGCATGATTAAAACTTCCCATTTTTGGGTGTCCCAAAATGACTAATACTTTCATTTTTTTATAGATAGTTAATTGTAGATTTCATTGTAGAAAAGGGAATATCCATTATTTTTGGTATGTGTTCACGGAAATTGTGCCGAATAAACCCGCCAACTTATGTCAAAAGTGGCGGCTCACCCACGAAAACGGCCCGGCTCATTTCAACGCATCCTCGAATTCTTTGAGTGACTGACACGTCACTGCGGCGACAGTTAGTTCCGTCAATCGGTTGTGACAACTGATTCTATAGACGTTTTTTATAACTCGTTGTGGCAATTGACCAAATCTTGCCTTCAAAACGGTAAGAATCGAAAGTATTTCCCCCTCGGCTTTCCCCTCGGCTTTCCCCTCGGCTTTCCCCTCGGCTTTGCCGCGTGCTTCGCCTTCTGCCTTTCCTTCCTCTCTGGCATATTGGAGACCCATGTGGTATTCCAGCTCCGCCAGTCGTCGACGACGCAAATAATCCTGCATCTTTGGATCGGACGAAAATCGCTGCAATTCGCTCCGCGCCTCCATCACCAAAGGATCATTTTCAACCAATTGAGACATCTCTTCTTCTCCTTTCT
>JBOFGF010000023.1:0-1864 GCA_051649005.1 Thermoguttaceae bacterium | reverse complement strand
TCGCAGCTCAAATTGCCCCCCCCCCCCCTATTTTAACATTTCGGAGGAGTTTTGCGATTAAATTCGTCTTCATTTTTAAGTTCCTTTTGTGAAAAAAATTGTGAAATTCCGGTGCTTATGCACCGGCTCGCCAAAACCCGACTAACACACCGCCGACTAACACCGCCGACTAACGCCGCCGGCTCGCCAAAACACGACTAAGATAATATCATATCACAACAATTTCAAAAATCAATGTTAAAATTTTATCAAAATCACTGGTTTTTTTGAAAAAACATGTTAAAATTTTATCATTGTGGTTTTTCGTATTCCATTTCGGATATTTTGGACGGCAAGAATATACTGGGAATCGTCATCAATTAGATGTTTAACCCGCTTTCGTAGAAAGCGGTTGTTTCGCAAAACAAAGCGAATTTCTAAAAAAATGCCACTAACAAAAGTATCGTTTTATGCAGGTGTGCTGTATAACAGAATAAAATCAATTAAGAGGAGAGCCAGTGGGAATAATTAAATTGCCATCACCAGTGCTATTGTTCATAGCAGCTTTTGCCGCCGAAGAAGAAGCTCTCAGCTGGGGACACAAAAAAGTCGAAAGTCATTTTGGTCCCATTCATTTTGAAAGCAATTCGTATCAAGTCGAAAATTTCACAGATTATTATCGACCGACAATGGGGCAACATCTGACGAAACGATTTTGGGGATTTAGTGATCTGATTGATCCTGCGAGACTCGCCGCCATCAAATGCACAACAAATCGGTGGGAAGATGAATATCGAGAACAGATTTCATGCGGCAAAAATTCGGCGGAGCGTCCACTAAATCTCGATCCTGGCTATATTGATCTTGGAAAATTCATTTTGGCTTCGACGAAAGACCACGCACATCGAATTTATTTATCCGATGGAATTTTTGCGGAAACGACCCTTTTTTATCGCAACAAAAAATGGGAGACACTTCCGTGGTCGTATCCTGATTATGCACATCCGCAGAATCAGGACTTTTTGACACAGTGCCGCAATTATCTGAAAAATATACAGCGAATCGTCATCAATTAGCTGTTTTGCAAAACAAATTTCTAAAAAAATGACATTAACAAAAGTATCGTTTTATGCCGGTGTGATGTGTAGTCAACACCGCCAATAAAGTCACGTTTTCAAAGTCCTGAAACCCGTCGGGTTTCAATTATGGTAGATATCGCAACAAAAACTACCACCAATGCCGTCGGCATTGAATTATGGTTAATGCGCTGCCTCACAACCATAATTCAACTCCGACGGAGTTGTGTGTGTTGGTGGGCAATTCGTTTCTACCATAATTGAACGCCGACGGCGTTCGGGAACATGAAACGCCTCGGGTTTCGGGAACATGGAACGCCTCGTGTTTCAGGAACGAATCCCGTCGGTTTCCGGCGCGGTATAAATGCCGGTGCTCACGCACCGGCTCGAAAGACGTTGTTGAGTATGTAAAAGACGGTTTTTTACACTTCATCGAGAATTTCGACGGCTTCGAATTTTTTCCCTTCGAGCATTTCGAGACTTGCACCTCCTCCGGTGCTCACATGAGAAACTTTGTCGGCGAAACCGAGTTGTCCAATTGCGGCGGCACTGTCTCCGCCTCCGATAATGCTGACCGAATCACTGGCGGCAATTGCTTCGGCAACTGCGCGGGTTCCTGCGTCGAATGGCGGCATTTCACTGACTCCCATCGGGCCATTCCAGACAACCGTTTTGGCATTTTTCACGATTTCGGCATATTTTTGAGCCGTTTTCGGGCCGATGTCGAGACCTTCCCAGCCATCTGGAATGGAGCCAGCTTCGACGACTTGTTTGTTGCAATCGGCACTAAAAGCGTCGCCGCAGTGTGT
>JBOFGF010000022.1:0-5402 GCA_051649005.1 Thermoguttaceae bacterium | reverse complement strand
TAGCCGAAGAAAACGGCAAGTCCACCACAAACAAGCAAGTTGTTATCCATTCCATGCAAAAATAAGGCGGCTTGGACACTTGAAATTTGAAAACAAAAAGACTGGTCGATGTTTTCAAAATTCTCACTGTACTCTCATTTCTCACCACAATCGTTGATTTCAAAAGGTGACACACATGAAAAACACGCTGTTTGACAATGAATTTGCGGAAATCTCCCCGCATGATGGCATGTGCGAATCTGTTGGCAAAACATTACTCACACGTCTTGATTCAAAATATGCTCCTGCATTTGCGCGGCTTTCGGAAGACGAACAGATTCGTGCCGCCTTCTATTTTTTGCCGCATACGTCACAAAAAGAAACGCTGGCTGTAACCAGACCACGCGTGATCAAATGGTATTGTCCCTTTGCGGATCAAACCATTTTTCCATCAGGAATGCGATACAGTATCAACACCTATATCGGCTGCGAGCATGGATGCAATTATTGTTACGTTCAGGGATATTCCGCTACAAATCTATCTGACACCACCGCCAAATGCAAAGAAAATTTTCGCAAACAGCTGATAAAAGACCTTGATGACCTTGAAAAATACGATGTTTCATGCACGCCTGCGCATATTTCCAACAGCACTGATGCTTTTGGGCCAATTGAAAACGAATTTCAAAATTCTTTTTTTGTTCTTGAAAAATTGCTGGAATATCGACATCGTTTTTCCACAATCACACTTTTAACAAAGAATCCTAGTTGCTTATTGCAACAGAAATACTTGCGTTTATTGCTTGCACTTTGCGAAATTGCAAAATCGCATCCGCATCACAATTTTTTTCAGAATAACGACTTATCACCGCTTTGGCTGGAGGTGTCTCTTGCATTTTGGAACGATCAATCGCGTGACATTTTGGAGCATGGCGCACCATCCGTATCAGAACGACTTGCGGCGGTATCACAATTGCGGAAAGCGGGAGTGCCGGTTGCACTGCGGATTGATCCGCTTTTTCCGCGTAATCCAATCAGAGGCAAGTCAATGCAAGATTTTGGGCTGATGGATTTCCAATCTCTTGATGACTTGGAAAACACGGTGCGTTTTTGTAGCGAAAATAGAATCCGAAAAATCATCTATTCGCCGCTTAAAATCACACGTCCGAGAGTTGGCAAATTGCCTGAAATAATGCGTCGGATCAAGATTGTGTACGAATCTCTTTGTGATAATCAGCCGCTTGAATTTCGTGGCGGATCATGGCGTTTGCCGCATGATATTGCACAAATTGAGCTTGTGGCTCCGTTGTTACAATTGTGTAACAATAGTGGCATCATTGTAACAAGCTGCAAGGAAAATTTGCTTGCCACGCCGTGACCGCTTCGTGATCCGACTTCACCGGAAGGAGTACAGAAATCAAGCGACCATCGGGAGCAATTTTGTAACGATTGTAATGGGAAAAATTTTTGCTTCTTCATTTTTTCAATGAAAATTCACTCCCCCCCTTGTTTTTGTTGCTGTCGTTGCTGCTAGAATATGAGGTGAAGTCCGTTACATTGGTGGTTTTTTAATCGAAAATACGGTCGGTTTTTTAGAAAGGAGCGAATCATGGACGCTAAAATTACACGTCGTCTTGCACTTGGCACGATCATCGGCGGACTTGCTGCCTGGCCTTTTGTAATGACGGCACTAAGAAACAGGTCACAAAAAATCGAAAAAAACGATTGACAACGCCTGTGCGCCGCGCTAGAATTGTGAACAATAATCTATAACGAAAAGGGCCACTTGCTTCAGATGAAGAAAAGAGAGTCTATTGGTTTAAATCCAAGACACGTTGTCTGTACACAATTTGGATTTCACCAGAACAGGGCAATACTGTACGACAAATTGAACCCCAATTCTTGCCTGTGAATATTTCTGAGCGGAAATATCCGCAATCATTCCAATCGCTCGCGCCGAGACTGTAAAAGTGGGTTGTTTTTGCATTATTTCTTGTTCCACTCATTCGGGCGTGTTATCCAATTCGGATCGCCAAGTCCCAGTTTCCCGTAATCTAAAACGGCATCCCATTTTTGATTAAATTCTGACATCTTTGTCGTATCAAAGGCACTGTCCTTAAGACCACCTATGCGAGGAGATGTAACAGCAATTATTTCCTCACTTCCAAGCCTGTCGTTTTTTCTGTGAATCTCAGAAGCAACAAACATTCCTGATACATTTTTCCATTTGTCGGCATATATGGTTTTAGACACACCTTCACAGTCTCTGAGAATGCACTTCACGAGTTTGTCGTTATTTGCCTGTGAAAAATAAAGCAAAAACTCAGGTTTTGAAGGATGCTCAATGAAGTCTTTTATGAGATACACTTCGCACCCATTTTCACTTGGTTGTTTTACAATACAGTTTTCAGGAAGATCAAGCAATTGCTCTGGCGAAATGCTTTCTCCCAAAAATGAATAACAAGGATTGACAAGAAGCTGATAAGCGTGCTTGTATGGAGAATTATCAACAGAGGGGAGCGCATAGTAATTGAGGACGCGACAAAGCTCTGTTAGATTCGTGGAAAGCTGATAGCAAGGAGATTCATTTGGATAAACTGATTTTTCTGCCCGAGTAACATTTCGCCGCCCGTCGAGGTATACCGTCACAGACTCGCCTCTTTCCGTAACTTCTTTTAGGTAACTGTTGTCTCCTTTTGTGAAAAATTTATAGTCAATGGTGTGGGAGTCTAAATTGGTTCTCAAAAATTTGAACGTAAAGTCAAAACCATATCCGTCTGCTGGCAACTTTGAATCGTTTATCATTTTGTTTATTGCCGACTTAAAATACTCATCGGCTGCGCTGACGCAACTGCACAGACCGCCACATAATAACAAAAATAAAATAAACGCTGTGTATTTTCGTATGGGCATTAACATGTTGACCGAACGCTCGGATTGCCGAATCCCTTTCATTTGAACTATTCGGAAATCCCGAATAGTTGCCTCCTCAATTTTCTTATTCACTTTCATCCGACTAAACGCATGTTCTTGGCGATGTGCCAATTTTCCGAACGATTTCCGCGATGAACGGCACCAATTTGTTGATGCCCTGACATTTGATCGGAGAAACCAGAATTTTAGCCATTTTTCGACAGTGATGCCGCAAATTTTTGTAGTGCACTCTTGAAATTACTTTTATGATTCATTTTGTCTCCACTTCGATTCTTGCGGATACGACATGGATATTTATAAAAAGGGTTAAAAATGAAAGTGTTAGAAAAAAGCGTTTTGCCGATTGTTTTTTCGAGCGGCGAATTTGGTCTCACGCAAATAATAATGCTTGTTTGTCACGTTTTTTACGAGTGTTCCACAAAGACTCAGTCAATCAGTCCGATAATCTGCTTCTACAATGGTCGTCGTGATACACCACTCGTCCGTATTGCTTCGCCCATTTTTCGGAAAAACCAACATGCGAAATACTGTTTCTACTTCTTTCCAACTTCCGCACTGTCTCAACACAAACATCAGACGGTTCTAGTTCGTAAATCACCTTGCATTGGGTCTGGTTGTTTTTGTAAAAGATGGCAAGATAAATTTTCTTATTGCGGGTAATCCGCAAAAGCGATTCTTCTCGTTTTTCTGGCGGCTCTTTGAACATACGGTCAAGCTGTCCTGATCCGCCTTCTTTACACGAAAGATATTCGTATTTTTCATTCGGGTTGGTACGGGAACACGCATCGGCATCCCGTTTGGACGAAATCAAATCGTGTCCCAAAATATCCGCAATCATCATCTCCTTGACAAGTCCCGGCTGTAAAATGTTACTGATACCAATCGACCGCGCCAGTTCCGCCGCTTTTAATACCAATGAAACGATTTGCCGATATATTTCATGTCCCATATTGCAGCAAACTCCTTTTCTGTTCTTGCAGAACTTCAGCGATGCGGTTGTTGGCAATTGCGACAAAATCGGGATTCTGTTCTACCGCAATGAAATGTCGCGCTAGTTTTTTACACACGACAGGACATGTACCAACACCGGCAAATGGGTCAAGCACTACATCTCCTTCATTGGAACTCGCTTTGATGAGTCGCTCCATCAAAACCTCCGGTTTTTGAATGGTGTTAAGAGCTTCGCGCGAAACAAGCTCTTTCGATTTATAGGTCAGTTGCTTGATGTCCCCCCAAACGTCGCCGGGATTTTTGCCCCGTGTGTTAAACTTTGTCTTGCCATATTTTCCACCTATGACGGAAGGCACACGCTCACAACGGAGACGATGTTCCAGCTCAACAAGTTGCGAAACACGAATATCATCAAGATTGTACGTCTTTGGTCGATCTCCTTTGATAAAATAGCAGATAATATCGTAGTTGTTCGTATAATTTTTGCGTCCTTGTGCTAATCGACTCGGTTGATACCAAACGATTTTTGCCTGTAAATTGAGGAAGGGACGGTAATCGATAAAATCGATGCAGTCCGGTTTTCCGAACAGATACAGAGTTCCACCCGGTGCAAGTTTTTCCGAAAAAATGCGGATTAAATTGAGATTATAGTTTTGAATACTGGACACTTTATCCCAGTCGTTCGAGGTGACTCCGAACGGACCATCGCAGACAATGAGATCGATACTGCCGTTTTCGATTTTCGGCAGCATTTCAAACGTGTCGGCGTGATAGATTCGGTTTAATTGGAGCATCGAGTTATCTCATTCTATCGTGGAATTCAACAAATGTTAAAATTACAGCTGTGTTATACTCACTTTATCGCTAATTTGCTGCTTCAAAAGAAGCGGAGAATAGGAAGTAGCCGCCGGAATACGCACAATTTCTATTCCAGCCCGTCGCAAAATTTCGTCTTTTTCGTCGTCTCGTTTTTGCACATTTTCTCGTTTATGGCTTTTATCATCTAGTTCGATAACAAGTAGCACTTTGTTTGCCCTCGCATCATAAAGGACGAAATCAAGATGCTTTTGAGCGACTTTGTTTCGTCCTGCCTGTGTGCTTTTGCCTGATTGATCTAAAACTTTAACAATCTCTCCAAGACCAACCTTGCACTGAATAGTAACGGGTGGCAACACTATCTGTTGGAGTGAATTGAAAAAAAACAAACTCACCACGAGTCAACAACTCGTTAGGAAGAAATTGATATTGACGTGAAACACTTTCCTGTAGTTCGTTTACTTTTTCTTTTGCATTACCGGCTGATTTAATTGCCACGACTACCAAAGCAGCTAATACGAACAAAATAACTAACAAAATTAATGCAGGCATCTGTGTCACCTTTCTTTCTATCGAGGTTGATTTCACTCTCCGAAAACGAGCGTTTGTTTCGTCATTGTGATTTTGTAATATGAAGCACTTCGCATTTCTATTGATATTCGCTGAATTCACCCCATCGGCATCACCATTCTATCAAAATCTGCCTGTGAGTCAATCAGGAA
>JBOFGF010000021.1:0-3369 GCA_051649005.1 Thermoguttaceae bacterium | reverse complement strand
TTTGTCTTTGTGTTCATGTCCTTTCCAAAGAATCCCAGCACATCCTTCTGGACTGATGACCGAATAATACGCATGTTCGAGCATCGCCACTCGGTCGCCAACACCGATGCCGAGTGCGCCGCCGGACCCGCCTTCTCCGATGACGACGCAGATGACCGGAGTTTTCAATTTCGACATTTCGAACATCGACTCAGCAATTACCATTGCTTGTCCGCGCTCTTCGGCGGCGATGCCAGGAAATGCGCCGGGCGTGTCAATCAGACAGATGACTGGCAAATGAAATTTTTCTGCAAGTCGCATCATTCGCATTGCTTTTCTGTAACCTTCTGGATGTGCGCACCCAAAATTACACGCCTGTCGTTCTTTGACATTCCGACCTTTCTGATGACCAATAACCATGACTTTGAAATCATCGAGTTTGGCCCAGCCGGTTCTGATTGCGAAGTCGTCGCCGAAAAATCGGTCGCCGTGCAATTCGATGAATTCCTCAAATACCATTTCAAGATAGTCCGATGTCTGCGGACGATCTTTGTGCCGAGAAACGAGAACCGTTTCCCAAGGTTTTAATGACGCATAGATTTCTTTTTGCAGTTGCAAAAGAGTTTTGCGTAATTTAGATATTTCTTCTCGGGTTTCAGGCTCCATGGAGTCTTTTTTTAGCGACTCAATACGAGCTTCCATTTCGACGATGGGTTTTTCAAATGGCAAATGATCGGGAAGGGGCATTTTATTTCGATTGTTTTAGTTATTTTACTTATTTTAGTTATTTCAATTGTTTTTGCTATTTCGTTTTTCCGTGTGTTTTGAAATTATTACAATCTAATTATTGTGCAAAACAGGCAAATGAGCCACAATTGTTTATCATATCATATTGCATTTATTCGTCAATGCGCGCAAAAATAGTCGCCGACTAACTTTGGGTCCGCGAACAAGTTTCACGAAAATGGTTTGGCATGTGATTTCACAACAAAAGCCGGAAAGGAGCGCAGCGTATTGACGGTCCAAAAGAGATGAGATTGCTCAATATAGGATGAGTTTAACGCTCAATACCGTCAATACGGCGGAGTACCGCCTCCTTTCCGGCTACTGTTTTTATCACTTTTCATTAAAATCGTGAAAACTTGTTAGCCGACCACTTGATACAATCAGCAAAATCGAAAAAGTTTACCAAAACTACTAAATTTGTTTTATCATAATAATCGTTCCTGTCGATAAAGAGAATGCTGGATTCTACTATTTTTATTCAAATGAGGAATCGCCTCCCATGAAACGACCAAGCTATTTTACGCATTTTATAGGAATAATTGGCGTTTTTGCCTATTTTTCGACGACATTGCTTTCGGCTCAAAACATCATTCAAGCGTTTTCAGTATCCGCACAGCAAATGCGTGATTCGAATACAATTCTCGTTTCTGGAGAACATGCGCTCGTCGGACAAAACGCGCAAATTATCCAAATTCCGATAAGAAATGGTGAAAAACCTCTCGTTGAACCCAGAATTTTGATGGCGAGCGGGACATCAGACGAAAATCGGCTGATGCAGAACCCGCCAACTAATGTTGGCGGCTCGCTGGGAGAGAAAAACAACTCGCTGGGAGAGAAAAACGGCTCGCTGGGAGAAAAGAGCGGTTCACTGCGAGAAAATTCTGCGTCCCGCTCCCCTTCCAGACTCGCATCAACAGAATCAATTATCAAAAATCATCGACTTCAAAATCGTTCGAGCAGTGAATTTGGAAAAATTTTAACGGAAAAATTGAGTAGTCGGTTTGTGCCGGTCAATAATGTCGAGGCATCATCCGGTCTGTCGAGATTTCGATTTCCGGCAAAAGATCAGACTGAGCTTGAATTGTCGCTCGATCATCAAAATGGCATTGTTACTGTAATAGGAACACTATCAATGGTCGAAAGTGCCATAAAAATGATACAACTAATCGACTCCCCTCCCCCGCTCACAGGAAATCAGACCGTTTTTGCCGCAATTGACCACACTCCCCTCCCCTCTCTCAAAGAAATGGCAATTGCCGTCAATCGCTCCTCAGAAGCCGCTCAAAAAGTGTCGCAAAATCAATCTCAAAATCTCTCACAAAACTTGCCCCCCTTCCCTGCTCGCAATATCACCAATCAAAATACATCGTCTCCAAGTTTCACTGAAAATTCTGATGCGGCATCAGCTCGATTCGTCGCTCCAAACTCGGAAGACAGCAATGCAAATCGATCAGGCGGCAATCAAGATGCGGCAAGTCGCTCCCCAAATTCGATTGGCGGTGGAATAGTCGGCCCCGTCCAAGTAGATATTGTAGACGATCTTGGAACAATGGTCGTTCGTGGCCCGGCAGAAGATGTGACCGCAATTCTCAAAATGTTTGAACAAATCGAAACGATGTCGATTGAATATGATCCGCTGATCGAAATGGTCGAAATGAAACATGCCGATTCGTATCGAGTTTATATGATGGTTCAACAACTTTATAATCAGGTTTACTTGCAGCGGCGAGGTTCAATCACGATGTTGCCACTGATAAAACCGAACACGATCATGTTGGTCGGAAAAAAAGAGAGCATAGAAACGGCCAAAGAATTGATCGAAAAGCTCGACATTCCCGTCTCACCAAACTCGGAATACTTGATTATCAAACTAAAAAATGCTGCTGCCAATACACTTCAAACGCAAATTAGTTCGTTTTTTGCGAATCCGAACCAGCAAAATCAAGGACTCGAGTCGAAAATTTATGTTGTTAGTGATTATCGTACAAATTCATTGATCGTTCAAGGAAGTCCTCGTGATTTAACGACAGTCGCAGATATGGTTCGGAAACTCGATTCCGAAGGGAGCGATGCCAAAAACACGGTCAAAACATTTTCGCTGAAAAATGCGATGGCGACGGAACTTGCGACGACATTGCAAAATGCGATTTCAGGAACGACCACAGGAACAGGTGGATTTGGCGGCGGAGGCGCGGCAAATTCCCAAAATGGAACACGGAGTCCAACTTTGGTCAAAATTGACGGCGAAGGTCTTTTGGAAGCCAATGTGCTTTTGGATGTTCGTATCACGGCAGATTCTCGGAGTAACACGCTGATAGTTTCGGCTCCGACCGAAACGATGCCACTGATCGAAGCACTCATTAAAGAACTCGATCAGCTTCCATCGGCAGAGTCTCAGATCAAAATTTTCACACTTGTTAATGGAGACGCATCAGCACTAACAACTGTGTTACAAAATCTTTTCGCGGCATCTTCCAGTTCGACGGGCGGAGGCGGTTTCGGCGGGGGTGGAACCCAAACATCGCAAATTGCGACTGTTCGACCAGGAATAGAAGAGGGCGAAAGCACTTTGGTTTCGGTGCGATTTCAGACAGACACACGCAC
>JBOFGF010000020.1:0-7178 GCA_051649005.1 Thermoguttaceae bacterium | reverse complement strand
TAGCGGCTGGTTTATCTCCGCTCTGTTTCAACATTTCCAAAAAAATTTAATCGATAATTATTCCAGTGTCTCATTCCCGTGATTATCAGCGACAACGTTCGATGACGTTGGGCGACATGCTTCTTGAAAACCGCATCATCTTCTTACAAGGAGAGATACGAAGTGAAAGTGCCAACAATCTTATTATGCAGCTTTTGTATTTGCAGAGTGAAAATCGACGCAAAGACATTCATTTTTACATAAATTCGCCCGGCGGAAGTGTCACAGCAACACTCGCCATTTATGACACCATGCAAATGCTCTCGTGTCCGGTCGCCACTTACTGCGTCGGACTCGCCGCCAGTGGAGGAGCTATTCTTCTTGCAGGCGGAACGAAAGAAAAAAGATTTGCTCTTCCGCACGCAAAAGTCATGCTGCATCAGCCGTGGGGAGGTGTTGGTGGACAAGTTTCCGACATCGAAATTCAGGCACAACAAATCATAAAAGACCGCGAAGTCCTAAATCAGATTATCGCATCTCACACTGGAAAACCGATTGAAGACATTGCACGAGACACCGACCGCGATTTTTATCTCGATGCACAAGAAGCCAAAAATTATGGGGTCGTCGATGAAATACTGAAAAAAGTTCCAACTGGTGATGCCGACAATGAATGACAAGTTTAACTCGCTCGCTTTCGCAGAAAGCGGATGTTTTGCAAAACCATTCAAACAACCCTCATCTTTTTTGTGAGGCGTGCCAGAAAGAAATGAAATCGGATCGTTCGGATTCACCAACAAACAAAAACTCACCAATCAATCCTTTAATTTACTAAAAAAAATGCCTCTGCTTCCTTATGTGATCGAAAAAAGTGGCCGCGAAGAACGTGCCATGGATATTTATAGCCGTTTGTTGAAAGACCGAATTATCTTTTTAGGAACGGGAGTAAATGATGAAATAGCTAATGCGATTGTCGCACAACTTCTTTTCTTGCACTCGGATGATCCGAAAGCAGACGTTCATTTATACATCAATTCACCGGGCGGAAGTGTCACTGCCGGACTGGCTATTTATGACACGATGCAATATATCGGATGCGATGTCGCCACTTACTGCATTGGACAGGCCGCCTCGATGGGAGCGGTGCTTCTGGCAGCAGGCGCGGCAGGAAAACGATTTGCACTGCCGAATGCTCGTATTATGATTCATCAACCGCACGGTGGAATGGAGGGAACGGCCGAAGAAATCATGATTCATGCGAAAGAATTTATGAACATCAAAGAGCGACTAAATCGAATTTTGCTAAAACATACTGGCCACGACATCACCAAAATCGAAAAGGACACTGACCGAGATCGATTTATGTCCGCAGACGAATCAAAGAATTATGGACTCATCGATCAGGTGATCGAAAAAATTCAATAATTCAAACCGTCAACAGAAAAAAAGTAAAATCGCAAATATTTCTCGCCGTGTAAGTAATGAAACCCAAAAATGAGAAAAACCGGGAATTTATCCGTTTTTTCGTGGTCTACTGGAGTGAAACAATGCGGGTTTATTTGGATAGTTGCTCATTTAACAGACCGTTTGATGATCAAACATTTCTCAGTGTTTATCTCGAAACGACTGCAAAATTGAGTATTCAATCATTAATTACGTCGAATGTATTGGAACTTGTCTGGTCCGATGTACTCGATTACGAAAATGGCATGAATCCTAATATCGACGCACAAAAAGCCATTTTTTTATGGCGACGTATTGCAAAATTGATTGCTCGACAAAATTTGTCCATCAAACAGCGTGCTGAGCGACTCCTGCAACTGGGACTCAAAACAATGGATGCTCTTCATATTTCGTGTGCTATTGAATCAGAATGTGAATACTTTATTACTGTGGACAAAGGCATTTTGAAAAAGAGAGAGCAGATCGATGGAATCGTTCTTATTGATCCCATACAATTTATTGCGAATTGGGAGGAAAACAATGAAAACGGATATTGAAATACAGAAACTGGGATACGATATTCTTTCGCATGGAATGGAATCGGTCGAATTTGAACGATTTCTTGTCATTATCAAACGAGGTAATTTTGATTACACTCGTTGGCGGCAAAATCAGTTTCATAATATGTCAGTAGACGAAGTTTCAGGACAAGCGGAACAGTTTTCCAATAAAATGTTTCCTGTTGTGGATTAGTCATCAGAGATTGTGCTGTCAATTGATATTGACTGATATGGAGGATTTCGATAAATTTCCCCACTCTGGTGTATTTGGAACAATATCAATCATTTTTGCATGGACGCAAAAAAATGAAACGAAAACTCATTCTCTTTATTTTGATTTTCACTGGATTTGTGTGCGGCTGTTCGAGCCGCTCCCACTCAGAGCAATCGCTCTTGTTGCAGGAAAACCGCCGTCTCGAAAATGCTCTTTATTTAACACATGCAAAATTGGTCGAAGTGAATCGAGAAAACGAAACACTTCGAGCATCAATGTCACCTGACACTTCGGCGAGGATTTCTGCTCCCTCCACTCGATCATCACGTCGATTGGAAATGCCACGAGATGATATGGACAATGCACCGCCATATCAAGCACCACAGGTCGAACTTCCAAGTGATGCGCCTGGTACGAACATCATTCCTGATACACTTAAATCACAACATGCCCCAAGATTCAATTTATCGAATTCATTCGGACTTTCAATGCGACAAACTCTTCCCGAACCAGGAGACATTTCGTTTCCAGAATTCGACGAAGATATGGCCGAGCAGGTCGTCCCCGTTTGGACACCGACTCGATGATTTTTTGTTTTTCTGGTGGAATTACACCGGCAGAACATTCCCTATTTTTCAAGGAGGAAAAAATATGAATCAACGGAACTCTGATAAACTTAGAAATGCAATCAAATCCCTTTCTGAAGCACTTGGTTATTCTCACTCGCCAGAATTTCAGATTCTTGCAAGTGAGTACAAAAATGTTCTTCAGTCGGCAGTAGTGCAAAATTTTTGCCTCACTTACAAAGTATGCGTGCGAATGATTCAGACTCAGTTACATGATCGCACTGGTGCGTCGGTCGCTGAATACACGCCGGAAGAATTGATGCGAAATGCCGAGCGGGCTGGAATAATCAATTCAGCAAATCGTTGGATTGAATATCATAAATGCGACCAACTGGCAAAGTCGAATCTCAATATCAGTCAAACATTCGACAAATCATCGCGGTTTCTTGGTGATGCTGAAATTTTGTTACAAACATGTGCCAAACGCACAAACGATGAACGACGACGTGCTGCTTAATTTTGAAACGGAAAGTATCCAAAAGAGGGAAGACAAACAAATCCCTTTTGCGGAGATTCCCTGCGATGAAATTTCACTTCTAACAGAGTCGCCGGAGCTTTTTGTTACTGGATGGAATCGGCAATTACAAAGACCAGTGAACTGCGAAGTCGCAGCTAATTCGTTGATGTCATCAGCACTTCGACAAAGACGGACGCAGATAGTTTCGGTTCCAATTCCTAAACGAATGAGAGTCGAATCGAAAAGCTGGTTTTTTTATCCAATCCAACAAAAAGGGATTTCTGAAACAGAAAAAGAGGCGACCAACGAATCGACATCGGAAATGGCGGAAATGATCAAATCACTCGATTTGATGCCGCCTGAAAACATGGACGACAACGATTTGCGTCTGGAAAAATTGCCACTCGATTCTCTGACACGAATTCGTGTGCCGCGTGATGCAATCAAAATCACTGATCGACTCGGATACATTTTGCAGCCGCCAATCGAGTCGATTTTGCATTTGCCGACTTTGGACATGCCATTTGCACCATTTCCATATCAAAGACAAGGAATTGCGTTTTTGTACAGTGCGCACTTCGCAATTTTGGCCGATGAAATGGGACTTGGAAAAACAATGCAGGCAATCACGACTATTCGACTTTTGCTCAGAACCGGCGAAATGCGGAATGTCCTGCTGGTCTGCCCAAAACCGCTGCTGCCTAATTGGAAACGTGAATTTGAACTTTGGGCACCCGAAATAAATGTCCAAGTTATTGACGGATCACCAGCGCGTCGTAAGTGGCTCTGGCAACTTCCCGGATTCCCTGTTCGCATCGCAAATTACGAATTATTGCATCGAGATCGTGAGTATTATGATTCTCCTGAAACAGGAAATGGAACGGTTTTCGATTTGGTCGTTCTCGATGAATCACAACGAATTAAGAATCAGGGGAGCAGCACCGCACAGGCGGCGAGGGCAATTCCACGTCTCCGCAATTGGGCATTGACGGGAACGCCGGTCGAAAATTCTCAGGAAGACCTCGTCGGAATTTTTGAGTTTTTGCAGCCAGGTTTTTTGGCATCTGGACTTCGGCCTTCGGAAGTTTGCAATGTCGTCGGGGAGCATATTTTGCGCCGCACAAAAGACAAAGTGCTAAAAGATATGCCGCCAAAACTAATGCGTGATGCAATTATCGAATTGACACCGGAGCAAGAAGCAACATATCGACTTGCCGAAGATGAGGGGGTTTTAAGACTCACTGAAGCAGGCGAAGGTGTCTCGATTCCACAAGTTTTTGAGCTAATTATTCGTCTCAAACAAATTTGTAACTTTGATCCAGTAACAGGGGAAAGTTCAAAGCTCGAACGACTCGTCGCTGATCTCGAAGAAGTTGCCGAAAGTGGTCGAAAAGCAATCATTTTTAGTCAGTGGGTCGAAACTCTTATGACGCTCAGACAACATTTGAAACCGTTTGGAACGGCGGAATATCATGGACAAATTCCATCTTCCAAACGAGAAGAAATGATACGAAAATTCCGAGACGACAAAAATATACATGTTATTCTAATGAGTTATGGAGCAGGAAGTGTCGGTCTAAATTTGCAATTTGCCGAATACGTCTTTTTGTTTGATCGCTGGTGGAATCCGGCAGTGGAAGATCAGGCAATCAATCGTGCCCATCGAATTGGCGTGGCTGGTCCAGTAACTGTTACTCGTTTTATTGCAACAAATACTGTCGAAGAACGAATTGATCGTGTCCTTCAAGAAAAACGCGAACTTTCAGAATTGATTCTGTCCGGCGCGAGAGGACTCAATATGTCAACTGGTCTAAATCAGGACGACATTTTTGGTCTTTTTAATCTGCGTATTCCTTCCAAACAAAAAAAAATCGCATGAAATTATTTTCGTCTATTTTGAAAAAGTTCGTCGCTGCGAGCGGCGGACCGATGTGTCGGAAGTCAATCCGCCGGTTTGGGCGACATGAACACTCGTTCCACGCGCCAATTGCCATTGGTGGATCGCTGGTTATTCGGCTGTTTTTGTTACTCGTCATTTTTGTTTTTGTTACTACAATTTCAGTCGGATCAGAACAAGAAGCGGCGACGCAAATCAACACCGAACAAGTGAAGCCAGAACAAAAAGAAGCGGCGACGCATCATCTTCTTCGTTACAAATTCAAAGAAGGAGATGTAATGAAATGGCGAGTCATGCAGTCGCTGAAAATCACGACATCAATTCGTGGCAGAAGTGATTTTGTTGAAACAAAAAGTCTTTCGACGAAAATTTGGACAGTGAAAAACGTGGACGGAGAAGGGAACACGATGTTCGAATATCAGGTCGAAGACGTTGATATGCGGCAATTTCAGTCAGGTCACGATATTTTGTATTACGACAGTCGCCGCGACAAGGATATTCCTCATGAATTTATTTCTCTCGAAGGAACAATCGGCGTTCCACTCGCTCATTTGACAATGAACTCACAGGGAGAAATGACAAAAAAGATCGCACTGACTGCATATTCGGGCGCCGCCGAGGAAAATCGTATTGCCATTTCAATGCCAAAAGAACCGGTCGCTGTCGGCGATATTTGGTATGTCGATGTTTCGACTGAAATAGATCAAAACGATGGCACTGTAAAAAAAATTACAGCACGCGAAAAGTATCAACTTGAACAAGTGCGATCAAGCATTGCTAAAATATCTTTTGTTACACAAATTTTGACACCACTCACTCCGCCAGAACAATCACAGATTATGGGAAAGTTCACATCGGGAGTTTTGGAATTCGACATTAAAGCAGGCCATCTTGTTTCCCAAACGACAAACATCGACAAACGTGTCGTCGGATTACAAGGAACATCTGACAATATACATCATTTGGCAAGATTCACCGAATGCGCATGTGATCTAAAATCATGCGATATTTGTTCGACACCACAGCACCCTGCTTTGAATCAATAAATACAAAAATCATTTAATAGAAAAACCCGATATTCTGAAAACAACACAAAATTGAATGTTTAGCCAGCTTTCGTAGAAAGCTGTTGTTTGACAAAAACAAGCGTTTTTTTACAAAATTGCCACAGTCAAAAGTGGCATTTTGTCACAGTTTTCAGTATAAATCGGAAAAAAACACACAAAGCCGAATGAACGGATACACAACAAAGCAATGTCATCTAAAAAATCGTTTCGACAGTGGTTTCACCCACAAATACTTTCCGTTATTCACGAAGGATACTCTCTAAAATTATTTTCAGCAGACCTTGTTGCTGGCATAATAACAGGTATTGTCGCACTTCCACTTGCTATTGCATTTGGCATCGCCTCCGGTGTCACACCCGAACAGGGAGTGTATACTGCGGTCATCGGAGGATTTCTTATCTCGCTTTTTAGCGGTTCTCGCGTGCAAATCGGTGGACCAACCGGCGCATTTATCATCATCGTATATGGAATCGTCCAAAAAGATGGCATAAACGGACTCTGGATCGCCACTATTATGGCAGGAGGACTCCTCATTTTGATGGGACTCTCTGGTGTCGGAAAGTACATCAAATATATTCCATATCCAGTCACTCTCGGTTTTACTTCTGGAATTGCCATTTATATCGCCATTTCACAACTTCAACCATTTTTGGGATTGGATTTAGCTGGAAAATCAATGCCGCCTGATATTGTTCGGAAACTGCAAATCTACTGGGAATTTATCGCAACAACAAATACCTGGGCAGTTTTGATGGCCATTTTCACTATTATCATTATTTTTGTGATGCCACATGTCTCCAAACGAATCCCCGGATCGCTTGTTGCCATTGTAATTTGTACGTTAATTACTTCCATATTTCAGTTGCCTGTTGATACTATCGCTCAAAAAGTCGGGCATGAACCGGTGCCAATACAGATGGGATTTCCATCTTTTT
>JBOFGF010000019.1:0-2086 GCA_051649005.1 Thermoguttaceae bacterium | reverse complement strand
ATCGAGCGGGTGCGGCGAAAACATCGCTGCACAAGTAATGGAAAAGGCTGAACACGATAATAAATTACAGTCGGTTTGTTGCACGCCAAAAGTTCCAGCGAAACAGACCCTGAAACGGCCAGCGCACAATCTGCCGCGCGAATCAACTCATTAGTTTTCCCAACAAAGACAGGGATCGACAAATCCAATTCGCTCAGACGTTCTTGGATGTATTCGGCATGAATCGTGTTATAGGCGGCAATGACCGGCTGAATCGACGGAATTTTAGAACGGACATATTCGATTGTCAAAAGCATGTCGTCTAAATTATTTTTGACTTCTTGATTCCGCGAACCAGGAAGAATGGTGACAATTGGGCCGCCGCCAAATTTTGCGTAAAAATTTTGGAGAAAATTTGAGTCGGAAGTTTTTTTCCGCACTTCCTCAAAAAATGGATGCCCAATATAAATACTCGAACAACCGTGTTTGAGAAACCATCTGTGCTCAAATGGGAGTGGTGCCAAAATGGTATCAATATATCGTTTCATTTTTTTGATGCGCCATCTCGCCCAACTCCAAATTTGCGGCGGCATGAAATAATAAGTGGTGATTCCCAGTTCCTTTGCAGCTTTGGCCAAATGCCAATTGAAACCTGGATAATCGACCAAAATAACCGCATCAAAATGTTCTTGCTGTAGAAGTGCTTTTGCTTCTTTCAAAAGACGTTTGAACTTAAGATAATTTGGAAAAACTTGGCTCACTCCCATGATTGCCAGAGTGCTCATGTCGGCAAGAAGTTTGCATCCTGAATTGCGCATTTCGGTCCCACCGAATCCGACAAACTCGATGTTCGGCTGCAATTTCTGCATAGATTCAATGAGAGCGGCTGAATGAATATCGCCACTCGGTTCGCCTGCGGAAATAAAAATTTTCAAAAGATGAAAAGTCTGAAAAAGGACTAAAAATTTGGTATATGTTCACTGGAATTCGACGCATGTCGCGCCAAAAATTATACCACTTTTAGTCGAATTTACTACCACGTCCGAAAATTCGTGCCGATTCTCGCAATCGCCTTTTATGATTGCTGTGTCTCGTTGCTTTTTCCTGCATAATCATGGCTGGGTTCGTCCGCCTTGTAATAATTCAAGATAGTGTTTCCACGAACGAAAGCTCATACTGGTATCTTTGTTTGCCGTCATCTGATTTGAGTAGAGGGGGCGGCTGACAAATCTTCTGTAGCAGTTGAAATGTTTTTCGATTCCAACTCGGCACATTTTTCGGCAAGCATGTCAATCATCAATCTGTCAAATATGTACGGACGATGTGCCATGTCGTGTGTTTTTTGTTCCGCCCATTTACGCCAACGAATCGCACCGTTTGTCGAATTGCCATAGGACACGGGTACGTCAGTGTCGTCGTCCCAGTGGCGGCTGTCACAAAACCAAATATGCCCGTTTATCCCGGCAATGGTCAGTTCCGCCTTATGTCCCCAATGGTCGGAATGGGCCGTCCATGAATAATCAAACGCAACTATCTCGCAAGAACTGAGTATTTGCACTTCGAGCCACTTCCATTGTGTGATTTGCCAAACGGCATATTTGAAATCGACTCCCGTCCACTTCAGTATTCGGTGTGTAATCCAGTTTATTGGGTTCAGGTTGTTCAACCACTGGGGCAATTCGATACTGAGTTCCAGTTTGTAATCTAGGATGGTGACTCGCAAGAACACGGTTGAGATTGCAATGCCGAACGAAATGCAGAGAATACAACAGCATCCCATCCACCATTCTTTAAGTTGTCTGATAATTTCTTTACTGTTCATTTCCGTAATTTTTGATAGCAGGATCATCTGGGTATTTCTCTTTTACCCATGCAATCCGGTCGGACACAAAAACAGGGCGTGTACACTATTTTAGGCAAAATAGGCAAGTTGTATGTGTTCAAATTTTCGTGTACCAATACTTGGCATCACGACATTGCCATCTCCCGAAAGCCGTCGGCGTAAGTTGGCGGGTTTTGTTGGGCGAGCCGTCGGCGTAAGTCGGCGGTGTGTTCGTCAAAAATCGTCAAAAAAACACACAATCCCGTCGGGATTGAATAATGGTGG
>JBOFGF010000018.1:0-10959 GCA_051649005.1 Thermoguttaceae bacterium | reverse complement strand
TGGAGCGAGAGAATATCGGGATTGATGGGGAGCAGATTCGGCGAAAAACCGCGAAAATCGTCGCTACTGGCGGCGAGAGAAGCTCGCAAAGCCTTTAATTCATAGAGGAAAACGGCAATTTCAGAAGAATCCCGTGCCGATGTTAATTTCTTCTGTTTCTTAACTGAGGCGGTCCAGACCACATCTGAATGAAACTATCCGCACCGCCCACGCCACTGGCAAAATCGTTGCCGTCAGAAGTAGTATCGAAACCCATTGATTCAGCGACAACGGCACTGTGCGGAAAATTTCGCCGATGCCAAAAAATCCACTTGCCTGAACCATCACCACCTGCGAAATTGTAATCGCCGAAACAATTGCAATGAACAGCCGGTTTTTCCAAAGCAGCGCAAATGGTGATTCGTCGTATGAAAGCGACCGGCAGTTAAATTTGTGCCAAAATTGGAACATGATGAAAATCGTGAAAAACACCGTCAGTGCATGTAAATTAGATGCTTCTTTCGGGTCGGCATAAAAATGGAACCGTTCTTCCGTCGGCAAAAACCAACCGAAATAAAGCGCAGAAAACAGAATCACGACTTGGTACAAACCGTTTCCTACAATCGACGCGCCCATTGCTGGCGTGATAATCGAAGCTTCTCGCGGGATCGGTTTTCTCTGCATCGACTGCCTGCGCGGTGGATCGGTCGACAATGCAATCGCCGCAAATGTGTCCATTATTATATTGATCCACAGAAGTTGTGGCACAGTAAGCGGCAATGGCATACCAATGAATGGGCCAATAAGCGCACATAAAAGTGCGACCACATTGACCGAAAGTTGGAATTGCACGAAACGCTGGATGTTTTGGTACAACGTCCGGCCCCACCAGATGCCGGTCACGATGCTCTTGAAATTATCGTCCACAAGCACAATGTCGCTCGCTTCCTTAGCAACTTCCGTGCCAGTAAGTCCCATCGAAATTCCAACGTCCGCAAATTTCAATGCCGGTGCATCGTTCGTTCCATCTCCCGTCATGGCAACGACTTCGCCTTCTGTGTGCATCGCTTTTATCAGCCGCAATTTGTCCAGCGGTGTCGCTCTTGCAAGTACACGCAGATTTGGAATCGCCGCCGCAAGTGCCGCATCGTCCAGCTGCGACAATTCGTCTGATGTAAATACCGACGGCGAGTCGGGGGCTTTATTCCCCTGATAATCATGCAAAATTCCTGATTGCCGAGCAATAGCAATCGCGGTTTCAACAGCATCGCCGGTAATCATTTTCACATTGACACCCGCCTGCCTGCACATTTCAACTGCCGCTGGGACTTCTGGACGAATAGGGTCGGAAATTCCGACAAACGCCAAAAATGTCTGTCCCGATAGTAGCTCGTCCAAATTTTCCAAGTCAAATTTTTCAGCATCTGACGGAAGTGCTGTTTCTGTCAGTATTTTTTCGGTGAAGGCAATCACACGAAGCGCATGTGACGATGCTGTTTCCAGTGCCAAAACCAGTGCTGCGCGGTGTGGTTCAATAGATTCCGACTTGCCGTCGATAAAAATATGCGTGCATTTTTCAAGCAATTTTTCCGGCGCACCTTTTATCAGGCATTTTTTTTCACCATCTTTTTCAATGCAAATTGCGGACATTTTACGCTGTGAATTATGCGCAAGTTCCCAAAAAAGTGCATATTTGTCGCGGTAATCACGATAATTGACTCCGTTTTGCTGCAATAATTGCAGCAGCGCACATTCGGTCGGATTGCCGATGCCGCGAATTTTTTCCACATCACCCAGCTTTTCAACATTGAGTGCTGCTTCCGAATTTACCGCGATTGCATCGACGATTCGGTGCCAATCGGCAATTTGTGTAATTTCTGTTACACTTTTTTTATCGTTTGTCGTGACACTTCCATATTCAGACATGTCGGCAAACACCCACGTCGGAGACATCCGATTTTGCGTGAGTGTCCCTGTTTTGTCGGTGCAAATCACGGTCGCACTTCCGATAGTTTCCGAAGCGACCAGTTTTCTGATGAGGCAGTTTTCCCTTGCCATTTTCATCATGTTCATGGCGAGCGAAACGGTGACCATCATCGGAAGTCCTTCTGGAACGGCGACGACAATAACCGTAACAGCAACGACAAAAGCGGTCAGTAAGCTGCGGAGAATGGCTCCCCACTGTGCGGCATCGAGCGAAAAATTGCCACAAGCAAGCGGCGAATTGTAGATCGCAAATATCGCCATAACGACAAAAATCGCGGCGGCACTTACCATTCCTGCGATGCTAATCTGATTGGCAAGTACCGTCAGTTTGTGAACAAGTGGAGTGTCATTTTCCGATTCGCCATCAGCACCGAGAGTTGCTGCAATTTGCCCAAGTCGTGTGTGGTCGCCAACATCGGTCACCACGAACAAGCCGTGCCCATCGCCGACCATCGTGCCTCTGAAAACTTTGTGTAAATCGTCTGCAATAATTTGCCCGTCATTACGATGGAATACCATCTCCATTTCGGCAGTTAATGTTACGATTTCGGGCAATGGATGTTTTTCGACTGGGACCGATTCGCCAGTTAGCAACGACTGATCGACGAGCAATCCGTGCGATTCAATCACGACACCATCGGCGGGAATTTTGTCTCCCAAATCAAGTTGCACAATGTCACCGACGACAATTTCGGCGATGTGTACTTCGGAAATTTGGCCATTTCGGATGGTTTTTATTTTAATGTCGTCCTTGACTTTGTTGAGTAATTCAAATTCGCGTGCGCTTTTTAGTTCGCTGAAAAAACCGGCAAGAGTGGCGAGTAAGATGGCGAAAACGATTCCAATCGAGTCGATAAAACTTGCCTCTGGTTGGTGCAGGACGTATTTTTCGAGCAGAGTCATCAGCAGGGAAACGGCGGCGGCGACGAGCAGAATCCGAATTGTCGGGTCTTGAAATTTTTCGATCAGCTGTTTTATCCACGAATCGCGTGCAGGTGGTGACAGAGCATTCGTGCCGAATTTTTTTTGTGAGGCGACCACCTGTTCATTTGTGAGACCGCCGCGAACATCTGTTTGCACGCTTTCGATATTGATTTTCATTTAATTTGTAACAGAAAGTATGGATTGTGGATATTGATTGACCGGCTTGATGATTGGCGACAACAAAACTATCGCAGGAAAGACCGCAAGTTGCATGTAGGGATTCAAGGAGTTTTTTGTTGCGCTGTTATATTTCGGTCTCGCATGATGGAGTTTGTTCACTGATAGATTCTTTTGTCGGTTCGTCTCCAGAAGTCTCCGCCGGTGCCGTATCTTGTTCGCCCTTATTTTTGCCCTTAGCTTGCCGAATAACGCCAAGTATTTCGACTTTGCGCGGACTTTCTTGTACAGCTTTGCAATTCTCAATCCGCGAAAAGTCCCAATCCTTGAGGTTTATTCCTTCCCTTACAAAGTCGTCCAAAGCCGATGCGGATAACGGTGATATATCATTCAATAACTCGGTCGGTTTCAGGCACCACGCCAAAAACAAAAACACGGATGCCAAGAGAATATCTGGCTTTTTCGATTTGTCAACTTGTGAATTAAACAACATTTCCGATAATGATCTTTTGTGTAATTCCTGAACAGATAGTGTGATTGCGTCTAATCTGCCAAATACAATATAAAATTCAATTAACCGACAAAGGGCTTTGTAGTTTTCGGGATTGTATTCGAACGACTCCTTCAGATATTTTTCAATTTTATTGAGCCGGATAGTGTCGGGTTTTTTATCAGCGATAATCCATAGGCTATAAGCAGCCACTGACATCCATTCGGAGACAGCTTTCTCGTCTTCAATTGAAAAAATCGGAATGATTTTCTCCAGTTTTTGCTCTGCTTCATAATACGCGCCTACCGTAATCAAATAGCGTATCAAGCCAAATTGATATTTCACATCAAGAGGGGCGAGGTCCGCCGCACGCCGGTAATGCTCATCAATTTTCGTTGCGGTTATTCCAATATCAAGTGCTTTTTGAATGTTGTTGAATAAAAGCTCAGCATACTTATAATTAGTTTCAGCGTCATTGGGGGTTCGCTCTAAAATCCACTGGTATATTTCATTCGCTTTATCAAAGTCGCCTATTTCATGTAGGAAATCAAAAAATTTCTCTAATACTATTGACGGGAAGTGCGGCAATATATCGTACAAGTTTTTTGTACTCTCATAGACCCGCTCGAATGCGTTTTGCACATCTTGTACTTGTGCTTTTTTTTTCGACTCATCATTTTCTTTTTGCCACCGCGCATAAAGATAAGTTGAAAAGTGATGTAACAATATCATTGCTTTAGGGAATTTTTTTAAGCCATCATCTGTAATCTCAATCTGCTTGTCAAGAGTTTCTGCTGTATTGGATTTATAGGCGTAATGCTCGGCTTTACCTTCTCCTAATTTATTAGCCATTCTTTCATTGAGCGATCTCCAGCTGGCTTTAGAATGCTCGTCGTCGGAAAAACGATCAAATGAATATCCTATCCCCCCTTTTTCACTTTGCGGCGTATTTGACGAAAAAAGTTGATCGTAATCATTGCCCAGTTTATTCCAAAGATTCAGCATCAACGAATCAAAACCGTGAATCGGTACAAATTTTCCATTATGCCGCTGCACCACATCGAGTGTTTCTTGATTGGGTGTTTGACCAGCCATGTGACACCAGAATATGCCGCCAGCAATCGGTGAAATGTCTGCCAAGAAAGACATGAGACTGCCATCGTTTCCACCATAGCCAATCACAATCGGCGTAAAAATTTTGAAAATATCCGTAAGAGCAGCTTTCCATTCGTGAGCAAGCCGTGATATTTCGTGAGGAGTATTTCGCGGATTCAAAAGAACATCTCGGTGAATTTTCGCAATGAGAGGGCGGCGAATTGTCGGTTGCACAAATTGAGCTAGTTGTTCATGGCCAAGAACGAGCGGTTTTGTATCAGTAAACGTGTAAATGGCATCTTCTGTCAGCGTATCAAAATTCGTGGTGATGACGGCATTGTGTCCTTTCGTGCTGGCTAAAATATTTGCCAAGACAGCATAACCGAAGCTCGGTTTCTTTCCGACTATGATGCTTTCGAGAGCGTTAAATCCTTCAGCTTGATCAAGCTCGAAGCGTTTTTCATAGATTTTGCCGTAATGATAGGCGGGAAACTCCTCGCAAATACAATGTTTGTTCTTCCATGCGGTAAAATCACTTTCGGAAACACGCCGCTTGATTTCACGGAGCCAGCGTTTCGCTAAAGTTCCGCCGATTGGAATATCAGATTCCACAGATGCACCTGCTCCGAGAATAAAGCAGTAACGTCTATTCGGTGCAGTATTCTGTGCGAAATGGTTCAAGAAATTCTCTAAACTAATCTCGTGATTTTCCATTGCTGTTTCTTTCTTCAATTTTTAGGACAGGGGGAATCGGTCGGCGGAGTTAGACGAGTGAAGGGATACAACCACCTAATTTTAACACATTTTTCGCTAGAAAAGTAGCGGTGCGTTTAACGTCAATACGGCACTTGCGTGCCTCCTTTCCGGCTTTTATTTTACCTGTTTTGTCAACATGCCTTTTCCAATTATCAAAACATGAATTCATGGTTAATTTGGTTAAAATATGCGTTTCAGGCAAACACAACAGCCGGAAGGGAGCGCAGCGTACTGACGGTTTCTAACATTTTTATTGCAAATAAATATCCCATTCGGCTCAATTGTCCCAAAATATCACCGTCAATACGGCACTTGCGTGCCTCCTTTCCGGCTTTTATTTTACCTGTTTTGTCAACATGCCTTTTCCAATTATCAAAATTTTGATGCGTTCGCCCTGAGGAATCGGACGGCGGAGTTAGACGAGTGAAGGGATACAACCACTTAATTTTACCACATTTTCGCTATAAAAGTAGCGGTGCGTTTAACGTCAATACGGCACTTGCGTGCCTCCTTTCCGGCTTTTATTGAACGACAGGAATTTTTTTCTCTCACGGAGACGCAGAGTTCACGGAGTTTGGTTTCTCTGTGAACTCCGTGCCTCTGTGCGAAAAATAAACCGTCAATACGCTCCCGATGGAAGATTGCTGGAGTAGATATGCGTGAACAGATACAATCAATCGAGATTGCTTTTTGGAAAAATCATCGACTCAGCAAAAATCGCAGCGAACTCTGGAAGCGATGCCAACTCGACAGAATGATTTTGCGATGCCAATTGACGTGCTTTTTCTTGTGTGGCCGCATCAAATAGAGACAATTTGGCACCCGCCAGAGATGTGTTTCCGCAAAATTCAAATCGCTCATAAGGAATTTGTGGAGGCAAAAGACCAATTTGTCTCGCAGCGAGCGGGTCGATAAAACTTCCAAATCCGCCTGCAACACAAAAACGGTCAATCGAATTTGATTTCACTCCACTTTTTTGCAATAATAATTCCGTGCCAGCACGAATAGCTCCACTGGCAAGTTGAAATTGGCGAATATCTTTTTGTGTTATTAAAATAGCTTCATTTAGACCTGATTCATCGGCAGACACCAGTTCAAACGCAGGCTTTTCTTCAAAGAGACAAAATCTATGAAAAAAAGGAGAATCGAGTTTTATATCGAATTGTCCCATCGCTTTGATGAGTTTATGTTTCCATAATTGATCAATCGCTTCAATCAGTCCACTGCCGCAGATTCCAGTTGGCAGAATTTTTCTATTTGGCGTGCTGTCAGAATTATTATTTTCAGATGTGATTTCATGCGAGCTGCCAATTGTCGTAACAACAACAGAGCCATCATCATGGAATCGCACTCGGTCAATAGCACCAGCAGTGGCAACTGTCCCGAATTGGATTCGCCCGCCTTCAAAAGCTGGTCCGGCCGCAGTCGCCGCCGTGTACAACTTATTTTCGTGCCAAAGTGCCAACTCGCCATTTGTGCCGATGTCGATCAAAAAGGCGGTTTGATTGCTTTCACAAAGTTGCGTCGCCAAAAGCCCCGCCAAAATATCTCCGCCGACGAATCCACCGAGCAGCGGCATTAGTTCGACGATTCCAGCCGAAGAAAAGTCGAGTCCCAAATCGCTTCCTTTTTGTATCGGAAATACTGAAACCGGCGGAAGAAATGGAGCACATCCAAGTGGACTGGGATCAATTCCGCAAAAAATGAGTTGCATCACTGAATTTCCTGCGGCGGAAAGAATAGTCACATCTGAGAGTGGAATGGCAGCTTTTTGCGACAATTCTTGTAACATTTCATTGATAGTGTCAATTAGAACTTGCCGCATCTCAAAGAGAGAATCAGAGGATTCGATGGCGACTTGAATACGAGAAATCAGATCGACACCAAAACGTCTTTGTGGATTTGCACGAGCAGCAACGATTTTTTTTCGTCGTGTTTCAGAAATGTCGTGCAGATGACACAACTCGGCGACCAATGTCGTGGTTCCAATATCAAGCGCGATTCCGAATCGATCTTCCCGATTTGATCGAGATGAAAAGACGACATGTTCTTTTTGAAACGATTTATCTTGTATTTGTAACGACGACTCCAATTCCTGCACAGACGAATCGGGAATTATTACCGACATGTTTTCGTTGATGACGACATTGCACGCGAGTCGTTTTTTGCCATTTACGAAAACGAGACATTTTCCGCACGTCCCATTTCCGCCACATTCTTTGCGTATATGAATATCGTGAGAGGCAAGTGCGTCAATCAGCAATACACCAGCTGCGACACAAAATATCGTATCATCCGGCTCAATTCGGACATTAAAATGTGTCATTTCAGGTATGCGTTCACGGGTTTTGTGTGTGTGTTCCATAAATACAGCTAAAATGTGATTGCCCTGAAATGGCATTTCCACAATCTCTGAGCGACTTTTAGAGCGGTCGTAGAAAAAACAAACAGAGACCGTTCAAGTCCCCGATGGGAACAGGAATGGGCAATATCTCATTATCAATAATTATTTATTGAAACAATAACACGGAGCGACTCGCCCTGCAAACCCGCCGACTTACGCCGGCGGCTCGCCAAACGATGGTGGCTCACCAAACACAACAACCGCGAAAGCCAGAATAAAATCAAGCCCACTCTTCTGATTTACCCACAGGAGAAGCGTGATAAGAACCGCCCATTCGGCTCACAGCACCAACGTCAACAATCAGACTAACAGCACCATCTCCCAAAATAGTACAACCGGAAAAACCATTTGCTTCTCCAATGTAATCGGGAAGTCCTTTAATGACAGTTTGTTGCTGTCCAATAATTTCATCAACAAAAAAGGCGAAAGATCGACCACTGTCTTCGGCCACAATCAAGATACCATCTTTCAACTTTTCCGCACCAGGAGTGCAACAAAAAACGTCATACAAGCGAATGACAGGAACCATTTCATCACGAAGCCGCAAAATTTCTCGTCCTTCGGGAGTAATCGTAACTTGCTGGAAAGTGGGGACAAGACTTTCTCGAATGGTGAGAGTCGGAATCATATATTTCCCTGTTCCAACTCTTACAAGCATCGCATCGACAATCGCAAGTGTTAGTGGAATTCGCAAAGTGAAAGTGGCCCCTTCTCCTTCTTTGCTCGAAATGTCGATTCGTCCATTCAATTTTTCGATATTCCGTTTCACGACATCCATTCCGACACCACGACCAGAAATATCTGTCACTTTGTCGGCAGTCGAAAATCCCGGCTCAAATACCAATTTGAAAATACGTTCATCTGGCCAGTCGCGTGCTTCGATCCCGACAAGTCCCTTTTCAATCGCTTTATTGAGAATACGTTCTCGATTCAGGCCACGTCCGTCGTCTTTAATTGTGATCCAAACTTCGCCGCCCTCGTGTCGTCCTTCTAGTACGACAGTTCCAGTCTCGCTTTTTCCTGCCTTCAAACGATCATCTGGCGGTTCGACACCATGATCACAACTGTTTCGTACAATGTGAACCAGAGGGTCTGCAATTTGTTCAATTACCGTTTTGTCCACTTCAGTTTCTTCCCCGACGAGATTCAGTTTGATTTTTTTGCCCGATTTGGTGGCCAAATCATGTACCAAGCGAATCATTTTTCGGAATGTCGCCGACAAGGGAATCATGCGAACGGACATTGCCACATCTTGTAAATCATCGCATATACGTCGCAGCTGATGTTTTGCTCGACTGTAATACTCGTCTTCGACATGTGAAACAGCAGGACATCGAGTTACCATCGACTCTGCAATAACGAGTTCTCCGACCAAGTTTATAAGTATATCAAGTTTTGACAAATCGACACGAATGTCCTGCTTCGGCTTCTCTTTTGATGCCGTCGCAGCAGTTGGTGCGCCGCCGCCTTCGGACGGATGCAAAGCGGGAGCCGCATGTTCAACTTCTGGAACCGCCGCAGCATGAAACGCCTCGGCTGCTACTTTTTTCTCGTCAGAAGGTGAATTCGATGGTTTTTCTGGTGCCGATGCCGCAGAACCAGCCGTTGATTTAACTGGAGAAGTGGGAACAGATTTGACCGCCGCCGCTGATTCATTCATTTTCACAGCAGCAGATGTCGATTTTGAATCAGTTTGTTTTATTGGAACAGATTTGGTTTCTATTCCATGTGAATCCATCAATTGATTGAGCTGCTGAATGTGATTTTCGAGACCGGAAATACGTCCCACACCACCTTCTTCGAGATTTTTGACACCGCCTTGTAATACGTCAATGAGTTTTAATAATGCACCAACATTGCTTTCTTGTGGCGAAATTTCTCCATTCCTCATTTGATCGAGGAGCGTTTCCATTGTGTGACTGAGATGCTCCAAATTAACAAGTCCCATAAATCCACAATTCCCTTTGAAACTATGGATATATCGGAATGCGTCTTTGAGCGGCTCGATACTGTTTGCATTTGCCTCATCAAGAACCAAAAGAAGTGCTTGTTCAGCAGACTCCAACTGCTCCGTCGCCTCCAAAACGAATCCGTGTCGCATGTCATCGGAAAGCTGGAGTGTTTGCAAAGCATCAGCAACATCGTTTTCGGCGGTTACTTCAGTTTGTTCAGAGACGGGAATTTCATCGCTCATTTGTGGCTCGACAAAATCGAGTTCACTTGCACTGTGTGGTACTGGTGGTGCCTCTCCGGCAAGTGCGTCGAAAGATAAATCGGCCAAATTTTTCCCGTCCGCCGCTTTTTCTTCTTGCGGCAAAGCAGGTGCCACCTGTTCCAAATCATCTATTGGTTCACCTGCAACATGTTTTTTGAGAATGGCGATGATTGCATGTGCTGGTACATCGAAACCTTCGTCATTTCCAGTCTCTTCAATGTGGATCAACATTTCTCGAAAGAGATCAATCGCTTTGCAAAGTGTCGCCGTGATCTGAACAGTCAGCGACAATTTACCATTTCGGATTCGATCCAAAAGAGTCTCGGCTTCATGAGTGACCGAAGTCACTGTTGTGAGCGCAAGAAATCCCGCGCTCCCTTTCATGGAGTGAAAAAGACGAAATACGGAGTTGATAAGTTCGGCATTTACCGATCCAGTATCACTCCCATTATAAATTTCTATTAGAGTCGGCTCCACTTCGTCCATATACTCACGAGCTTCTTGCACGAACTCTAAAACAAGTGACATGTCGTTCATTGAACCATTCTCCAATTAGCCTCCCCAGCAATCAACAGATGTAGCAACATTTGAGATTTTTCGGTATTTGATTATTTAATTTCCAGTATTTTTTACAGAAACGTAAAATACCATTCCATTGATACAACCGTTCTATTCCAAAATGTCGCGGCGATGCGTGTGCCACTCCACTTCCCTTTTTTCCTTCCTGCATTATCCATTTTATCTTTCCCCACTATACTACATCAAAAAGGAGTTAGTGCAAGTGGGTATATGTAGTCCCATGATAACAGCAGTCTGCTAACAAGTTTTCACCACAGAGACACAGAGTTCACAGAGTGTCTTGTATTCTCCGTGTTCTCCGTGCCCTCTGTGGTAAAAAATTCCGAAGTTCACAAAACTTGTTAGTGGACTGAT
>JBOFGF010000017.1:0-5029 GCA_051649005.1 Thermoguttaceae bacterium | reverse complement strand
GTATTGCCGCTGTCATCTATTATAGATCAAAAATAAAAGAATAAAGATGTTCAATTCAGAAAAATCGACATTGTTTGTGACTAAACTGGGTCAAAAAGAACGGAAGTCTGTTTCGTTTGCAGTATGGTTTGCAGTTGCGACGATTGCACTAATGGGTATGTCGGCGTGTGGCTGCAATCAGACGAATAGTAGTCCTGTTGAGACGCCGCCGCAAAATAATGAGCCAATTATTTCTAACCAAAACGCAAGCGCAGAAGCCGTGCAGGATACTAACGTGGATGGGGTCATATTGAGTGCGGACAAAAAGACGTTGGTATCTTATCCGAGAAAAGCAGAAGGAAGCTATTCCATTCCGAACACTGTTACAAAAATTGGAAGAGGTGCGTTTCGTGACCGTAAGGGGCTAACCAGCGTGACAATCCCGAACTCCGTTACAGAAATTGGAGCAGGTGCGTTTGAACGCTGTAGTGGATTAACCAGTTTGACGATACCCGATTCAGTTACAAAGATTGGAAAATCTGCATTTGCTTACTGTTCAGGACTAACCAGTGTAACAATACCGAATTCTGTTAATGAAATTGGAAGCTATGCGTTTCGGAACTGTGCAGGATTGACTGGAGTGACCATCTCTAATTCTGTTACATGTATTGGAGAGGGAGTGTTTTACGACTGCACAAAATTATCCAGCGTGATAATTCCCAATACGGTTACAGAAATCGGAGAACATGCGTTTTTTGGATGTGGCGGTTTAACCAGCGTGGCAATTCCGGACTCTGTTAAGAAAATTGGAAGTCTTGCATTTACTTACTGTTCAGGACTAACCAGCGTGACGATTCAGGGTTCTGTTACAGAAATTGATACCTCTGCGTTTGGTGGGTGCAGCGACTTAACCCTCATTGTTCCGCAAGGATCGGTGGGTGAGACGTATGCGAAGGAGTGTTATATTAGGTACAAAAATCCTTGATCGAGTTAGGTCGGTTCGGTAATTATTTTGCGTTACAGTTACAAAAATTTTCGTCATCAACGCTGTTAGGCATTTATGAATGGTCCATTTACCATTCTGGAACCCCTCGCGGGGTTCTTGTAACGTATTGTTCGCTTTCTGCCACCTCTCCGATGTTGAGGCGGCGGCAAACAACCGCATTAAATGCGGAACAAAGGAACGAGGCGGAAACCGAATCGCATAATCGGAGAATGAAGGATTTGGAAATCGAGCATAAGGCTTTCGCCAGAAAATAAAATACCCAAATACAAAAACATTTCGTGCTATTTTCGTGTCGATGTTCGTGAATTTCGTGGTTAAAGTAAGATTTTTCTCTCACAGAGGCGCAGAGGACACGGAGGATTTGCGTCATTTCTCTGTGTTCTCCGTGCCCCTGTGCGAAAAAAATGAAAGCGGCAAAAACATTGCACGGGAATGTTCACCACGAAATACACGATATTTTTAAAAAGCAGGTATAAAACTTTTGGGTGGGAGCCTTATTTTACCTATTTTGTCAACATGCCTTCCCAAATCAACAAAATTTTGATGAGTTAGCCCGGGAGCGTAAAATAATTTTTTAAATGCTCTAGCAGGGAGTCGCAGCAAGAAAAGGCAAAAGCGTTGTAAACCATTTGATCTACAACGCTTTGCGATTCGATGAGGGCCACTGCAACTCGTTGCATCAGCCACCAATGCCGAAAAGAGGACTTGAACCTCCACCCCGAATAACCAGGACTAGGACCTGAACCTAGCGCGTCTGCCAATTCCGCCATTTCGGCCTCCATTCATAATGGCAATAAGCATAACACAAGTATTTCTTTTGACAAGTAGTACCACAAGAACAGTCTGCTAACAAGTTTTCACCACAGAGACACAGAGTTCACAGAGTGTCTTGTATTCTCCGTGTTCTCCGTGCCCTCTGTGGTAAAAAATTCCGAAGTTCACAAAACTTGTTAGTGGACTGACCACAAGAAGAAGTTTGGTAAGTGGCGGTGCCAAAAAATTTCGACAATTTACCCAAATTGCCGCCGAAAATCGGTTCATCGGCCGTTTTCTGGACGCATATATTTGTTCAGATGGCAATGATCATTTGCGTTATTTTGTCACATTCGCATGAATAGAATGACGATTCCTAATCCGAACAATGTCAGGATTCCGCCGATTTTGAGCGAAATTGGATCGTAAATCATCACAAGTTCTTGCGTTCCAGCCGGACAATCTATTTCACAAAAAAGCCTTCGATCTGAATGGATCGGAATTTTTTTTCCGTTCAAGAATCCATGCCATCCTGAATCGAATTGCTCTTGGATGACGATTCGTCTTGCTGTCTGGCATGTTATTTCTATCGTGAATTGATTCGGCTCCCATTTTTTATAACGAATTGTGGCATTGTCATTTTTTTCGGAATCAAAAGCTGATTGTAACAAATTTACATCGTGAATTGATTCAGGCAACTTCACCTTTTTGAAATTTGGTATCGGAAAAGATATATTTTCGTTATTTGCCGGTGCAATCACAAAGTGTCCATTCAGTTCGAGAATTTGTTTTTCTAGTTTGGCACCATTTTTTTCGACAATCGACTGTCGTAATTGTCCTGCAATTGGAAAGTAATCTTTCGACATCAATGTTCCTCGAACATCGAGAATACGGATTCGCAGTGGCAATGAATAACGTGGAAAGAGTGTTTGTCTGCCCCAGTTTGCTGCTTCAACGAGGCGATTGGGAGATGATGTTTCCAGAAATTCTCGCGGATACCAAATAGGAAAACGATAAACACATATTGGAGCATTTTCGTATTTATCGCTGATATTTATGATGTATTCGGCAATTGAAGAGATGTTTTGCTGAACTTTATTTTCTTGTCCGAATTGTTGTTTCAATAAGTTTTGCGGAATTTGTAACACATTTTGTGGAACTGTGGCAAACATCCATGAATTTGCGCAGGTCAAATCGATAAAAAGAATGACGAGCAGGCAAAGCGAAGTAGTCTGAGCTGAAATGTGCATATTTGCTGGGCACAATTTTGTTAAATAAAAATTTTCAGGATTTTTTCTATTTTGTGGAGACCAGAATTTTATTTTGTACAAAAATTCAGAATAGAACATGATGACAAATAGAAGAATTGCAAATTCTGAAAGAAGTGTCCACTTGATTTCGTTTTCTGCTTGGTCGATCTGAAAAGGGCCAAATAATGGACATGCTGGAATGTCATCAAAAAGTGGACGAAAGAGTTGAAACGAATTGATTACAAAAAGAATCGCCAATAAAATCATATAACCCAAAAGCATTTTTTGAAGCCTGATTTTGAAAATTCGATTCTGAAACGATAAGTCGAATCCTTTGCCGGCAAAAATTGCGACAAATAGTGATGCAGGAACGAGTAATTTGGCTGGATACCTAAAAGCGTCATAAAAAGGAAGCTGCGACAAAATCGAGTAGACGAAAAACCAGTTTCCGAGTCCTCCGAGTAGAAAAAGAAAAGTACACATGAGAAACGGAACAAACACGTCAAACAGTTCTCCATTTTGCGGCTCATCATTTATTCTATTTTCGTCTCCATTATTAGCTCCATGTTTTCTTTCATTTTTCGGCTGGAATAGCCAATTCGGCGATATTTTTCTGGGCGAAGTACACATTGATGTGGCATACAAAAATGCCAAACAGATCGGCAAAATTCCCATATAAAGAGAGGGAATCCAAATGCCGTTTTGATAAGGAATCGCAGAAAACCAGCGAGTGTTAATTGGAAATTGCCGGCCACTAAAATTTGGTAACAAAAATTCACACATTTTCCATGGAGGCAATGAAAAATCGTACATAATCTCACGATGACAATCGAGAGCGCGATCAGAATTATGCAGTAATTCCCACGCAGGCAGAATCTGAATTGCTGAAAGTAAACACGCAGTAAGTATTGCCGCAAACAAGCACAATACTGAAACATAAACATATTTTTGTGATGTAACATAAATAGTAAATTTATGAAACAACCGCTTTTTGCGAAAGCGGTCTAAACAGCTAATTGATGACAAAGCACAGTACACAAAAAAAATAATGCCGCACAAAATGACGTGATATGCTGCCTGTAAATCGCCTCCTAAAATCATCAGAGAAAGCACGATTCCAAGTTTTGCGGTCGAATTGAGAGACGATTTCAATGAGTCTTTTGCGGAAAATGTCGGCGATATTCTGAAGATACGCATCAGATAAATCAATGCTTCAGGAAACCATGCTGCGCCGATGAGAAATGGGACATTATTCCATTGAAAGAGAACAGCTCCTCCAAAAATGTAACAGATTGCTGCAAAAGTGGCGGCAACTTTTGAACAACGAATTTCTTTTGCAAGTCGATACGAACAGATCATCGCCACAAAAAAATGGGCGGCCACAAATGTTGTGTATATCGAAAGAGCTTCACATCTGAAAGTGGCATAAATCACGAGAGCGAAAAGCGTTCCCGGATAAAATAGCATCGTCGTTGGGTTCGCGGCAAGTGGCTGTCCAAGATTTTCAAACGGATTCCAGAGCGGCAAACGATGTGCGGCTATTTCGTCGCACAAATACTGAAACAGCGGTGCATAAAAATGGATTCCATCTCGAAATCCCGGCACTCCCTGGAACATACTCAAAAAAAGAGCAAGTCCCAGAAGTCCTAAAATAAGCGGATGACGATGTAAAAAGAATCCCAAAGATATGAAGACGGCGACAGATAAGGCGGATAAGACAGAAAATGAAAAGAGAGTTCACACAAAATGAAGTAATCAAACGAACTCAAACAATGTGAATTACAGAATTTTATTCTTTTTTCAGTCATTGTCAATCACGCAGTAATCCGCGAACAGAGTTCGCGGAACAAATGCCGGTGCTCACGCCCAGTCCACTAACAAGTTTAGTTTTGCGAAAACGGTTATACCATCGCCCGTCATAAGTTGCATGTTTTGAGTGATTGAAATTTCGGTGTCATTAAGGTCGATAATCCAATCTTGTACTCGCTTTCTATCCTACTGATCGACGAGTCGATGCCCTCCTTGAATAAATCAAATGTCT
>JBOFGF010000016.1:0-3488 GCA_051649005.1 Thermoguttaceae bacterium | reverse complement strand
TACGTTGGCGGCTCGCCTAACAACCGCCGACTTACGCCGGCGGCTCGCCAAATAATCGCCGAACAAATGCCGGTGCTCACGCACCGGCTCGAAACGTTGGCGGGTCGCCAAAACACGCCGACGGCGTTCGGGAACGGATTTTTCGTTTCCTCTTCTACCACTCTGAAGTCACTACGGGACAATACAAAAAATCTCACGACATAATTAGCTTTTACTAGAAGTACACTAAAATTTTGCAAGAATAACACTCGCATTGTGTCCGCCAAATCCGAAACTGTTTGACAGAGCAACCGAAACGTTTCGCTCTTTTGCAACAAGTGGTGTGTAATCGAGATCACATTCAGTGTCGGGATTTTCAAGATTGATCGTCGGCGGAATAATTCCATCTCGAATCGCTAAAAGACAAAAAATCGCTTCGACCGCTCCACTGCCTCCCAGTAGATGCCCAATCTGACTTTTTGTACTTGAAATAGAAATTTTGTGTGCCGCATCTCCCAAAGCACGTTTTATGGCGCGAGTTTCGGCAATGTCTCCGAGCAGCGTTCCCGTTCCATGTGCGTTGATATATTCGATGTCATCAGGATTGATTTTGGCAGCGGCCATAGATTTCAAAATTGCTTTTGTGGCCCCTGTTCCCTGTTCGTCCGGCTGTGTAATGTGAACACCGTCAGATGTCAGACCAATTCCGAGTATTTCTCCGAAAATGACCGCACCTCGCTTTTTAGCATGTTCGAGCGATTCGAGACAAAGCACGCCGCATCCATCAGAAAGGACGAAACCATCACGATCACGATCAAACGGACGACTTGCACGGTGCGGCTCATCACATCTCAGAGACAGTGCGTGCATCGCAGAAAAACCTGCGAGTCCGAGAGCACAGACAGCCGCCTCACTTCCACCAGCAATGGCAACATCCATTTCACCGAGTCGAATCATTCTCGCAGCATCAGCGAGTGCATTCGTTGAACTTGCACATGCTGTTGCCACAGAATACGATGGGCCTGTGAGTCCATAATGAATTGAAACATTTCCTGCCGCAGCATTCGGCATAATTTTCGGAATCACAAAGGGAGAAACTTTCGAAAACCCTTTTTCAAATAATCGAGTATGCTGCGTTTGGATTTCTCCGAGTCCACCGACACCAGTTCCGATCACGACAGCACATCTGTCTTTGTCTTCTTTTTCGAAGTCAATCCCTGATAAATTGACCGCATCAATCGCGGCGACCAAAACATATTGTACGAATCGCTCGAGACGTTTCGCTTCATGGAAAGCAATGTGTCCGGTCGTCGTAAAATCTGCGCACATACCAGCAATCAGAGGCTGATTCGGATTGATTTCTGGAATTGTCGTAACTCGCACTCCAGATTCACCTCTGCATACCTTCTGCCAGACATCTTCGACAGAAAAGCCGAGAGGTGTAACAAGACCGAATCCTGTTATAACGACACGCTGCATGAAAGGAAATCCGTAAAACGAATCGTGAACCGAAATAATAAAATACTAAATAATGGGAACAAAGTTCAATTTACCCGCCGATTAACATCGGCGGCTCGCTGAACGAAACAACTGCTTTCTACGAAAACTGGTAAAACTGAAAACGGTGCCAAAATGTCGCTTTTAATTTTGTTCAATTCACCCGCCGATTAACATCGGCGGCTCGCTGAACGAAACAACTGCTTTCTACGAAAACTGGCAAAACTGAAAACGGTGCCAAAATGTCGCTTTTAATTTTGGTCAATTCACCCGCCGATTAACATCGGCGGCTCGCTGAATTACTTCGTATCGACGGCGGCCTGTATATGTTTGACCACATCTCCGACAGTTACGATATTTTGAGCTTCGGATTCGTCAATGTCGATGCTAAATTCGTCTTCAAAAGCGATCATAAGTTCAGCGAGATCGAGCGAGTCGGCCCCCAGATCGTTTGCGATGTCGGTTTCTGCTGTGATACCAGAAGCATCTTGTCCCAATTGTTCGGCAATAATGCTCACAATGCGTTCTTGTACTGATGCCATAATAATTACCTTATAAGTCCTCCGTCGATGGTTAAAATTTGTCCGGTGACAAAACTTGCTTCATCACTGGCGAAATAGAGCACGGCAGCTGCGATGTCTTCCACTTGTCCAAAACGTCCGAGCGGCGTTCGGTTTTTCATCTCCTGCTGGAGAGGAACAGGAAGCACCGATGTCATATCTGTTTCAATAAAGCCGGGAGCAATCGCATTGACAGTGATATTTTTTCCGGCGAGTTCTTTCGATGCGGTCCGAGTGAAGCCGATGAGGCCTGCTTTTGATGCGGAATAATTGGCCTGTCCTTTATTGCCAATAAGCCCTGAAATGCTTGCTATATTGATGACACGTCCTTTTTTTGCACGTCGCATCAGTTTCGAGCAGGCGCGAGTAAAAAGGAAAGGACCTCGCAAATTGACGGCAATCACGTCGTCCCACTCCTCGTCTTTCATTGCACCGAGTGGAACATCTCGTGTAATTCCGGCGCAATTGACAAGAATATCGACTTTGCCAAATTGTTTTGCAACTTCCTCGACTGTTTTTTCCACCTCATCAGTGGCGGCGACATTGCACAAATAACCTTTGTGAATGGTTTCCGCATTTGGACTTTTTTGGCAAATTACTTCCATTGCCGAAGCCAGTCTGTCTGGATTGGTCCCGACACATGCAATACTGGCCCCATTTGCTGCCAGAGCTGCGGCGATGCCGAGTCCGATTCCGCGTGTCCCGCCGGTCACTATTGCCACTCGGTCTGTCAAGTCAACTTTCAACATGATTTTTTATGTGTTTGAATCTGTATTTGAACTAAAGGCTTTTTGATTAAATTTTTTTGATTAAAAATGGGGGAGCAAGTGCTTTTTGAAATTGTTTTATTGCTGCATACACGATCAAAAAAGTTCAGTCCAAAACGCCATGACATGGGATTTTTCGATCAATTCGTTTAATGAGTCCACGAAGGACTCGGCCCGGACCAACTTCGTAAAATGTGTCGATTTCTTTGTGGAGCAGATTTCTAATCGTTTTTTCCCAAAGAACCGGACTCAAAATTTGTCGCACAAGGATTTCACGAATTTCGTCGGGATTTTCATGTGGTTCTGCATCGACATTGCTCAAAATTGGAATGCGTGGTTTACAAATAGGAGTTCCAGCGAGTACCTGTTTTAATGTTTCGTCGGCGGGACTCATGAGTGAAGTATGAAACGCTCCGGCCACTGCCAGTGGTACTGCTCGAAATGATTTATTGGCGGACTGATCGGCCACTCTTTCACATGCACCGAGCGTCCCAGACACAACGATATTTCCTGGACAAAGGACATTTGCCACTTGTAAAACATCAGCTCCGCGAAGTTCATCGCACAATTTCTCGACATCGGGCAATTCCATTCCGATAATACTGACCATTCCACTGGGAGTCGCATCAGAAGCTGCCTGCATTGCTTCTCCTCGCTTTTGGACAAGTCGGAGGCCATCTTCAAA
>JBOFGF010000015.1:0-10739 GCA_051649005.1 Thermoguttaceae bacterium | reverse complement strand
CGAATCGCCGCTCATTTCCGGGCGTGCCACACCGCGTGCGATGCAGCGACCTTATGACGTACCATGCCCACAGCCCGGCGAAGTTTCAGCCAAACGCCCCATCTCGTTTGCTCACGACATCCAGCCGGTCTTCGACCGTCATTGTATTTCGTGTCACTGTCCTGAAAAGACGGAGGGAAAGATCGATTTAACTGGCACAGAAACCGAATTGTTCAGTACGTCGTATGAAAATCTGATGCAATGGAATTCGTTTCCAGTGATTGGAGAAAACCATCCGAAAGCGGGGAACAATCATTACTTGCCGCCGTACTCGCTCGGTTCGCACGCCAGTCGTCTGATTCAGCTTCTTGATGCAGGACATTATGACGTGGATATGCCGCTCGAAGATTGGATACGTTTGACGACGTGGATTGATTCGAATGGCCAGTATTATGGAACTTATTTTGGTCGAAAGAATTTGAAATACAAAGACCATCCCGACTTTCGACAATGAAACCGTGTTTCCTATGTGCGCAGGCAAGATGCCTGCGTTCAGGGCGAATTTTTAGATGTGCCTTTGTGTTTTTTCAGCTATCAACATTTTGATTTGACCAATAAACAACTCCGCCTCTTGGATGTTTTTCAGCAAAATATCCTTGTCCACTCGGTACGTCAATTGATAATCACTTTTTTCCAACCAAAGTCTGAGTAGAATATCACTTTCCATAGTATATTCCTTTCTTGACTTCATTATAAAAAAACCAATTTTGCTTTAATTGGCTTTCTGACATTGCGTGAAAATCGATCACGACATCATTGTGGATTTCTAAATCCCAAGCGTCGCGTAGTGGGGCACGGTCATTGTCTTTGGATTCGGTAAAAACGGCAACAATGTCAATATCGCTCTCCGGTGTTACTGTGTCACTGAGACACGAACCGTACAAATAGAGTCCGATAAAATCTGAGTATCGATTCAGCTTACAATTAAGTTCTACTGCGATTTTTTCAGCGAGATTTCTGTTTACGACTTGCGTCATGATTTCGGTGTCGTGGGGTTATTGGTGTGTCGATTGATATTTCAAAGTTTATTTTTTGATACTGCATTTTGCCATATTTTACCGATTCAGCCGTCTTTTTGCAACTCCATCTGTGAATTATTCGGGTTAATGCACAAAAAATAAAACAAAAAAACATCAACGAATACCCAAAAAATTTTTCCGCATTTTTGAAAATGACTTGACACGAACCGATGCTTTGTGTACGATAACCGAAACGTGTTTGGCGGGCCGCCGGTGTGTTTGGCGAGCCGCCAACGTGAGTTGGCGGGTTTCATCGGCGGTTGTTATTCTACCATTTTTTCCAAAAAGGAACTTGAAAATGAAGACGAATTTTATCGAAAAACTCCTTCAAAATGTTAAAATAGGTGGGGGGGGCAACTCAGGCAAAGAAGATCGTCGCCATTTTTTTGCGGCTTTTACTCTTGTTGAGCTTTTGGTCGTCATTGCAATTATCGGCGTTTTGATCGCGCTGCTTCTTCCTGCGGTGCAAGCTGCGCGAGAATCTGCACGAAGAATGCAGTGTACGAATCATCAGAAACAATGGGGACTCGCCGTCCATAATTATGCCGACATCAATGATTCGCAGTTTCCTTATGGAGCCACGCCCCATTCTGGTCCGCACGCAGGTGGTATTCAAGTGCGCAGTGCCACGTTCGTACCTCGGCTCTTTGGATTTATCGAGCAGCAGGCACTTGCTAGTATCTATGATTTTGGTAAAAATTGGACAGATGCTCCAAATCCGACCGTGATTCGAATTCCGTTTTCGATTTTGTTTTGTCCGAGCGATTCTCCTGGCCGTCTCGTTAAAGCAACTTGTGAGGGACAAAGAGAACGAACACGCGGCAATTACGTTGGTAATTTCGGCAATAACAACTACGCAAACAATGGTGTAAGTACAGCTCGTGCCATATTTTATCGCCATGAGCCACATCCGTCTGCATCTCCGTCCTATTCAGCCCTTCCATTTGCTTTTCCGGGTGTTATCGATGGCCTCTCGAACACGCTTTTGTTTGCCGAAATCTTATTTCCTGGTGAGGATGGTTCACTTGCAGATAGTACATCTGGTCGGACAAGTATGGACCGGCGCGGCGACATTTATGCGGAGGAAGAAGCTTCTGCATTTTTTATGACGACTAAAGTCCCAAATTCACGCACAGCCGATTTGGTAAAAGTGGATGCAGCCAAAGGATTTGGATGTCACGAGACTCCATTGACACCATGTCAGGACAGTGGTTCCCAAAATCATGCCGCACGGAGCAAACATTCCGGCGGAGTTAATGTCACGGCTTGTGACGGCTCCGTAAAATTTGTTTCAGATACGGTCGCATTGAACGTCTGGCAGGCTTTTGGAACTCCCGCCGGAGGAGAAACACTCGCTTTGCCGTAATTCCCGCCGTGAAAAGCGGTGAACTAAATTAACACAATTGATATTTTTAACAAATAGGATTCCATAATGAAACATATTGTATTCAGTGCGTTTGTGATTCTCGTTTTATTCACCACAGTTGTTGGTTGCTCGCAGAAAATTAAGTATCAGAAAATCAATGGAACAGTTTCCGTGGATGGTGTTCCAATTGAACGAGGTGTCATCCAGTTTGACAAAGACGGCGGAGATGAACCGTCCGGCGGTGGAAAAATAATCGCAGGACGTTTCACTGCCGATGCTGTCGCCGGTTCAAATACGGTTCGCGTTTCTGGTGAAGCGAAGTCTGACAAGCCGATTCCCGATCCGGTCAATGTCGGTAAATTCCTCGATCATGCAGAAGTAACCGATTCCAAAGTGCATTGGGATGAAAGCCAAACAGTCATCGAAATCACGCCGAAGCAGCAAACCTACGAAATTAATTTGCCTCGTCTGCCTGATAATAAACTTCAGAAATAAATCAGGCACATTAAATCTGGCACATTGATATTGACCGCTAAAAACAACACGTTTCAACAAACCGTGATTAAACGGGAAACAACACGTTTCACCGATATTGCGGCTAACAACCAATCATTTTATGAAAAACATTTTGCTTCTGATCGTTCTTTTTCTCTGGAGCGTGATTCTCGTTGCCGCAGAACCCACTTCAAAAGTCGGCTGGCCTGTCAATAATCCGACCGATCTCGTTTCAGATTTTGAAAATCCGCCGGCGGGATATGGCGAAGTTCCATTTTATTGGTGGACTGGCGATAAACTCGAAAAAGATCGACTCATGTGGCAACTCGATTTTCTAAGTGGCATAAAAATTCCGGGGCAAACGCTTTCAGGCGAACCACTTTCCGGTGATTCTCTCGATTATCCGCCCCCCAAAATTGCCGGAATGCAGGTCAATCTCGCTCATGCACGCGGCGACCACTTCGGATATGGATTTGGGTTGTTTGGCCCATCGTATCCACTCGATCCTCCCATTTTCAGCGACGAATTTTGGAGTATTTGGAAATGGTATGTCGGAGAATGTGATGCGCGTGGACTCGGAATTGGAATAAGCGATTATACATTGGCATGGCCGGGACAACGGAGCTTCGTTGATGAAGTGCTCGACGAAAATCCTGAAATGTGTGGAAAAATTCTCCGACGAACATCTGACCAAATTGCTGCTGGCAATGTTTGGACACGAACTCCACTTGAAAATGAAATAGCGACTGTGGCCATTTTCGATCAGACAGGAACAGAAAAGGTGATGCCGGTCGTCGTGCCCAGTAATGCCACTTCTTTCTCGGCGAAAGACTCCGGCTCGGCGAAAGACTCCGGGCAAAATGTGAGCGGAGCATTTCGTATTGAGCGTTATTATTGGGAATATAAACCAAAGAGCATTGACGCACTGCATCCAAAAGTGGGCGAGGCAATTGCGGACCGCTTTTTCGGACGGAGCGAACGTGAAACAGACCCGATGCACCGAAAATCTCTCAACTATTTCTTCCAGGACGAACTCCATTTGGGTGTCGGAAACGACGGCGTTTGGACACCGGAATTTGCAGACGTTTTCCAGCCGCAAGAAAAATCGCTTCCGCCTGATCCACAGGTGGCGTTTGGACACCGGAATTTGCAGACGTTTTCCAGCAAGAAAAAGGATACGACATTCGTCCCTATTTGGGTTGTCTTTTTGAAAAATCACCGAGTGCCGCCGCAAATAACGCCGCAAATACAGCCACCGATATTGGGCCGAAAATCCGGCTCGATTACAATGATGTGATGGTGAAAATGCGCGAAAAAGGCTATTTGGCACCGATGGGAAATTGGCATCGAGATCGCGGCATGATTTATGGATGCGACCAAATGAGTCGGGGCAAAAATCCGTATGAATATGGGGACTATTTTCGTAGTGTTCGCTGGTTCACAGCACCGGGACACGACACACCGGGAAGTGGTGCCGACATTATCAAAGGAAAAGTTTCCTCGTCAATTTCTCACATGTATGATCAGCCGCGCGTTTGGCTCGAAGGATATCACAGTGCCGGATGGGGAATGACAATGGAGAATCTCACTCAAACGACGTGCGAAAATTACGCCGCTGGATGCAATTTGCTCTGTTTACATGGACTGTATTACACGACGCACGGCGGTTTTTGGGAATGGGCACCACCATGTTATCACTGGCGAATGCCATATTGGCGGCACATGGGAGTCTGGTTCAAGTATTTTGAGCGGCTTTCGTATATTCTTTCACAGGGACACCATCTGGCAGATGTGGCGATTGTTTATCCAGCAGAACAATTTGCCGCAGGATACGACGGAAATGCTTCCACAAATATCGCATTTGGTGTCGGTGAAATCCTTTATCGAAAAGGAATTGATTTTGATTTCATCGACGGACAATCTATTGACAATGCGATTACAAAAAATGGCTTTTTGACGATCAATAACAATTTATTCGCAGACGAAACTGAAAAACCTAATTCAGCGGAGAGTTTTCGTGTGCTGATTCTCCCAGGAATTCAGGCTTTGCGCTGGAAAACATTGGAAAAAATTGCCGAATTCCACAAAAACGGCGGAATTGTCATTGCTCTCGAAAAGCTGCCGGAGGCATCGGATCGAGTGGGAGCAAACGACGAAAAATTGGACGATTTGATTCGTAGTATTTTTGGACACGCTGCGAATGAATCAGCACCAGACAATTCCCGATCCAGTTCTGGTTTGGGCGTGTTGCTTGTTTCGAAAATGATTGATCCGTCAAAAGAAACAGTCGAAAAGCCGGATACTTTTGAGCCGCCGAAACGATCCTATTCGGGTGGGTTTGAAGGCCGATGGGTTTGGCCGGAAACTGCGACAAACACGGCCTTTTTCAAATCAGTTTGGCCTGGTCCAGACGGTGAAATCGCGGTTCGAGTTGCTGCGGATAATCACGGCGATCTTTTTGTCAATGGAAAAGAAATCGCCAAAGATTTCGGTTATTCAGCCGGATGGACCGGAACGATTCCACTGAAAAAAGGGGATGTCATTGTGGTTGAATGTCGAGACGACGATTCACCGGGAGGAGCGACAGCCGGAATGTTTTTTGGTGCCATATACGATGGCAAAATCGTTTTGTCGAGCGAGGATTTCAAATGTATTGCAGAAAAACCGGCAATATCGCAGAGATCAGATGCCGATGTTACAAAAATGAAGAAGCCGGGGTTCAAATATGTTCATCCCACTCATCTTGGTGTCAATCATCCGAATCCAAAAGGCCCGGCAACAAAATCAGACTTCGAACGACTCGCCGACTCGGTCGAAGAAATCGTTTCAAAAAATCATCCGCGTGATTTCCGCTGTGAATCTGGTGGTGCGTGGATAAACCATCGACGAATCGGAGAGCGCGATGTTTATTATGTGGTAAAAGCACAGGGCGGTTCATGGTGTTTTTTCCGTGTCAATCCGTCTTCGTCGGTTCAAAGTTGGGACGCGTGGTCCGGTAATCGGGAACGATTTGCAGAGACAGATATTGAACGTCAAAAAGACGGAATCCGTGTTCGACTTCGAGATACACAGGATGGGTCAGATGACTCGAATTCTTCAAAGAACAACAGCGTGGAACTGATTGTGTTTGAACCGAACGATGAAACCAACAAACAATTGCCAATTTATCGTCGTTACAAAAATGACAAAGAACAGACAATCACCGGACTTTGGGAATCGGAATTTGCGCCGACATTAGACAACACGTTCGGAGATTTCCAGTTGCCTGCTCCGAAAAAAGGTGAGTCGCATCTGATCGGGCCAGAAGCGCGGCGTTTTCGATACAATACTGAATCAGAACCGATGCAGCCACTTTCAGATTCCAGTAAGAATGTCATTCCAGAATGGGCAAAACCAGAATATGACGACTCAAAATGGCGAACCATCACTGCCGGATACTCGCCCGTTTTTGTAACATACACGATTCCAGATGCCGCTTCAGAGGAAGACCGCACAAAGTGGGAATCGGAACTCGTCGATGGCAAAACGCCGAAACTTCAGGAAATTCCGTATTGCATGTCATGGCGATATGGAATCGAAGGAAATCCTGGTGACCAAGAAGGTTATCACGGACTCAAAGAAATCATTTCCGACGATTTCATTCGTGTTGACAATGCTTCCCCAAAATCGCCCATCTATTTTGTTTCAAATATCGTGAACACTGGTCGCACCGCCGCATCGACAGGAACAAAAATGCGGGCCAGTATCAAAATATGCGATGGAAAACATGATTACAAAGTCGAATCGAACAAAAAGTCGCCACAAGAAACGTGCATGAAACCGACGGCAATTTGGGTCAATGGAAAGCCGGTCGATTTGAACGGAAATCTCGAAAACGCTGTCGAAATAGAAAGCGGAATAAATCGTGTCCTGATAAAATTCGAGTCGCCGGGCCGCTCGCATGTCGTCTTTGAAAATGCCAGAAATGCTGAGCAAACCGCGAATTATTCTTCGATTCGTACTCCGCTTTCGATGAAATGGTATGACAATGCGCGGATGATGAAATATGTCTGCGAACCGGTGAAAAATGATGGGTCTGTTCGCGCCGAATGGATTCGATTTGTTGCACCTCCGGGACTTTCAAAAATCACGTTCGATTGTTTCTCTTCCCTCGACAATCCACGCTGTCTTGATGTGTTTGTGGATGGCAAAAGAATTGAGTCATTTGCATCCAATCCGACCTTTTTTCACGGCATACTTGGAATTCCCAAAGCTGCTGTCGTGGCAATTCGAGTTATCCCCTCCGGCTCTTTTTCCGAACAGAGAAAAGAGGGAACGATGATCAGCGATATAAAATTAACGTGCGAAAAAGGGGAAATCGAACTGGGCGACTGGTCGAAAATGGGAGTTCTCGAAACTTACAGTGGTGGAATTTGGTACAAAAAATCAATCCACATCGACGAAACCGAGATAAAAGCGGATCGTATCATGCTCGATCTTGGAGGAGTCGTTGCATCTGCCGAAGTTCGAGTGAATGGAAAACTTGCCGGAGTTTTGACGACATCACCGTGGAAAGTGGACATTTCGAAATTAGTTAAACCGGGTGAAAATCGAATTGAAATTCTCGTTCTTTCGACACTGGCGAATCATTTTCAAACGATTCCATCGAGTTATCGTGGCAAACCGACTGCGGGACTTTTTGGCCCAGTCAAATTATTGTTTCAGAAAAATCGAGAGATTGTGACAAAAATCACAGAAAAGTAAAATTACTCGATATACTGTAAACGGCACGAAATTGGATGTTTAGCCAGCTTTCGTAGAAAGCTGTTGTTTTATTCGGCCAGCCGGTGCGTTTCGAGCCGGTGCGTGAGCACCGGCATTTGTTTCGGCGGGCCGCCCATCATGCCGGAGGTTCGACTTTGAAAAAATTCCAACTTGCAAAATTTTGCCACTCATTGCACCCCGCCTCTTTACAAAGTAGAATCAGAGAATTGAAAGTGGTTGTTTAGCAAAACAAAGCAAATTTCTAAAAAATGACACTAACAAAAAGTATCGTTTTATGCCGGTGCGGAGTATAGTATTACCGTTTAACAAAACATAATCAAAAACCAAATCAACATCATAACACGATAAACATCATGGAAAATTGGAAACGCATTTTTAATCACTTGACAGGCAATGAACCGTTTCCATGGCAAAAACGACTTTATGAAAAACTCGTCGCAGGAGAAATTCCGAAAACCTGCGACATTCCGACCGGTCTCGGTAAAACGATGGTGATCGTCCTCTGGTTGATCGCAATTGCTCAGCAATCTAAAAACGGCAATCGAACGCTGCCGAGACGACTCGTTTACGTCGTTGACCGCCGAACCGTCGTTGACCAGTCAAGCGAAGTCATTGAAAAAATCCGTAAAAAACTGCAAGAAAATAGCGGCGATGATATGTTTTCCGAGTTTCAGAAAACACTCAAAGCCTTTTCCAACAGCGAAGATTTTTTCTACACCAGCACGCTTCGAGGCGAACTGTCGGACGATCAGCGCGCGAAATCACAAGATTGGATTTACGATCCTGCCGCACTATCAATTTCTGTTGCAACAATTGATATGGCTGGTTCAAAGCTGCTCTTTTCCGGTTATGGCGACTCTCAAAAAAAACGTCCGCTTCATGCCGGTCTCATCGGATGCGACACGCTTCTTATTCACGACGAAGCGCATCTGACACCGGCGTTTAGCACGCTGCTTCAAAGCATCAAGGACTTCGCTAATAAATTGCCGAATGATATTCCGAAATTTCAGGTCATGGAACTTTCCGCAACATCTCGGCAAGCGGATAACTCGACATGTTTGACAATCGATGAAAATGACACAGCAAACGAAACCGTCAAAAAACGATTAAATGCACGAAAAAAGGTAACTCTGCACGAAGTAGAAACCGAAGGAAAAATCAAAGAGCAAATCGTAAAATTTATCACGGAAGATAAAGATTTTTTCAAAAATTTGTCTGCACCAAATAACCGAACAGTAGTTTTTGTACGCTCTCCGAAAGACGCGGCACATATTTGCGACAAGCTGAAAGAAGCGAAAAAACAAGCTGTGCTTTTGACCGGTCAGATTCGTGGGTACGAACGCGAAAAACTGCTGAAAAAACCGGAGATGCTGCCATTTTTGGGGAAAGAAACGGAAAATAAAGAACCGGTTTTTCTCGTCGCAACTTCGGCGGCGGAAGTCGGCTGGGACTTGCACGCCGATCATTATGTCGGTGATTTGAGTACGCTCGATTCCATGATTCAACGGCTCGGACGCATCAACCGATTCGGTCAGGTCGGCGAGTCGCAGATTCACATCTTTCACGAAAATAAAATCAAATCCGGTAATGATTATAATGACGCAAGAAATGCGACGCTCGAAATCTTCAGAGAAATTGTAACAAAAAAACAGGGGAATGTTTCGCCGCTTGCTTTGCGTGAATATCGTGATCGAACCGAAGCATTTTCGCCGAAGCCGGAAGAAAAACGCCTGACCGACATTTTGCTCGATTTTTGGAGTTTGACGAGTATTAACGAAAAAATTCCCGCACGACCGGAAGTGGAAGATTATCTCAAAGGGGAAAAAGACGAACTGCCGCAAACGGTTCTCGTTTGGCGAAGCGATGCGGAAATCGATTGTCTCTGTTCGGAAGATGTCGCACAGAATGACGTTGAAACTTGGTTCGAGAAAAATCGAATCAAAAGCCAAGAACGACTTTCAATGCCGACGGACGATTTGCCGTTTACCGCCAACGATTCAAGGAAGAAAACAACTCCCTGGGTTGAAAAACATGCTGAGGCAAAAGTCATTGTCATCAAATCGAACGGTACAGTTACTCGACTGAAACTGGGTGAACTTGACAATCAGCAGTTGAAATTTTCCACCATCGTTTTCCCGATTTCCATCGGCGGTCTGACACTGGACGGAGTTTTTGATACAAAAACTGACAAAGCGGCAACCGACGTTTCCGAGTCTTGTGAAAACAAACGAATCTTTGAATTACGAGTATTGGACGGCGAGTATTCGTATCGATGTCTTGCGGACGGCGGCGAATGGACGGAAATAGAAATTGAAAACGACACCTTAAGGCAAGCGATTCAGGAAATTGAAAGCGAGATCAAGCAAAAATGTATTTTCAATGTCCAAACGAAAAAAGAGGACGACTCTGCCGAATACCCGGAAAGCCGGTACTTGCTGCTGTTTGCGGAAAACGTGAAAGACAAGTCGAGCAATCAATCTTCGGAGGTGTCGCTTGAAAAACACCATGAAGATACGGCGAAAATCATGCAAGGTTTTTGCGAGCGGCTGGGATTGTCAGATACGCTAAAATCCGCCTTGGTACTTGCGGCGAAGTATCACGACTTAGGAAAACAAGACGAAAATTGGCAAAAAGCGGCAGGAAACGACGGCTCGAAACCACCGATTGCCAAGTCTGCCGACGGCTTTTTCGATTGGCGTGCATTAAACGGATATCGGCATGAACTCGGAAGCGTTCGGGAAGCGGCAAAAATTCCAGATATTGAAACACACACAGAAAAAGAGCTGATACTGCACGTTATTGCGGCACATCATGGTTGGTCGCGTCCGCATTTCGATCCTACAAAAAACACCAATTTTGCGGATGAGATTCACGAACAGAAACTGATTTTTACGGCGTTACAAAAACGGTTTGGCTGGTGGGGTTTGGCGTGGCTTGAATCGCTACTTCGCCGAGCGGATTGGATTGCCAGTGAATAAAACACCTTACCCAAAACAAATTATGTGTACAATAACGATTCCGATTGATGCGGCGAATCCCGGTCAGTATTTTGCTTG
>JBOFGF010000014.1:0-3699 GCA_051649005.1 Thermoguttaceae bacterium | reverse complement strand
GCCGATGTCGTGGTTTTGCAATCGCTCGCCGTGACCGCAGAAGAATGCCAGTCGATCAAAGAATTCGAGGCAGCACTCGACTGAACAATGCTTCGCACAATGCGTGACCGATTTCGTGTAAAATTATGTCTTCCTCAATGTTGGAGAGGTTGTTTGCGACACGTTTCCCCGTGTTTCGGCGAGTACGCCTCACACGGGACGACCATTATTCAATCCCGACGGGATTGTTGTGTTTTTTTGACGTTTGTTGCTGTATTTTATGGTAAAAACACACAATATCCGTGAACGGATATAAAAAACATGCGGAAACACACATCTGCTTTCCAACATTTATTATTTTACAGATGAGTCTTCATGCAGTCATTTTAGCAGGCGGTTCTGGCACACGACTTTGGCCCGAAAGTCGGATTTCGCGTGAAAAACAGTTCCTTTCCTTTGATGCGATTGGAAAAACCCTCCTCGAAGCGACACTGGAGCGACTAGATTCTCTCGTCAATATCGAAAATCAATGGATTTTGTGCGGCGAATCTATGGTTCCAAGAATCAAGCAGCTGATCCCAAATTTTCCGATGTCGCATCTTTTGGTCGAACCAGTTGCGAGGAATACGGCTCCCTGCATCGGACTTGCAGCAGCAAAATTGATGAAAATCGATCCCGACGCGACTATGCTCGTTTTGCCCGCCGACCATTTAATTGCACCGAATCATCGTTTTGGTCATACAATGAGGAAATGTCTCGAAATTCTGAACACGAATCAGGATTCATTAGTGACAATTGGAGTGCGTCCCACGTTTCCATCAACGTCGTATGGATACATTCAGGCGGGAAAAGAGTCGCCGCCATCTGTTTTTCAAGTCGTTCGTTTTTGCGAAAAGCCGACACAGGAAGTTGCGACAGAATTTTTGGCATCAAACCAATTTTTCTGGAACGCCGGCATTTTTCTTTGGAAAGCACGCCAAATTTTCGAGTTATTATGTAAATTTGAGCCGGAAATGAGTGTCATTCTAAATTCGCTTTTTGAGGCGATGAACAATCAACATGAGACGCAAACGATCCAAAAGCTGTTTCCAAAACTGAAAAAAATCTCGATAGATTATGCTGTTTTGGAAAAAGCCGAATCAATTTTTGTCGTCGCAGCCGATTTTTCATGGGACGATGTGGGAACATGGCGTTCTCTGGAACGTCTTCATCACAGTCAAAAAGACATTTTGAACGAAAGCCCACCAGATGAACATGGCAATTTGATTTTTGGGGCAAAATTATGTGCGATTGATTCTTCTGGCAATCTGATTCGTGCGCATTCATCTGATCATCTTTTTGCTCTTTTGGGTGTGAGTGATCTTCTCATTGTCCAAACGGACGATGCGACACTGATTGCAAGAAAAGACCAAGAAGAATCTGTGCGACGCATCATCGAACGGCTACAAAATACCGGCGAAGAAAAGTATTTGTAATCACAACACGTCTTTTCGGCTTTTTGTCAAATCACATTTCGTCCCCGGCTCTTTTTTGCACAATGAGATGTTCAAAGAGATTAAAATAGTGTTTTGCCATGACATCACAAGTAAACTCTTTCTCGACTCTTTCTCGACCAAAATTTCCCATTTGCGTTCGTAATTCGGGGGAATCAATCAGTCTTTTCAGCCCTTCTGCCAACATTTTCGGATCATTTGGAGGAACTAGAATGCCGTTTTGGCCCGACTCTATTTGCTCTGGAACTCCCCCCACTGATGTCGCCACAACAGGAACCCGCGCCGCCATTGCTTCCAAATTCACACATGGAAATCCTTCGGTGCGAGACGACTGCACAAAAATGTCAAAATGAGGGATATATTGATCCAACTCACTCGTAAAACCGGCCAATTTAATTGTTTGATGCAGCTGTTTGCGGTTAATTTGATCTTGCAATAACTCTCGTCTGGCTCCGTCTCCAAAAATCACAAGTCCCCACTTCGGCGAAGATTTCTGTGAAGAAATTACAGGTGTTTCGCACGAAATGTCGCTCGATTCGTCACTGCGACATTCTTCGACTAGATATTCGATTGCATCAATTAGAACGTCATATCCTTTTTCGTGACTGAGACGGCCCGCCGCGCCCAATATAATTTTTCGTGGTGATTCGGTCTCGAAATACAATTCGAGCTGCTTTCGATAAATTGAATCAGATTTTTCTGAAAATCGACTCACATCTATTGCATTGTGAATCACGCTGATACGTTCAGGTGAAACGCCGCATCGCCGCACTTTTGCAGCTTGTCCATGCGACACACACACGACGTGATTCATTCGGCGGTGCATCCACTGATCGAGGCGGTCATAACACGACGTTTTCCAATCTTGCCACGTCCATCCATGCGAAACGCCAATAATTGGAATTCCAACTCGTTTTGCCGCAAAATAACCGAGAAATCGGCTTTTATATCCATGTGAACAAATAATGTCAATTTTTTCACGACGTAAAAAGCGAACGATCTCTTGATATGCGGCAAACAAATGCGGCATATCCGATGTCAGTTCGCCAAAATTGAGACAGTATTTGGACAGTGAAAGTTTTTCCAGTTCGGCCAAAAATGCGTGGCATCCACCGCGTTCAGAAAATGAAAGAACATAATGTTTCATTTTCGGCACGAGAGATGATTGTGTCCGCACAATATCGCAGATTACTCGTTCTGGACCGCCATAAAACGGAGAGGCTGTTAAATGAAGAATGTTCATACAAAGAGAGTTTCTTCAATCAATTCACGGAGTTCGGACGAGAGACAATGCGTTTGATCACGGTGCAATGTGATAACAAAAGTGCGTCTAATAGCATGTATCCGATGAAAACGAATCAATCTCGCCAAATCGTGTTGTTGGCGCCCATTTAGTTGATCGGCTTGTTCAAAAACAATGAGAGTTGGTCTCGCACAATCTTCGTCTTCGACAAGACGGTCACAAAGTTGTTGCCAGCAAATGGCACGGCGAATAAATGGCCGATCTTCGTTTGCACTTTCCTCAGAAATAATTGGAATTTCGATGCGATGCGACTTATGAGGATTTATCCGATTCAAGGAATCCAAAATGGACTCGCAGAGAGACCGATCAGTAATATCGAGCGAATTGAGTGAAATAAATTGGCCATTCTGCTCTGCACAAATTGTGTGGAGCGAGTGGCAAACTTCCCAGAGCGATTCAAAATTCGTGTCATCGTGAATCAACGAAACGACGCAGTTTCGGTTCAAGAGAAATGATTCGATTGTGCGCGTGACATTTGCCGCACTGTCGCAACAACAATTTTGATTTTTTTCCGCCAACAACATGCCATGTCCTCCTGACAAAACAAATTTACTTGATTTTGATTTTAACAGCAACAAACAAAAACGATATATTTTCCATATACATTTCCCATTATGAGACGACTAATCGGCATAACATACACAAAATCGGCAAATCGTGCAATAGCAATTTTTTATCTGTTTCATATTTTTGTAATGTTAGGCTCCCGCCCAAAAGTTTTATACCTGCTTTTTAAAAGTTTCGTGTATTTCGTGGTTCACTTTCCAGTGCAATTTTTTTGCCGCTTTCATTTTTTTCGCACAGGGGCACGGAGGACACAGAGAAATGACGACAAATCCTCCGTGTCCTCTGCGCCTCTGTGAGAGAAAAATCTTATTTTAACCACGAAATTCACGAACATCGACACGAAAATCGCACGAAATG
>JBOFGF010000013.1:0-7401 GCA_051649005.1 Thermoguttaceae bacterium | reverse complement strand
TACCGGCATCATCCATCGAAAAAGAGTTTGTCGAGCAAGCGAAAGTTGGCGGGCTGGAGTTTTGAATTTTTAATGGAATTGATACACGGAACGCTGGAAGAAGCCGGAAAATAAAGAAAAAAACGTGCGCACGCCCTGCCACTGGGCAAGATTTGAATTGTCGGCATCCCACGAAGCCGGAGCGCGCTCCTGATCACTCAGATTATAAACGTAACAATTATCTCCAACAATCTCGGCAAAGGCGGCACATCGAAGTTCGGAAAATGGTCGTCCTTGAATACCAAGAAACGCGAAATGTTTGAATCCGCATTGCTTCAGATGCTCGGCGGCAAGACGGGAACAAGCTGCGTGATCGGAAATGACAGTTGGCACACCGGGGGCGCGGCGTTCACTCAGATCGACGACGGCGGCTCCTGTTTTGAGCGCGATTTTGCAGCTTTCACCACTTCGATCTCGAACGATGATGCCATCGCCTTTCCATGTTTTGAGCCATTTTGGCGGAGGAGAATCGAGTGTTCGTTCTTCATAAAAAAGAGTACACGGCGACTGTTCCCGAAGAAAATCGCAGATTCCCTGCACGATTCCCTGTCCGTATGCGTTCATCGTTTCAACAATAATGGCAATTTGTAGACGTGACATAAAAAATCGAATGACACCTTCGTTCAGAAAACTGAAAACTAAAAAAAGAAAACTAAATTATCCGCACTATTCATCGACTGTCAACATGAAATGTCGCAAAACAGAATCTAAGAAGTCGCAAAACCGTCTATTTTCGACTTGACAAAAGAAAATTCTGAGCGGATAATAACTTTGTTCCGTTCAGTTGACCGTCGCTGACTGCGTTTCTACGAAATGCGGCGAGCCGCCGACGTAAGTCGGCGGGTTTTCCTCTTTCACAACTTTCACAAAGGAACTTGTAAATGAAGACGAATTTTATCGCAAAACTCCTCCAAAATGTTAAAATGGGGGGGGGGGGGCAATTCAGGAAAAGAAAATCGTCGCCGTCGTTTCTTTTCGGCTTTTACTCTTGTTGAGCTTTTGGTTGTCATTGCCATCATCGGCGTTCTGATTGCTCTTTTGCTTCCCGCCGTTCAAGCAGCCCGAGAATCCGCCAGAAGAATGCAATGTACAAATAAACTGAAACAGATGGGACTGGCATTACAGAATTATCATGATATTGGGAACGAAGGACTATATCAATTTTCGTTTAACTGATTCGATTCAGACTGATTATAGTTACGCATCAGGACTTGGTGGATATTCACTGGCAAAATGGGATTATGACGACGAATTTCTTGGCGTTTTTTCGATTTCCCGAACAATACTGCCTCCGATAGTTTCTGCAACGAAAATAGTTGGTACTCTGACAAAAGCAGCTGCGGAAGAACTCGGTCTTTCAGAATCGGTGCAAGTTGCGGCGGGAGGAGTCGATAATTCGTGCATGGCACTCGGAGCGGGCTGTTTTCGGAGCGGGCAAATGTATGCGTCTCTTGGTTCTTCTTCGTGGATTGCTGTTTCCGATTCAAAACCACTTTTGGAAGAGCGTTCGACTCCGTATGTTTTTGCCCATGTTGTTCCAGAGCAATTCGTTTCAGCACTTGCAATTTTTTCGAGTGGAACGGCATTTCGCTGGATTCGAGACCAATTGTGTCGTGATTTAGTAGCACGTTCAGAAAGTGGCGGGCGCAATACTTACGAACTCATGATCGAAGAAGCGAGTGATTCTCCGCTTGGTTCTCGTGGTCTTCTTTTCAATCCGAGCTTGGGCGGTGGAACTTCGCTGGACGCATCGTCTGAACTTCGTGGTGCTTTTTTGGGACTCGATTTGGGGCATGTTCGCGGCGACTTGATTCGTGCCAGCATGGAAGGAATTACGTTAAATCTTCTGGTCGTTCTCGAAGCGTTTCAAAAATTGACGACCACGCAGTCTCATCTTCATGTTGTTGGGGGCGGTGCGAACAGTCATTTTTGGCGACAAATGTATGCGGATGTCATGGATATATGTATTCGTCACATTAATACAGGACAAGATGCCGCCGCACTTGGAGCCGCAGCAATTGCCGCCATCGCCGCAGGACTTTGGGCCGATTTTTCTCCACTTGATTCGATTATCTATTCGGAAAATGAGCATCATCCGATTCCAGAAAACGTCGCAAAATATCGAACATTACAACAACCTTTTCAATTAGATCGTCAATTTTTATCACAGCGACATCATTCATTTTCAAACTAATAACATCATAATAACATCATTAAAAACCATGCTAAAAACCAAACGAATTTTTGTTTCATTTATTGTGTGTCTAGTTATCAGTAATATTCCTCTTTTTGCAGAGACGGTTCTCTTCGATTTTGAGTCAGGCGATTTGAATCAAGAAGGATGGAAGGTGATCGAAGGCGAAAACACAAAGCCAATTGGAAGTCGGGACATGGAATTCCACAACAATTCAGTGCCATATCAAAAACATGGGAAATTTTATCTGACGACATTGGAACACGCTGCTGATGACCGCCCAGTTGACGCTCCGATGTGTGTGATGGAATCTCCTGTGTTTATCGTTTCAGGAAAAGAAGCGTCGATTCATGTCGGCGGTGGAAAACGTGAAAAAACATATATCGCACTTGTTCCGGTGAACGAAGACGGTTCACTCGGCGATCCGGTCGAAAAAGCGAGAGGACTCGAATCACAGGGACTCAGTTTGGTAACTTGGAACGTCGAAAAATGGAACGAAAAGCCATTTTTGTTACAAGTTGTCGATCTCGAAACAGGTGGATGGGGGCACATTCGCATGGACAACTTTCAAGTGGAAGGACGAATTGATTCGAAATTGACACAAAAGCGTGCTGATTTCCTACAAGAGCAGCGAGACAAAGTTGAAAAGGAAAAGAAATCACAACAAGAGCGGGCAAAAATTGAATCGGGACTTTTAGACCAGCCGATAATTTATGTAACACGTCCGCAGTACAAACCTGATCATCACAATACAGCGACATTATTTCAGTTGGGAGAGATCAACGAAAACAGCTTCGTTGGCGGAGGGTCTGTGCGGATTTGGAATCCGAAAGATGATTCCGTGCAAGTTTTACTGGAAACACCAGATGGCATCATTCGAGACATATCTTTGTCATTCGATGCCAAAAAATTTCTTGTTTCGATTAGGCGAGACAAACAAGATTTTTATCATATTTATGAACTTGATTTAGTTGAGTTACAAAAATTACAAACACCCATAATTTTGAAACGAGAAACCTCACTTGAAAAACATCCGATTCGACAGCTGACATTTTTGGAAGGAGTAAGCGACATAGACCCACTTTATTTGCCGAGCGGCGAAATCATTTTTTCGTCAACACGCGAACCGAAGTACTGCATGTGTAATCGACACATCATGTGTAATTTGTACAAAATGAACGGAGATGGTTCAAACATTCAGCAAATTGGCAAAAGCACTCTATTTGAGGGACACGCATCATTGACCCCAGATGGTCGGATTTTGTATGATCGCTGGGAATATGTAGATCGCAATTTTGGCGACGCGCAGGGTGTCTGGATCAGCACGACAGAAGGGTTCAATCACGCCATTTTTTGGGGCAACAACACATCATCTCCCGGAGGAGTTCTTGATACACGAATTGTGCCTGGTAGTTCATCGGAATTTATTGCAACATTTACATCCTGTCATGACCGTCCATGGGGTGCAATTGCTCTGGTGGATCGACAGCGCGGAATTGATGGCAAAGAATCGGTTATCCAAACATGGCCCGCCGATGCAATTGATCTTGTCGATCAAGGTGGATATGATACATTTACGCGTGTAAATCCAAAGTTAGAAGACCCTTTTCCACTTTCTGAAAACTGGTTTCTTGCATCTGGCATGACCGGAAATGGCGAAAAAACAGGCATTTATCTACTCGGACGAAATGGAACAATGGCGATGGTTCATGAAGATGCCGATGTTCTTGGCTGCTTCGATCCGATGCCGATAGTTGCCACGACTCCGCCTCCTATTTCTGCACAAAAAGCCGATTTGTCTCGTTCGACCGGAACATTTTATGTTTCCGATGTTTACACAGGATTTGGAATGGAATCTGTTCCAAAAGGGAGTGTCAAATCAATTCGTGTTGTTGAATCACCTGAAAAACGAACTTGGTCTGCGGCGGCGTGGGACAATGGAACCGGACAACAGGCTCCTGGAATGGGCTGGAAAGATTTCAATAACAAACGGATTCTTGGCACAATTCCGGTCGAAGAAGATGGCAGTGTACATTTCGAGGTTCCAGCCGACACGTTTTTATATCTGCAAATTCTCGATGAAGAAGGGCGAATGATTCAGTCGATGCGCAGTGGAATGATCGTGCGGCCCGGTGAAACGAATGGATGCTTCGGATGCCACGAAGATCGGCTCGCTTCGTTTCCACCGATTCCAGTTCCTCCAAAAGCGATGTCGAAGCCAGCGCAGGAATTGAAAGCGTGGCACGGAGAGAATCGTCTTTTCAGTTACGTCGAAGAAGTGCAGAAACCCGTATTTGATAAATACTGTATTACTTGTCATGATTATGGCAAAGTGGAAAATAATCCGAACAAGCCGAATTTGGCTGGTGATTTGAACACAATTTTTAACACATCTTATGTCGAATTGCAGACTCGTCAACTTGTCAAACCAGTCGGGGCAGGACCGCATGTCAAACTGAAGCCATATTCTTGGGGATCGACACAAAGTCGTTTGGCAGAAGTGTTGTTGCACGGACATCCGAAACCAGAAATTGACGCAAAAAGAAAAGATATCGGAGTTTATATCGACAAGAAAACGAATCCCGAAGCAGTTGATCGTGTGCTGACATGGATTGACATCAATACACCATATTATGGAACATATTTGACACCATTTCCGACAAACAGATATGGCCGCAGTCCACTTTCGAATGCACAATTTAATCGTCTTGCTGAATTGTGTGGATATAATACAAAGGGATATGACCTCGACTGGGCTATTTCTTTCACGCGGCCCGAAATAAGTCGCTGTTTGAATAAATGGAAAACGCCACAAGAACGTGAAACGCCGGAATACTTGGAAGCACTGTCGATTATTCACAAAGGAGGGCAAATTCTTCAAGAGATTCCGCGTGGTGAGATTCCTGAACTTGTGCCGCCGCCGGAACGAGATGCCGCTCAGCAAGAAAAATATGACCGAATGAAAGCACACGAACAAAAAATGCGGGAAGCCATTAAAAATGGCAACAAATATTTTGATTCAGAGAGTTTAGAAACATTGAAAAATTAAAACATGGAAACAACTGCGAGTATGTCGCAGAAAGCGATAGTTTGCAATTTTTCATCAAGAGCCATCGATGTCAGACGGCAGATAAAACGACGTTTTCGCCGCACAAAATCAGGGGACCAATGCAGTCCGATAACAAGTTTTCTATTTTGTTGAAATTGACAAAATAGGAGCCGGAAAGGAGCGACCAAAGGGAGCGTATTGACGGTTTTTGTTATCTAACCGTTTTCGCAAAACTAAACTTGTTAGTGGACTGGGGACCAATGTCCCCAGCTCGCTGGAACTTAGGCTCCCGCCCAAAAGTTTTATACCTGTTTTTTAAAAATATCGTGTTGTTGCCGGTTTCATTTTTTTCGCACAGGAGCACGGAGAACACAGAGAAATGACGACAAATCCTCCGTGTCCTCTGCGCCTCTGTGAGAGAAAAATCTTATTTTAACCACGAAATTCGCGAACCGAACATCGACACGAAAATCGCACGAAATGTGTTTGTATTTGGGTATTTTATTTTCTGGCGAAAGCCTTATTTCCCATGTACGACACTTTCGATTGTGCCATCTGAAAATTTAGTTCGAATCAATTGTCCATTTTGAACATCGGCGACAGATGTTAGTCGTTTTCCTGATTCGGTTTCAGTCAATGTATAACCGCGCGCCAAAATGGCGATTGGACTTAAATGTTCAAGTGAGGCAGCACTTTTTGTTAGTCGCAGAGTCGCCGATTCGATGAGGCGTTCCAAGTTTCGGTTCATTCGTTCTTCTTGGAGATCGACAGTGCGGCATCGATCATCAATCAGACGATTTGGTTGTACGAAAATAGATCGATTTTCGATTCTGTTGAGGCGTTCTGCTGCCAAATTGATTCGCCGCGAAACTGCTTCATCGATTTGTATTCGCACAGACGTGAGTTTGCTCTTCCATTCGATGTCGTTCGGGGCAATTCTTTCGGCGGCTTCACTCGGAGTCAAAGCACGCAGATCGGCGGCAAGGTCACATAATGTAATGTCAATTTCATGGCCGATTCCAGAAATAACCGGAAGTTTCGATGCTGCCACTGCACGAACAATGACTTCTTCATTGAACGTCCAGAGGTCTTCGATACTTCCGCCGCCGCGAGTAATGACAATTGCATCAATGCCAGAGATTAGGTGTGATTGTTGAATCGCCATCGAAATTTCTTCTTCTGCTCCGTCTCCCTGCACTCGCACTGGAACGACAATGACATCAATTCGTTGTGTTCGGCGTCCCAAAACTTGCAAAAAATCACGAATAGCAGCTCCTGATGAACTCGTAATTAATGCGATTCGTTTAATAGTTTGTGGCAGTGGCTTTTTTCGAAGTGGATCGAACAAACCTTCACAACTCAATTTTTCATGCAGCTGTCTGAACGCTAATTCGAGAGTGCCGATTCCTTTCGGTTCCAATTCTGAAAGTACCATTTGATACTTTCCTTGTGGCGGATATACATCAAGCCGTCCATGCGCGATGACTTCCATGCCATCTTTGAGAGCAAAGCGAATTTTTGATGCCGTCGATTTCCAAATTACTGCTGGAATTTGGGCACATTCGTCTTTTAGTGTCAAATAAATATGCCCAGAACTCGGACGCGACACATTCGAAATTTGGCCAAGAACCCAAACATCTCGGAAAGTCGATTCAATCGTATCTTTAATTTGAAAAGTCAATTCTGAAACAGAAAGTGGTTCTCGTAGTGAGATAGTTCTTTTTTCCATAAATACTACTAAATTGTATTGTCGAGACTGCGGATAAAATACATGCTCTCGATTCATTTCTCGTGTTTATTCTGTTTCTCTTGTGGTTCTTGCGGCAGAAGCGTTTGGGGAATCGTCAATTTTTCATATAATTGAAACAGAAATGCAAGTCGCTCATCGTCATTCGCAAACGGCTCTTTTCGATAAGCACGATCCACCGCTTTGTCGAGCTCTCGGTGTGCTTTCAAAAGCTCCGCTGGCATATATCCTCGTGCATACAACTCTGCAAATGTGTTGTTTGGAAACAACTTGCGCGCATCCAAAACCACCTGCGCCTTCGCTTCTATTCTCGCTTTTTGTGCATCCGTCAAATTTTCCAAATGCACACCGCCGGGCCAAGGAAAATTATTG
>JBOFGF010000012.1:0-5085 GCA_051649005.1 Thermoguttaceae bacterium | reverse complement strand
CAAATTACAACTTCGGTGAATTGAAAAAAATAATTCCGCCGGTTGATCCGCCGGTTGATCCACCTGTTGATCCACCTGTTGACCCACCTGTAAATCCTCCGGTAAATCCGCCGGTTTTTCCACCAATCACACCTCCAGTCATGCCAAATGGAACTCCCGGACTGGGCGGCGCAGGATTTGCGGCCCCGACATGGCAGCCTCCCCAAGTCGGCGACGATCTTCGTCCGAGTTATGGCGGCGGTGGTCTGTCAGGCGGATATTCATGGCATCTTAGTGTGATCAATGCCGGTTATCCGCGCGACTTTGCCGGTGTGGAATCTGCTGCATCACAGGGTTTATATGCGGCAAATAGTGCGACACAACAAACAATTTTATTAGATGATGCAGTTGCAGAAAATGAAGCAAATTCCGATTCAAAAACACGATATGTTTCCGTCGCATGGACACCACTTCCAATGAATCAGTCGGTCTGGATGGTGCGTGGAAAGGATGGCAAAATAACACGCAAGTTCAAATTCGGGCCGGATGGTGGACAGCCACTTGTCGCCGATTTTTCGGGTGATGGCATCGCTCAATTGGCTGTATTTCACGAAGGTAATTGGTATATCGATTTGAATGGAAACGGCGTTTGGGACGAAGAAGACCTCTGGGCGCAGATGGGGAACGAGAGCGATTCACCTGTTGTCGGCGACTGGGACGGCGATGGCAAAGCAGACATCGGCGTTTTCGGGCCAAAATGGGCAGGTGATGCGGCAATCATTGCTAATGAACCTGGTTTGCCAAGTGACTTGAACACGGCAAAGACAGCACGACCGAAAAACATGCCGCCCGATCTCGGCATTGATACTGGAACAATTCAGGTGCGTGCAATGAAACATTCGCCGAGTAGTCGTACTCGACTCGATATTATCGACCATGTTTTCGAATATGGCGGGCCGGGCGACCAACCGATTACTGGAGATTTTTCGGGAGATGGCATCAAAAAGATCGGCGTTTACAGAAATGGTCAGTGGATGATTGACTATAATGGAAATGGTCGCTGGGACGGAGATGACATTTTCGTTGACAATTTGAGTCAGGGAATTGGAACCAATGGAATTCCAGTTGTCGGCGATTTTGCAGGCGACGGCATTGACAACATTGGAATTTATGTCGATGGTATTTGGCATTTGGACACGACTGGAGATTTCCGATTCGACACTCAGATCGAGTTTGGACAGCCGGGAGATTTTCCTGTTGTGGGTGATTTTGCAGGCGATGGCATCGCCGAATTAGCTTTGTATCGATCTGGAAGTATGGATGGACTAATGACGCAAAATGACATAAATTCTAGTGCAGTCGCCAAATCAAATATATTCGATGCGATTGAACCGCAACTTGCAGAAGCTGACTCGGCTGAAAAAGTGACGAGTCAGTTCCAAATGAACGATGTCGATTCTCAGAACACAAATTCACATGGTGCAAATACTTTGGATGTGGGAGACGGAGAATCAAATCATTCTCACAGACATGGCAGATCAATGCGAACCCCACATTCGAGTTTGCCGCTCCATCGAAATTGAGAAACAGTAGAAATTAAGAAACGGTAAAAAAGTAAGAAACCGTAAAACAGTAAGAAATTAAAACCTACAAACAACTCCCCTCATTTTCAATGAGAGGAGTTTCAGTCCGCGAACGGATATTTGTTTTTTTACTGATTTTGATTCATCACACATCATGTTTGGTCAAAACACATCATGCTTGGTCAAATTCTTCCCAGAGTGAATCAATTTTGGCATCACTCGGAGAGCCGCCAAATGCCACGACTCGATATCTGAGTTTTAGCACTTCATCTTTCGGAAGTTTGAAAGGTTCTTTCAGCCAGTTCATGGGAGTTGGCGAGATATTTCCATAATCACGAGTGAACCAGGGGCAATTTTCAAACGCTGGATGTGGTGCTTTGGAGGGACACAGAACGGCAATTCCTTCAACAATTTCCTCTTTCAGTCCGGCGCGTTTTCCATAAAAAGCAATCCAGCGCGATGGTTTTCCGAGTGTCTGAGCTTCGCTTTCGAGACCTTCGGCATTTACCATTCTGCCGCCGCCAATCGGCGAAATGTCGTGCGAACATCGGACTCCATATAATCCATGATTCGTCTTTTCGACGGTGACATCGGTGAGTGCTTTCAGCGTAATATCCGCATCAATCACATAACGATTGTCATCAATCAATTTAAGAATGAAGGTTCGTTCATCTTCAATAATCGGATCAGCACCTTTTTTTTGCCATAAACACTTGTCATTTATTACAACAGATTGTTCATCAATGAGAAATGCTCCGTCCTCTCCCTTCTTAAACGAAGGTCCCTGCGAAATGATTTGGCCTGCATCGAGTGATGCCTGCCAGTAGTTTCCTCCATTCACTCTGTCTAAACCAAAAAAGAGTGAACGATGATGCGGCCATGGCTGCGCGGTTTCGGTCGTCAGAGACAGTCCACTCACAGGTCCGGCAACTGGATAAAAGAAGGGATATTTTTGAGATGGATGTGCTCGATAAGAAGTCAGAACTGTGTTGTTTTTCCGAATCCAAAGTTGGTGCAGTTGATGACGGCCGCCTTCTGTGTCTGGATAACATGTCAAATGGGGTTTTGCAGATTCGGCCCCATTGTCTATAAATCCCTTTTGACTCGGAGGTGTCGGATTTTGGGCTGCAAGTTCTGAAATCCAGAGACCAGCTCCAGAAACGAGACACGATGTTTTCAAAAAATGTCGTCGATTCATCATAATAATATAGATCATCATAATAATATAGATTGTTAAAAAGAAGAAAAAAGTAAACTGCCTTTATAATTTCCGGTATAATTTCCGGCACAATATCACCCAGTTTACACCATTTTCGAATAAATGTCTATTTCAATTTTTCAAAAAGCAAAAAAATAATTATACGTTTCAGAACATTTTTCAAAATCGTGATTCGCACAAAATTCGCACAAAATTTCAACTCCAAAATTTGTTTTGCACATTTTGTGTCAATTTCTCCGTGCAACGATTTGCATCGTATTGGCGTTTTGGATGTGTTTTATATGCGTTTTGGATGCGTTTTGGATGCGTTTTGTCCCCAGTTGCTAAAACCGCTAAATTTGGTACAATGATTTGAAAATCGAGTTATCAACGAATCTCGGTCTCAAAGTCAAAGAAATCGAGATTGTCCAGTAAACGTCCCCCTTTTCAAAATGAACCGGTTTCAATGAAACCAGGCAAAACAGATGTCCGACACAAATACGCCGAATGATCCCGTCACTCCCGCTTCTGAAGCTGCTCCTCTCGATTCACACGATGGAACCCGACTGATTCAGCTTTCCATCGCTGATGAAATGAAAAATAGCTATCTGACTTATGCGATGAGTGTCATTGTAAGTCGTGCTATTCCCGATGTTCGAGATGGTCTGAAACCGTCACAGCGGCGCATTCTCGTCGCCATGAATGACATTAATCTCTCTCCCGGTTCCAAACGAGTAAAATGTGCGAAAATTTCAGGTGACACAAGTGGTAATTATCATCCACACGGCGAAGGTGTCATTTATCCGACTCTCGTTCGAATGGCACAAGAATGGAATATGAGATATATTCTTGTCGATAAACAAGGAAACTTCGGCTCAATAGCAGGCCTCCCACCTGCTGCAATGCGATATACAGAAGCACGCATGTCATCTGTTGCAGCAATGCTTTTGGATGATTTGGAACTCGACACAGTCGATTTTGTTCCGACTTATGACGAAGAGCGGATGGAACCGACAGTTTTGCCGGCGAAATTTCCTAATCTTTTAACGAACGGCTCGAATGGAATCGCGGTCGGAATGGCGACAAGTATCCCACCGCACAATGTTACTGAAGTTTGCGATGCGACAATTGCAGTTCTCGAAAATCCGAGTATAACTCCATTTGAGTTGATGAACATCTGTCCTGGTCCCGACTTTCCGACTGGCGGCATAATTTGTGGTCGCAGTGGAATCAATCGAGGATATTTGACTGGACGCGGCACAGTCGTCGTTCGAGCCAGAACTCATATTGAAGAAAAAGGGAAAAAGAAGCAGATTGTCATCACAGAAATCCCTTATTTACAGTCACGAGATCGCGTCGAAGAACGAATAGCAGAAGTGGTGAATTCTGGCAAAATTCTTGGCATTTCTTTTATGCGAAACGAATCGAACCTCGAATCACCGGTCAGACTTGTCATCGAACTCAAACGAGATGCAGACCCAGATGTCGTTTTGAACCAATTATATCAATTTACATCACTCCAAGATTCGTTCTCGATAATTTTGCTCGCACTGGTCGATGGCAAACCGCGTCTTTTGACGTTCAAAGAGATGATCGAAGAGTTCATTCGGCATCGAATGTCTGTGATTCGTCGCAGAACGCAGTTTTTATTGGCGAAAGCAAGAAAACGAAAGCACACGGTCGAAGGTCTCATTATTGCCCATGCAAACATTGACGAAGTGATTCGTACTATCCGCACTTCATCGACACAGGCAGAAGCGAAACAGCGACTTATGTTGATCGAATGTCCTTCTGCGATGCTTGAACGAGCACTCGGAGATGGTTTTCAGGCGTTTTTGGTTGATCGAGGAGCCAGAGAATCTTATACATTGACACCAGTTCAAGCAGATGCGATTCTCCGCATGACTCTCGGCTCTCTTGTCAATCTCGAACAAGAAAAACTCGGCGAAGAATATCGGAATCTTCTTGCAGAAATTGGCGAATATCTTCGTATTTTGGCCGATGAATCGATTATCAGAGACATGATTCGAGATGATCTGAACACAGTCAAAGCAAAACATGGCGACAAACGTCGGACTGAAATTTCGCGCGATGAAGCGGTCGATATTGATATGGAAGACCTCATCGAAGAAGAAACGATGGTCGTTTCAATAACACAGGGCGGATATATCAAACGAACCCCGCTCTCCATTTATCGTGCTCAAAAACGAGGTGGAAAAGGTCGGATCGGCGCAAAAGTGGCCGATGAAGACCCAATTCAGCATCTTTTTGTTGCGACGACCCACAATTACCTCCTCTTTTTCACCAATTTAGGAAAGGTTTATT
>JBOFGF010000011.1:0-20512 GCA_051649005.1 Thermoguttaceae bacterium | reverse complement strand
TAATTCCTTTGACTCGCTGAACTGTTCGACGAATCAGTATATTCCGAGCACGCAGCAGCGGAACAATTTGATTATTCACCAAAGTTTCGACGAGTTTTCCCCACTGATCGGCATTTTGCTTTGAAATCGCCTCGATTTTTGCCCATCGTTTTTCCGACTTTTTCCAATGTTCCCTGTCTTCCCGAGCTTGTTTTTCCGCTTCTTTTGCCCTTTGTTGGCGTTCCTGCTCTCTTTGTTGGCGTTCTTGCTCCCACTTTGCCTGCATTTTCAGGCGTTCCTGCTCCCTTTGTTGGCGTTCCTGCTCTCTTTGTTGGCGTTCCTGCTCCCAACTCGCCTGCATTTTCAGGCGTTCCTGCTCCGCAAATTTGGTTAATGCGGCCAGTTCACTTATCGTTTCCCGAATTTGCTGAAAAGTAACATCCTGCGCCGGCGTTGTTGCTGTTGTCATGATTTTATGCTCCTAATTTTATTCATTAGACGGAATGAGAACTACTCGCAGTGCTTCGCCGCTGACCATCAATTCAAACGCTTTGTCGATCTGATTGAACGGCAAAATATGCGAGGCGATTTTTTCGACTGGAATCTTTTTTGTTGCAATAAGAGAAACCGCCGTTTTGACGTGTTCAGGTGTCGAATCACTCGTGCCAATCATTCGAATTTCTCCATAATGCAGAATACGACTGTCAATGTTGATCATTGATTTTCCGACCGGAAGTGATGCAAAAAGGCAGACCGTTCCTTGTTTTCGTACAAGTGAAAGTGCCTGTTCTTGTGGAAAAGCGGCCGGTGCTGCGACTATTACAACATCAGCACCAATTCCACCAGTCGCTTTTTTGACAATTTCGGCAATATTTTCGGACGCAGGATCAACTAGAATATCAATAGCAAAATTCGCCGCCTGTTCACGTCGAAGTGAATTGAGTTCCGACATGATGATCGTCGATGCCCCCATCGCTTTGGCGACAACGGCATTTAGTAGTCCCATTGGACCGGCTCCCATGACCAAAACGGTGTCTCCCTGCTGCACTTTGCACTGATCGACCGAGTTGACAGCACAGCTCACTGGTTCGGCAAGTGCGGCATATTTTGCTTCGACTTGCTGCGGAACTTTGACGACATGTCCCCCTTTCAGTGCGAGAGCAGGAATAGCAACGTATTCTGCCATTCCACCATGATATGAAAATCCCATCGGCGCAAGATTTAAGCAAAGATTTTTGAAACCTTTTTTGCAGTAAAAGCATTCACCACATGAGACACTGGTCGCCATAACAATCCGGTCGCCGACATTGAATCCACTGATCGCGGTCTGTGAAACTTCTGCGACAATGCCTGTGAACTCGTGTCCCATGACAAGCGGAGCTTTGATTCGTGGATTCCCGTGATTTTTGCTTTTCAGATCGGTTCCACAAACTGCACAGGCATCGACTTTGACGAGCAACTCGCCGTCTTTGCATTCTGGCTTCGGAATATTTTCGAAACGAATATCTCCTGGTGCGTGATATACAATTGCTTGCATGACTTGGTATTGGTTAGTATTTGTAAGTTTTGGTGAGTTTTGGTTAGTTATTTTGTCAACGTACTCCATATTGGAGCGAGAGTTTCGAGAAGAATTTTATAGTGGGAGTATTTTTTTTGGTAAATTTCAATGAGCGATTTATCGGGTTCAAACCGTCGATCAATTCGCACCATCGCATCACAGGCTTCGGTGTACGAAGGAAAAAGGCCGACAGCAACGGCTCCACAGATTGCCGCCCCAAAACATCCAAGTTCCGTGCCAGCTGGAATTTCGACTGGAATCTGGAAAATATCGGCGAACATCTGAGCCCAAACGGCACTATTGACAGCACCGCCAGTCAGTCTGATCGTGTCAGGTTGATCGCGGAATTTCATGAGTCGGTCTGCGTGCCAACGATGCCCGAACACAATTCCTTCAAAAACTGCCCGCATGACGTGTGATCGTGTGTGCCTCCCATCCAATCCAAACAAGCAGGCTTTGGCATCGAGATCGACGGGGTTTCCGTACAAAAATGGAACGAAAATAATGTTTGTGTCGGAGGGATTCGTTTGAGAAACCAGTTCGCTGCAATACTCATAGATGTTTCTTGCATCACCTTTAATGTTCAGCAGTTCCTTGTCACATTCGAAGAAACGAGAGACGAACCATTCTAAGTTTGATGCCGAAGTTGCACTTCCTTCGAGCATCAGATAGTAGTCGTCAATACTATAACAACTTGTCATAAACATGTCGCGGTCAACGACTGGGGTTTTCGAGATAAATTGGTTATTTCCCCAAGTTCCGGCGACCATGCAAAAGCGAGTTTCGTCGGTCATTCCGACGGCCAGTCCACACGCATCAATGTCGAACATACCACCAGCAACAGGAGTTCCTTCAGTGAGACCGGTTTTTCGAGCAGCATCGGCAGTTATCGCACCACAAATATCTGCCGATTTTTTGAGCGGCGGCATTATTCGTTTCCAGTCAGAGAGGCCCCATTCGGCGAGAAGGTCATCGTCATAAGTGGCGCGTCCAACATCAATCAGGCTGGTTCCAGACATGTCAGTCAACTCCATATACGCCTCACCGGTCAATCGATATCGCACGAAATCTTTAATCATGAACATCCATTTCGTCTTCGCCATTGTTTCTGGTTCAGTGTCGATCAACCAGCGAAGAAGTGCGTTCGGCTGTGCGGGCCACATCGACTGCATCGTTTTGTGGAGAATTTTGTCGAGAACATTGTCTTTGGTCCACTGTTCGATGTATTTTCTTGCACGTCCATCGGAAGATATTATTCCATTTCGAGCAGGCTGGTCGTTTTCGGCAACGAGATAAATACCATTTCCATGCCCGGTGCATGTCACACAAGCAATAAGTTTTGAATCAATTTTTGCTTGGACTACAACTTCCCGAATCACGTCGCAGACATTGCACCAGACGGCATCCATGTCGTTTTCGGTCCAGTCAGGATTTAAATAAATATGTTCAATTTTCCGAGATGCGACTGCCAGTTCACGCCCTGCGGAGTCGAACAGAGCTGCTTTTGCCATTGTTGAACCACAGTCTACTCCGAGCAAATAGTTTTTCATAATTGATGATACAAAAACAATGTTTAATGAAGTGCCATTCCACCACTGACATCGACTGTCGCACCGGTCATGTAACTGGCGGCATCCGAACAAAGAAAAACAACAACACGAGCAATTTCTTCGGTTTGCGCCAATCGACCGAGTGGAGCGCGTTTGTTATATCGATCAGGATCGGCATCAATTTGTTTGGAGAGAATTTCGGTGTACATCAGACCTGGCAAAACCGCATTGACAAGAATTCCGTCTTTTGCTGTGTCAATTGCCAGGGAACGTGTGAATCCGAGCATTCCCGCTTTAGTCATGTCGTAAACTGTTTTCCCACTTTGTGAGCCGCGCATCGCAGCCTGAGACGAGACGTTTACAATATTCCCTTTGGTCTTTCGGGCGCGCAGTTTTCGCACGGTTTCACGGCAAACGAGGAACATTCCTTTCAAGTTAATATCGACGCATTTTTGATACTCTTCTGTCGATAGTTCTGCGCATTCGGGATTCGCACAATATGCGGCGTTGTTCACGGAAATATCGATTGGTCCGAGTTTTTGTTCGATTTCTTTGAACATGTCAAATACGTCGCTTTCGCTGGAAACATCGCCATAAACGGAGATCGCATCACTTCCGCTTTTTGTACGAATTTCGTCAACAACAGCATCGGCTTCTGATTTTCGACTGCGATAATTGACGGCGACTTTCGCTCCTTCTTGGCCCAAAATGAGTGCAATTGATTTGCCGAGTCCAGTTGCCGCCCCAGTCACCAGAACAACTTTGTCTTTTAAGTGCAAGTCCAATTTAATATCCTCCTTTGTTTTTGTTACAAGATTCGGAGTTACATGCTGAGTTACTGGATTTACATGCTTCGGAGTCGCCATCACAAATTGCGGGACTACTGGAACCGTTCACTCCTAATCGATGAACGCCTTTGTCGATGAACATTCTGGCACGAACCGCATCTCGAATTCCGCCAGATGGTTTGACCTTGATTCGACCAGCAGCAGTATTCAACATGCAATCGACATCTTCTTCCTTCGCACCTTCGCCATTGAATCCAGTTGACGTTTTGACAAAGTCAGCACCAACTTCGATGCAGATTTCCGTTGTTTTGATAATCTGCTCTTTCGTCAGTTGACTGGTTTCAAAAATTACTTTGACCAAAACTTTCGGCGAATTGGCATGTGCGACATCAACGACTGCTTTGATGTCATTTCGAACTTCGTCCCACATTTCGCTGCGAATCCATCCATAATTGGCGACCATATCAATTTCTGCGATCCCTTTTTTGCAGTAAAGCATTGCTTCGGCAGCTTTCGATTCTGTACAAATAGAACCGTGCGGAAATCCGAGGACGCATGAAACTTCGGTTTCGGTCCCTTTGCAAAGTTTGACGGCAAGATCAATGTCACATGGACGCACACAAACCGTTTTTACCTTGTATTTGATGCCCGACTGAATCCAGTCGGTCGCCTCTTGTCGTGTCATTTGGGGGAGTAATACGGCGTGATCGAGATATTTATTTAACATATCAACATTGTAAAAAAAGTGGTTTAACCAAACAAAATCTAAGTGAGTTGAAAGACATTTCAGTTAGCAGCGGAGATTTTCCCCGCAAATTCCGAACCACACCGCCATTCGGGCACTCCTCCTCAAAATGAGAGGAGGAGTTGGTGTGGCATCGGTTTTTACCAGTCGCGGCGGCCGACGATTTATCGTTGATTGCCGAGTGGTTTGTAGATGATTTATGTTTTGTATGCGTTCACGGATATTATGTCCTTTTTCCATAAATTTCATAAATACAGCTAAAATTCGACTGCCCTGAAAGGACGCACAAAAACCGCACCGATTTATATCGATTTATCTTGCCATTTCAGGGCGATTTGCCGAACAAACCCGCCAACTTACGTCGGGGGGTCCGCCAAACAAACCCGCCAACTTACGTTGGCGGCTCGCCAAATAAACCGACCAAACGCGGCTCGCCAAACATTGACGCGAATTTTGTATTCCCAAAAAATCTAAAACCGCGAACGGTTTTACTGGAATTGATTTTCGAGACGACAAGTTAAATTTTTCCTTTTGATTTCAGGAAAGCTATAACTTCTTCGGCAAGTTGTTCCGCTGTTTTGCTTCCTGCGTCCAAAACCAATTCAGGTTTTTCGGGAGCTTCATACGGATCATCAATTCCAGTGAATCCTTTCAGTTCTCCTGCGCGGGCTTTTTTGTAAAGACCTTTTGGATCACGTTTTTCACACACATCGAGAGGTGCATCGACAAAAATTTCGATGAAATCGCCTTCTGACATTGTGGCCCGCACCCAATCACGGTCTCGTTTGTATGGACTAATAAAAGCTGTTAAAGCGATTAGACCGGCATCTGCGAACAGTTTTGCGACTGCGCCGATGCGACGAATATTTTCTTCGCGGTCTTGTGCGGAGAATCCGAGTCCAAATCGTTTGGCGAATTCTTCACTGTGTCCACGATCTTGTAGCATTTTGGGGGCGGCATTTAGTCCATGTCGCACATTGTCTCCATCCAAAACGAAACTGTGAAATCGCTGCTTGAAAAGAAGGTGATCGACCAAATTTGCGATGGTGCTTTTTCCACAGGCACTCAGACCGGTGAACCAAACCACACATCCTTTGTTGCTATTGACCTGTTCGCGTTCTGTTCGGGAAACTGCGTGATCGTGCCAGTGTACTTCGATTGTCGATTGTGTCATGTTGATTAAAACGAAAAAAAGAATAAAGGGGAAAATTCGACGAAACTCTTTGCGATGCTGAATATCGCCAAAGAACATAGTTCATTGTATCACGAATTTGATTTGTGTCATCTGACACTAAATTTTTTTCACGATTTTTGGGGAAAGTATCCACGAAATCAGGCAAATTTACATTCGCACCCAGAGTGAATGGAGAGTGGTCAATTTTTTAGTTTCGCCCGGTGCAAGAACGATGTTCCACGACAATTCCGCTCGTCGATTGACATAACTCATCCAATCAGTCGGAGAAAGTGCTTTGTTTTCCGGTCTCGGATTCGATTCACTGAACATTTCGGAATCACCCACTTTTCCTTCAAAAAGTTGCCCGCTGATTTGGCGACGAATCAACATCGCACAATTTTCTTGTCGCTGATTTGTAATCGTGATTTCTGTTTCGACAAAAACAAGTCGATATTGATATCCATTGTAACTCATTTGTTGTGGCGGAGCCTTTCCTGATGCGGAAGTAAGTTGCAAAACCGAATTTTGGCCGGGAACTGGGCGAAAACTGGTGTGCTGAAGCGGAATAAGCGGAATAGGCAAAGGTGGATTTAGTCCCTGCGACGAAGGAGCAGTAAAAGCAGTAGGAACGGGAGAATAAACAGGAGTGGCAACAGGACGAATGGAAGTAGGAAGGGGAGTAGTAACAGGAGTAGAAAAAGGCGATGTTGTTTCGCTGTTAATTTGTCCCGATTTCTGCTCTGAATCAGTTGATACAAAAATGTAATCCTTTTCGGTTTCTTCCGATTTCACACGAACACTCAGTGATTTTGTAACTGGCAGGAGGGTTTCTTCGTCTGGATTTGTCCAAAAACTGGTGTTTTGTCCATAAAACTTGCCATCTCCAACAACCACAGCAGGCGCGGTCGTCATAGGAAAAGGAAAAGGATTTTTGAAACGCAAAATGTCCCAGGGTTCCAAAAATTGCCGATTGCTGTCGTTTCCAATCGTTCCAGATGTCGTGCGTCCATACGAGGCAGAATTATTGTACGAATTGCTGTCGATAGTCCTCCCCCATTCATCTCGGGAATCGAGAATATTCCAATAAATCAGCCGTTCATAATTGGCGGTTCCTTTCCCAGTTGAAAGGAAGAGGGAGTCCCCTTTTTGAAGCGAGCGGGGTCCAATTGATTGAAAAAATGTGTCAGGTCCTTCGCCTCCTGCACTTGCAACATTTCCAGACGCATTATCCGCAAATGGGTCGGTTCCAGCAGATGGACTAAAAGAGTTGAACATGACTGCCTGCTGAGTCACAATATGATTATTACCATGACCACGATTGTTTCGATTGGCAAGTGATTGAAAAAATGTGGCGAGTGAAATGCGTGGGTCCATCGGCGACGACGAATTTTCGAACTCGATTTGCGGAAAACCACTGATGAGTGCCACTTCCGTTTTCGTCAAATTGTCCCACTCATTCAGAAGAAGCGCGTTTTGCTCAATTGAAAGTCGTTTGGAATCGACAATATCAACGCGATAACTCGGCATCCAACAGAGTCCTTTCGTCAAATACGAAATACGAATCGTGTGCGATGTTTGTCCATTTTTTTCATTCGGTTTGTCCCCCAATTTGTCGTTCAATTTTGCATTAGTTCCCAACTTTCCAGACGACTCTTTGACTGAAAAAAGCATCACCGGCATCTGTTTTTTGATGGTCGTGAATGGAATGTCGTCCAAAATTTCGACTCGTTGAACAAGTACCGAACTCAAAATTTGCGTTCCTGTTTCCGTATCAATAATTATTTGCGGCAGAATTCCACCGAGATTTCCCACTGCCGAATAGATCGGCGGCTGATAAACGGACGAACAATATGAAACTGGAGTTGTAGGTAATATGGATTGTCCAGTCGTTTCGTCGATCAATGATGTTCCCTGTTTTTCTCGTGATTCAAAAGAACGCAAAATTCCTGTGATAATGTCTTCTGAATCGCCGCGAACGAGATGCAGTCTCACTTTTCTTCCTGCGAGGTCTTTTTGAAATCGGATCATATCCGAAATTTCGATGGGTGCATCAATTTCTCTTTGTGTGATTTGCGTTTCAACTTCGGCATCGCTTTCGATAAAAAAGGAGCCATGAATCGAGGCGGGCACTTTCGTCCACAGATAATTTCCTGCCGCGTCAATGAAGATTTCTTCTTCGACAAAGGCGACTCCATTTTTGAATACACCGACGGACCGAATATGACTATTGACCGGCTTTTCTTCATCTGCCATGATCTGTAAAACACCAGCAATCAGTAAGATCGAAAAGCTGATGATCGCACAAACAATCATTTTGTTTGGAGAGAATGTGTTTTTTTGCATGTTTTTTTGCGTGTTAATTTGTGGTTAATTTGTAATTTTGTCATTAGAAACTGTAAACAATTAAATGTGGCACTTCCACAATCCCGAAGGGATTTTAGAACGGTAGAAAATGTAACGAAAACAATTTTGCCTCCGCAGGAGGCTCAGAGCGGTAAAAAATAAACCGTTCTAAGTCCCCGATGGGGACGATGTTTATGTTGCACGATTTTCTACCGTTCTAAGACTCCTATCGGAGTCAGAAATGGAAAACATTTCATTTGCAACAATTATTTATTTACTGTTGCAAATGACATCAAAATACAGATGTAAAATGGACATTTTGTTGCCGTTTCGTTTGCAGTGGAAATGATTAAACATCTTTGCTGGCACTCCAAATTTCGCGGATTCGTTCGAGTTTTCTTTCGACAGTTCGGCGCACACATCCGATTTTGGTGGCCACTTCTTCAGTACGAAAACCTTCGAGAGTAAGTATCGCAATTTGTCGCAGAGTGTCGTCGCCCAATTGATCGAGGAGTTTTTGACAATTTTCGGCCACTCCCGCCGCCAGTTCAGGAGTCGGTTCCTTTCCCAAAATGTTCCCGATGCCCTCCTGTTCGAAATCGTCATTTCGCAGGAAAACCGATTCGCCGCGAACTTCGCCGCCGCCGCGCTTTTGAGCAAAATGGCGGCGGCGTTTTGCCGTCGCTTTTCTCGCTGTAATTGTAACAAGCAACTTCCAGAGGTCTTCTCGATTCCGAATACTTTCAAATTTTTTCTCGCACATTCCAGTGTAAAAACTATTCATCGCACTCAGAGCAATGTCCTCCTCATCTACATCGCGCAGAGGCATTCCTGCGAGTTTTCGACGAGCCAGTCGAACTAACTTGCCGAAATACTCATTCCAAAGACGGCGCGAAACTTCTGCGTCTCCACTGGCCAAATCCAAAAGCCATGATGATATTTCTTCCATAATTGTACTGAAAATGATAAGCGTTCACGACAAATCGCGTCAAAATTCATACGAAATTCGTCCATTTCAACACTCTCTCATCATACACCACTCATCGCCTCGGGACAAGTCATTTTTTCAAAAAAATACCAAAGTAACTATTGACCAATCACACCGGTCTGTGATAGATTATCATACATGAACACTAAGAATAGAAGCCCAAAAATAAGTTTCATATATCACAAACGCGATATTATTACATGGAAAAGTTACTCAAAAACATACGAAAATCGTTGATCGAATTGATCGACGAAAAAACCATTGAAAGTGCAAAACGGTTTTTTAAGGAAAATGATTACCAAAAAGTTAAATTTCTCGGCGTGAAAGCTGATTTGGTAAATCGTGTCGCAAAAGAACACTTTGCTGCCATAAAAAACAAGTCGAAAGAAGAAGTTTTCGCCATCTGTGAGGAATTGTGGAAATCGAACTATTTCGAAGAGTCATACATCGCCTGTGAATGGATTTATCGTTTTCGTAACAAATTCAAAGTGAAAGATTTGCCTCTGTTCGAAACGTGGATCGAACGATATATTACGAACTGGGCAACTTGCGACTCGTTCTGTAATCACACGATGGGGATGTTTTTCGAGATGTTTCCCAGCCAGATTACGAAGCTGAAATCATGGGCAAAATCGTCAAATCCATGGATGCGCCGCGCCGCCGCTGTCTCGTTGATTATTCCCGCTCGGAAAAAACTTTTTCACAAAGAAATTTTTGAAATAGCCGATGTATTACTCCTCGATTCCAAAGACCTTGTTCAAAAAGGATGTGGCTGGATGCTAAAAGCCGCCAGTGAATCAGACCAAGATGCTGTATTTCAGTTCGTCATGAAACACAAAGCGACAATGCCACGAATCACTTTAAGATATGCCATCGAAAAGATGCCACAACACCTTAAATTGGAGGCGATGGAAAGAAATACGGTGAGAGCGTCGGAAGGAGAAAAATTGGAATTTTCCATAAAAGCATCTCGAAAACCGCCGAAAAAGAACTACACTTCCGTCCGTTATTTGCCGAAACAATACGCATCGATTGACGATTATTGCTGCAAAAAGCCGGGATGTGTCGCTGAATACAAAAAAGAGTGGGATGTGACTCGATATATGATCAATGGCAAATTTTTCGTTTTGATTATGCAGAATCCGAAGAAGGAATCAATCATCACACTCAAATTGGAGCCGAATTATGGACACCTCCTTCGAATGAATCATAAGGAAGTCACTCCTGGTTATCACATGAATAAGCGTCATTGGAATTCCATTTCGCTCGAAAGTGATATTTCCAACGATTTTCTTGAAGAACTGATTGACGAATCGTACAAAATTCTGTTTGCGTCGCTCAGCAAAAAAAAGCAACAGGAAATTCTCGCTGGCAAATGACGGTTTGGTTCACTCTCCGGCCTTTATTCAGCACACTGGCATAAAAAGATACTTTTGTTAGTGTCATTTTTTTAGAAATTTGCTTTGTTTTGCGAAACAACCGCTTTCTACGAAAGCGGGTTAAACATCTAATTGATGACGATTCACTGTATATTTTATACAGCAAAATCAGGAATTTCCGAGCAAGTCGAAAAATTGCTGATTATTCAAACAAATTTTCAAAAATCCACATGTTGACACTCGTATTGTCCCCCATCTTGTCGCACTTCCAAAAAACGGCTATAATGGGCGGCTCTGTGAGGACGGTTTTTGCCGGAAACATTTCATAACTCATTTTTCACAATTTTTTGAGGAGAATAGACAATGTCGTCAAAAGAGGAAGTATTCGAAGGAGTTAAAAGTGCATTAGTAGAAGCTCTCGCTGTCGATGACGATGAGGTCACAAGTAAAGCGACTCTCGTCGGAGATTTGGGTGCGGAGTCAATTGATCTCCTCGACATCGTTTATCGACTCGAAAAAGCATTCAACATTAAAATTGAACGCGGTGAGCTTGTCCCCGATGAAATCGTGAATGATACAACTGGGAAATATGCAGTCGAAGGAAAACTAACCGCAGAAGGACTCGCTGAACTCAAAAAACGAATTCCCTATGCAAACCTCGAAACCTTTGAAAAGAATCCGATGATTCAGAATTTGACAACAATTTTGACGGTCCAAGATATGTGCCATCTTGTTGAAAATAAACTGGGAATTTAGAATTTTGCCAAAATTCATTCCTGTCCTTTGTTTCTCCGCTTAACTCGTTTCTCCGCTTAAAAAGACACGAAGGAGCCAAACAAAAAATTCCATTCTTTCAAAGTATGGGAGCACAAAAGGGCGGGATGATTTGGCACACAAATAAACGAAATTAACCAGTCAATATATGGCAAATACTTTACTGAATCTCCTCTAATGCATTGGTACTGGATAGATCGATTTACGAGTTTTGAAAGTCAAAAGCGAGCAGAAGCTGTGAAAGCTGTTTCTCTTGCCGAAGACCACTTGCACGACCATTTCAAATTTTTTCCGGTGATGCCCGGTTCTCTTATTATTGAAGGGATCGCACAGACCGCCGGTCTCCTTTTATGCGAAGCAAAAGGATACAAAGAAAAGGTCGTTTTGGCCAAAATTCCTAAACTCGTTTTTCACGAAGTGGCCATTATTCCTGGCTCATTGCTGCGATATCAAGTTCAGCTTGATGCAATTCGTGATGACGGCGGAATTGCCACTGTCGCAGCATTTTGCGATGATAAACTAGTGGCAGATGGCGAGTTGATGTTTGCACATCTCGGCAATGCGTTTTCTGATAAATCCCTCTTTGACGATGGTGATATGATCGAAATGATGCGTATTTTCCGTGTTTTCGAGGTCGGAATCGCAGCAGATGGTTCCAAGCTGATTGATCCACGACAAAATACTTAGGCGGGTTTTCACTGTGATCTATTTGTGCCCAAGTCAAATCTGATTTGTTCTTTTTCCCGATTTTTTTATTGATTGAAGGTCCCACATGAAACGTCGTGTTGTCATCACCGGAATTGGTTTGGTTACTCCACTCGGACACGAAGTGGAGGTGGTTTGGAAAAAATTGCTCTCCGGCGAATCGGGAGTTGGACCGATCACTCTCTTTGATGCAGCAAATTTCCCGACAAAAATCGCGGCGGAAGTAAAAAATTTCGACATGTCTTTGATCGACGAGAATCCTAATGACTGGAAATTGCAGGACAGACACACGCAGTTTGCTCTGGTCGCCGGTTTTCGTGCCATGGTTGATGCGGGCCTCTGGAATTCCGAGACGAAATCGAAAGCATTTGAATACGATTCAGAACGAATGGGGGTTTACACCGGGGCCGGCGAAGGCAAGCAAGATTTTAATCAATTCACCGAGATGGTTCTTGCTGGTTTAGATGGCGAATCGGATGGAAACTTTGACATGGGCAAATTCATTGAGAAGGGTGTGCAATCTCTTGATTCAGTGAAAGAACTGGAACTCGAACCGCACATGCCCGCCGGACATTTGGCTTCGATGTTTCAGGCATTTGGGCCAAACGTCAACTGTCTTACTGCGTGCGCCGCAAGTGCGCAGGCAATCGGCGAAGCTGGGATGCTCATCAAACGAGACGAAGCCGATATTATGATTGCAGGCGGAACACATTCGATGATTCATCCATTTGGTGTCACTGGATTCAATCTTCTCACTGCGCTCAGTACTAATAACGATGATCCGAAAGGAGCTTCTCGTCCATTCGACAAAGAGCGGGACGGATTTGTCCTCGGAGAAGGAGCGGCGATTGTCATTCTCGAAAACCTCGAACACGCTCAAAAACGAGGAGCAAAAATTTATGCGGAATTGGCCGGATATGGAGCGACATCAGATGCGTTTCGTATCACCGACATTCACCCAGAAGGACGCGGTGCTATTGGATGTATGAAAATGGCACTCGAAGATGCAAATCTCGGACTAAATGACATTGATTATATCAATGCACATGGAACGAGTACATCGGTGAATGATCGTGTTGAAACGCTCGCCATCAAAACACTTTTTGGAACTCACGCTCATCAAATTCCAGTTTCCAGTACAAAAAGTGTGACAGGCCATCTTGTTGCCGCCGCCGGAGCAAGTGAATTGATCTATTGTATGCTGGCAATGCGAGACGGAATTTTGCCTCCCACAATCAATTACAAAAATCTTGACTCCGACTGTGATCTTGATTATGTTCCCAATGAGCCACGAAAAGCGGTGGTAAATGCTGCTCTGAGTAATAGTTTTGGATTCGGAGGCCAGAATGTAACTCTCGCCGTTAAACGATTTGTCTCATAAAACGGTCAGTGGCAAACAATTCCTCATTTTCCGATACAAAAACGGCTGAAAATCGCATCAAGAATGTCGTCTGTGTGAACACTCCCATCAATTAGACCGAGCGTGTTGATCACAGTGCGAAGATGAAGGGCGACCAGAGATTCATCGCCGATTTCTTGCAGACAAATTTGTGTCTGATCCAATAATTCGAGACTCATTTCGATTGCCTGTTGACATCGCAGTGCCGTTCCTGGTAATAATACATCTGCAAAATGCGACGACTGAAGACAATCTGAAATGCGGTCTCTGAGTGATTCGAGTCCCATTCCTGTTTTTGCTGAAACAAATATCCAGTCAAATTTTTCACTTTTTTTCGTTTCATTAACAAAGTCAGAAACCGAATCTGATTTTGTACGAATAAAAATAGTATTTGAGTTTGTTTCTTCGTTTTTTGTGATTTCAACAATTTTATTCGGGAATTCTTCAAGTTCGCATGATGTTTCGACGCAACAAATTAAAACATCGGCGTTCATTATTGCTTTGTTTGCTTGCTGCATTGCTACTTGATCAATTTCTTTTGTTGTAACAGATTCCAATCCCGCCGTGTCAACCAAAATACATGGTGTGTCTCTGCATATCCAGTCGGCTTCGAGATAATCGCGTGTGGTTCCAGCAATCGGCGAGATAATGGCATCCGACTTACCAATTAGCTTGTTAAAAAGCGTGCTTTTTCCGGCATTTGGCGGACCCGTCAGAACAATTCGCGGTTTGTCTGATGAAATGCCACGATTTTTTGTTGCAGAAAAGAGGCGACGCAGCTGTATTTGTGAATCTGAAATAATTTGCAACAACTCATCGTGCGGCAAAAACGAAATATCCTCTTCAGAAAAATCGAGACCAGCTTCGATAAGAATCAGCGCATTTAAGAGTCTTTCACGAATAGATTTTAGTGGTAATGCGACATTGCCTGCAAGTTGTTGTAACGAAATAGCAAGTTCCTTTTCTGAAACAGAATCGATAACACCAAGCACTGCTTCTGCCTGCATTAAATTGATGCGTCCATTCAAAAAAGCCCTCATCGTGAACTCGCCTGGTCGGGCCAATCGCACCAATTGGCATTGACATCCACTCGGAAGTGTCTGATATTTTTCCGAAGTTGTTCGATTCAAAGTTGTTCGATTCATCCTGTCAGAATGGCTGTCAAACCGATTGTCTGAATTGTTATCAGACCGGCAAAAAGCAGCAAGAATTGCGTCCAAAATCGGAGGAGAACCAATTGTGTGAATTTCCAAAGACGATTCGCCGGTGAATCCTCGATTTTGCGTCCAGTAGTAAAATGTTGCCGGAACTGGTCTCTCATCATTCCACGGAAAGATATTTCCTTCGATAATAATCGGAGCAGTGGCACTCTGCAAAACCTTTTCCAAATCGGAAGTAATAAGACGATGCAGCGACGCAATAACATTGGGGCCGCTCAAACGAATCAGCCCACGAAAAGAACCGCCGGCGGCACTGGCCCGGGCGGCAATGATGTCATCTGTTACAGAAATTGGCGGCAATGGAAAATAATCCAGAGACTACTGTGGAACATCACTTTCGTCTCCGGCTCCTTGAAACACGGGCTTTGTAAACGCAAATACTTGTAATGTATATTTTTGCCCTCTTTTTTTAATCGAGGAATCCAACCAAATCTTGACTTCGATTCGGCTGCTGCAACTTTCGGACGGCCTTCGCTTCAATTTGTCGAATACGTTCTCGTGTAACTTTGAAAATGTGTCCCACCTCTTCGAGAGTGTAACTATAACCATCTCCGAGTCCATATCTCAACTTGATAATTTCACGTTCTCGATAACTGAGCGTTTTGAGAACATTGGCGATTTTCAGTCGCAGCATTTCCTGCGTCGCTCCAATTGCTGGATTTTCGGCAGTATCATCTGGGAGCAAATCTCCGAAATGCGAATCTTCGCTGTTTCCGACGGGTCTGTCGAGACTGATCGGATATCGATTCATTGCCAAAATACGACGTGTGTCTTCGACCGGCGAGTTTGCGGCAGTTGCCGTTTCTTCAATTGTCGGTTCACGTCCCTTTTCTTGGAACAATTTTCGAGAGACATTTCTCATTTTCGACATCGTTTCGACCATGTGAACGGGAATCCGAATCGTTCGACTCTGATCGGCGACCGCACGAGTAATCGCCTGTCTGATCCACCAAGTTGCATAAGTGCAAAACTTGAATCCACGCCGATATTCAAATTTATCGACAGCACGCATCAGACCGGCATTTCCTTCCTGAATCAAATCGAGAAAGCTCAGACCACGATTTCGATATTTTTTCGCAATTGAGACGACAAGTCGAAGGTTTCCTTCCGAGAGACCTCGTTTGGCTTCTTGATATTTCACAAAAAGGTCTTTCACATATTTAATTCGATTTCGCAAACTCGTCGGTGTTTCCTGAGTAATTTGCAAAATGTTTCGGAATTCGTCTCTCCATCCCTGTCTTTCATAATCAGGACGTCCACTGGCACGATGCTGGACTATTCGCACCTTCAATTCATCAACTCGTCTGCTGAATTCTTCGAGAGTTGGAATCATCGACTCAATTCGCTGAGTTCTAAGTCCGAGTTCTTCAATGAGACGAACAGCGCGGCGACGGCTTCTTCCCAGTCGCATCCACGCCATTTTCCGTTCTTCGGGCGACCGGGTTTTGTTTGTTGTGACGTAATAATCATGCTTGTTTCGGTGAACTATCGAAACCAATGTCTGCAAATTATGAGGAAAACGCTTCAATATCTGCTGTTTTTCAAGACATTCGGTCGGAGAAGTCTGAACATTTCGGTCGAACGGCAAATCATTTTGATAGACTCGCTGCAATGTTCTGACTGCGTGCTGCAATACATAATCACATTCAAGCAATCTGGCACGAAATTTTCGCCGTGTGATTTCGATCTGTTTTGCCAGAGCAATTTCACGCGGACGTGTTAAAAGCGGTATTTCACCCATTTGAGTCAAATACATGCGAACGGGATCATCGGACCACGCTTCATCCGCTTCCAGACGAAGAATGTCTTCGTCGAGCAATTCTGTTTCGTCATCATCAATGTCGTCATCGACAAGAAGAGCGTCGACTAAATCGTCCTCATCGATTTCCACATCGCTCAGGTTCAACATTTCCTCCTCAGGATTGACGGCATCGTCAAAATCATCGATCATCGAATCAGTATCGTACAAGTTAGTACTCCTGTCAAAAAGTGTTTTAGGTTTCTTAAAAACCATCCACTCAAAATGTGGGGGGAATTGGTTGGATTGATTCCGCTCAAAAGAGCCATCAAACATACCATACGAAATTTAGTACAACATGGTCGCCATTTTTCTGCAATTATTTCAAATTATTTTTTTAAGTTGGCTCTCGAACTTTTTTTATCAACTTCTCACTAAAAATTTTATCAACTTCTCACAAAAATGTGTTGACATCCAAAGTATACAATACAATCGGGGGACGTGCCCAAAAAATTGGCAATTTGGAAAAAAATTACTATCAATCAAGGTGAATGGAACATCGAAAAAAATTCGATTATGCCGGTTATTTGTCTCTTTTATACAAAACGACATCCTTGATCGAACCACCATGCCTCATGCAGAGTTGAATATGACTAAAAGCCATTTCCACTTGTGGTTCCAACTATTTCACATGCCATCTATTTCATCAATTTTGAGAAGGCAATGTGCGGGAACTTATAGTACAACAAGGGAATGTATTCGGAAATAAAGAAATTCCGAGAACTGGATGAATAAAAAACATGGGGTGTCTCATCGAAGTCTGAAAAAGCAAGTTGGGAGAGCAATACGACAAAACATCATCGCATCGGGAAGATATTATATCGTATTAAATAAAAAAATCTATAGTAAAAATACTTTTTTTCTTAAATTTATGCAAAAAAAATGTTTACACGCAGAATTATCCGCAAATTTACATTAGCAGCTCATAAATATGACCAATTTGATCAGTATGTCAGGTGCATTTTTTATAAATCGGCAAAACCACGCAAAACAGTTTGCAAAATCCCTCCATTTAGATAGTATTGCCACTCGACGAGAGTGTCGATTCGGACTTTTACGTTGAAAGTTGTCTCCATGAAACGATTTTCGGCGACTTTTTTCGTTGCATGGACTGAAATTTCACTTCCAGGTTTGAAATCTTCTGTGAGTTCTGGAAGAGAAAATTCTTCTTCGCCAGTCAATTGGAGAGTTTCCCATGTGGCATTTGGCAAAAATTCGAGTGGCAAAATTCCCATTCCGACTAGATTGCCGCGATGAATTCGCTCAAAACTCGATGCGAAAACCGCTTTCACGCCGAGAAGAGCGGTCCCTTTTGCCGCCCAGTCGCGGCTGCTCCCTGTTCCATATTCGAGTCCGGCAATAATTACAAGTGGGGTGCGAGTTTCTTGGTATTTCATGGCGGCATCATACACCGGTAAAATCTCTCCAGTCGGAAAATACTTCGTCACTCCCCCCTCTGTTCCAGGAATTAGCAGATTTCGGATGCGAATGTTCGCAAAAGTACCACGAGCCATCACTCGGTCATTGCCACGACGAGAGCCATAACTATTAAAATCGGAAACAGAAACGCCGCGTTCAATCAAGTATTTTCCTGCGGGAGAATCAGGTTTGATTGAACCGGCGGGAGAAATGTGATCGGTCGTCACTGAATCACCGAGAAGGAGAAGGCAGCGAGCTTGGTCAATTGAAAGAGACGATTTCGGCGGCTCTGCCAAAATCAATCTATCAAGAAACGGCGGTTCTTGAATATATGTACTTTTTCGATTCCAGTTGAAAAGTTCTGTCGTATTAGTGGGAATGGCATTCCAATTCGAATTAGAGTTGAAAACGTCGTTGTATCGGCTTTGATATGTTTCGGACGAAAGAGCCGATTTGGCTGATTCTGCGACTTCTGCGTCGGAGGGAAAGAGATCAGAGAGAAAAACAGGTTTTCCATTTCCATCCTTTCCGACCGGCTCTGTTGTCAAGTCGATATTCATGGTTCCAGCGAGTGCGTAAATGACGACAAGTGGCGGAGATGCCAAAAAGTTCGCTTTTACAAGTGGATGAACGCGTCCTTCAAAATTGCGATTACCACTCAAAACGGCGCAAACAGTCAAATTTTCGTCTTTTATTTTCGTTTCGACTGATTCTGGAAGCGGGCCACTGTTTCCGATGCAGGTCATGCAGCCATATCCAGCCACATAAAAACCGAGCGATTCGAGTGGTTTCAGTAAATCTGCTTTCTCGAGATAATCAGTCACAACACGAGAACCGGGAGCAAGACTCGTTTTGACGTAATTTGGAATTACCATTCCTTTTTCGATGGCTTTTTTTGCGACAAGTCCAGCGGCGATCATCAAATTCGGATTACTCGTGTTCGTGCAACTGGTGATTGAAGCAATCACGACAGAACCATTTTGGAGTGAATGTTTCTCCTGGCTCCCCTCCTTTTCAAGGAGAGTTTTATCTTGAAATTGAGCGAGACATGCTTTCACTTTCCCAAGTGGCAGGCGATCTTGTGGACGTTTCGGCCCCGCCAAACAGGCTTCGACATCGGACAAGTGGAGAGTCAGCACTTTTGAATAGTTCGGAATCGGTTGATCTGACGACGCGAAAAGCATTTGTTCTTTGCAGTATTTCTCGACAAGCTCAATATGTTCTGCATTTCGTCCCGTTTCATGCAGAAAACGGATTGTTTGCTCATCGACAGGAAAAAATCCCATTGTCGCACCATATTCTGGTCCCATATTCGCCAAAACAGCTCGATCTGCAAGTGGCATCGAAGCAACACCTGGTCCGAAATACTCGACAAATTTGCCGACGACCCCCTCTTTTCGTAAAAGTTCAGTAATCGTCAAAACTAGGTCAGTCGCAGTAACATGGGGCCGAAGTTTTCCGACGAGTTCGAATCCGACTACTTGTGGTGCCAGCATGTAATATGGCTGTCCCAGCATGACTGCTTCGGCTTCAATTCCGCCGACTCCCCAGCCGAGCACGCCAAGTCCGTTTATCATGACTGTGTGCGAATCGGTTCCAAGAACGGAATCAGGAAAAATGAGTGGCAATTCGGGTTCGCCTGATTTGGTACGAAACGCTTTTCCGACATGCACAACATCTGCGAGATATTCAAGATTGACTTGATGAATGATTCCGACAGACGGTGGAACCACACGAAAATTATCGAGTGATTTTTGCGCCCAGTGAAGAAGAGCATATCTCTCCGAATTGCGGTGAAATTCGAGAGCAGAATTTTTTTCAAGTGCGTCGCTAGTTCCATAATAATCGGTCTGAATCGAGTGATCGACGACTAGATCGACAGGAATTAGTGGATTGATTTTGCACGGCGGCAGATCGAATCGTTCCATCGCAGATCGCATTGCTGCCAAATCGACGACGGCGGGAACGCCAGTGAAATCTTGCAACAAAACGCGGGCCGGTTTGAACGGAATTTCGATGTGCTGCGACGAATTGGCAGACCAAGCGGCCAAATTTTTGACATCTTCTTCTGTTACTTGCCGGACTGTGGAAAAAGGAGCATCCGCATTTCGGAGCACTGATTCGAGCAGAATTCGAATCGAATAAGGAAGCCGCGCCAAATCAATTCCCAGTGATTTGAGAGAATAATAACCAAACTGTTTATTTGAAAATGACAGTGTTTGAAAAGAAAATGATTTTTGCATTGTTTTCTATGTTTATGGTTTTGTTGAAAAGGTTTTATACTGCGCACCTGCATAAAACGATACTTTTGTTAGTGTCATTTTTTTAGAAATTTGCTTTGTTTTGCGAAACAACCACTTTCTACGAAAGCGGGTTATACAGCTACGAAAGCGGGTTAAACATCTAATTGATGACGATTCACAGTATATTTTTTTACGATGACAAGTCGCGGCTTCATTCAGATAGTGAGCAGGAAATTCAAAAACTGCTGCCAAAGGAAGTAACAGCGACTGGCTTTTTTTGCATTTATTCGTTATTGAATACTCCAAATTTGCTGATTATGCCGGATTAAGGGGCGAGTGAATTTGGAGAAAATAGAAAAATTGGTATAGCAATCAAACGTAAAATATACCACAATCCACCTATTGTCAAGCAAAACAAAGAGGTGAACTGTGGCAAAAAGAACAACTACG
>JBOFGF010000010.1:0-1718 GCA_051649005.1 Thermoguttaceae bacterium | reverse complement strand
ACACCATTTTCCTGAATAGATTGCATTATCTCTGCTTTCAGTTTTTCCGTAAATTCAGGATGATCTTTCATATATTGTTTCGTTTTTTCACGCCCCTGCCCGAGTTGCTCGTCTCCATATCGAAACCAAGCTCCTGCTTTGACCACTATTTTTTGTGCGGTTGCTAAATCTAGGACATCCCCTTCATAGCTGATGCCGCCTTTGTGCATCATGTCAAATTCAGCGGCGCGAAAAGGTGGTGCTACTTTGTTTTTCACTATTTTTGCTTTGACTCGTTGTCCTATCACAACTTCGCCGTCTTTCAATTGTCCGATGCGGCGAACATCAATTCGGCATGAACAATAAAATTTCAGAGCACGCCCGCCCGGCGTTGTTTCGGGAGAACCAAACATGACACCAATCTTTTCTCGAATTTGGTTGATGAAAATCACGCACGTTTTGCTCTTTGCAATCACTCCTGTCAATTTACGAAGTGCCTGACTCATCAGACGAGCTTGTAATCCGACAAAAGAGTCGCCAATCTCGCCTTTCAATTCTTTTTCTGGAACCAGAGCGGCAACCGAATCAATGACAATAACATCGACGGCGTTTGATTTCACGAGCATTTCCGTGATTTGCATCGCTTCTTCGCCACTGCTGGGCTGACTGACAAGCAGACTTTCCAAATCGACACCAAGACGTTTCGCCCAGCTCGGATCGAGTGCATGTTCTGCGTCTATGAACGCCGCTATTCCACCTGATTTTTGCGCCTCTGCAACAATATGGAGTGTCAATGTCGTTTTACCACTCGATTCTGGACCGAATATCTCGATGACACGACCACGAGGCACTCCGAAACCTCCCAGTGCGATGTCCAATGAAAGACAACCTGTTGCTATTCCAGAAAGACTTGGAGTTCGATCCACTCCAAGTGCCATGATCGCGCCTTCTCCGAACGTTTTCTCTATTTGCGAAACTGCGTTTTTCAGTTCGGGACTTTTCGACATCGCATCGTCGATCTTAGATTGCCCTGTCTTTTTCGAGGCGGGTGATTTTTCTACAATTTTTTTGGCCATGTTCTGTTTCTTAAAAAATGAATCGTTTTGAAACTACAAATTATGTAAAACACATAAATTCAAAATGTCTCTCTGCAATTCTATATTTTTTCAAAAAAAAGTAAACACCAAAAATAAACAACGCACTATACTCACATTTTGTGCGGACGGAGCTTCCACTGACCTGGAACTGCCTCGCCTTCTGGATTCCATGTTATCGGGCGATGCCCTGATTGGTCGAATAAAAGACGCAGCATCCTGATTTCGAGGTATCTGTCGAGATGCTCTCCGACAAGCTGAATTGGAGATGTAATTGGCATTCTGGAGTCGTCTGTTAAATTAATCATAATTTTGAATACTTTGCTGCGATGTCTTCACAAACATCTAGGTGAAAGATTGATTATCGAAACAGTTTTCAATATACCATTTTTAATTGCATCGAAAAGGGGGGAGCTGCCTCCATTGATCGAAGTCCACCACATTTCGCAAAATTCTTATTTTTTATTTATTGACATTTTCGATAATTTGTTTACAATACGAATGTGTTTTACGTTTAGCCCGCTTTCATAGAAAGCGGTTGTTTCGAAAACTAATTTTTTCACAAAAGGAACCTAAAAATGAAGACGAATTTTATTGCAAAACTCCTTCAAAATGTTAAGATGGGGGGGGGGGGTGGTTCGGAGA
>JBOFGF010000009.1:0-9084 GCA_051649005.1 Thermoguttaceae bacterium | reverse complement strand
ACAGCAAGTCCCGCAGCAGACTGACCCGAAAGTTGGACTGCAAAATGGACAAGTTGTTGTCACTCGATTTTCTGTCGGAGGAATTGATGAGAAGCGAACTGTTTCAAATAAATTGGATGATGTGATTCGGGCTGTCATTGATTTGGGCGGCACATATCCCGATGTTGTCCAGATGCTCACACAAGCAAATCGAGAGAAAGCACTTACATGTCGATTTGAAATCGACTGTTTGCCGGAAGCAAATCGTCCATACAAGCGACAGTGGACTGATGACGATATTGTCGAAGAAGAGCCAGAAGCTCCTGCGAAAAAGAAAAATGCGTGGGATCCGAGAACATGGTTTGAATCATCCAAAGATTCCAAACCTTTCGAAAAAAACAGCTCGCATGACACACAAAGTTTTTCGGGACGTGAATGAAATATACTGTGCATCGTAATAAATTAGATTTTTTTGCCGCCCAGATATTTGCCGCCCACTTTTGCAAGTACGGCTTTGAAAGCGGTTGTTTCGCAAAACCAAGCAAATTTCTAAAAGAATGACACGAACAAAAGTATTGTTTTATTCTGGTGCGCAGTATATTAGAAGTGGCAAAGCAGGACGGTGTTCGGATTTTTTTGGTGCGTCCGAACCATCCCGTCATTTGGATACATCTCCTTTAAAGTGAGGGGAGTTTCCGATGATTTTAATTTTTTTAACAACAATTTTCTCTTTTCGTGCTCACAGCAATTGAACTGAATGGTTTTAAGAGTTTCGCAGATCGTACTCGACTCGAGTTCGAAGACGGAATCTCTGCGCTAATCGGCCCAAATGGTTCAGGAAAGTCGAATATCGTCGATGCAATCAAGTGGGTTCTCGGCGAACAGAGCATGAAAAAACTGCGTGGAAGCGAATCGACCGACGTGATTTTCAGTGGAAGCTCCAGTCGTGGTCCACTCGGTTCTGCCGAAGTCACATTAACATTCGATAATTCAGGAAAGATTTTCGATCTGGACACGCCGGAAGTCCACATTACTCGCCGCATTTATAGAAGTGGCGAAGGTGAGTATTTGATAAACAGGCAGGCATCTCGGCTGAAAGATATCAAGGATATTCTCAGTGGAACTGGTCTCGGAACTCAGGCTTATAGCATCATTGAACAGGGGCGAGTCGAATCACTCCTCCAAAGTTCGCCCATTCAAAGACGTGTTATATTTGAAGAAGCCGCCGGAATCAGTCGCTTTAATGCACGAAAACAAGAAACATTGCGACGACTGGAGCGAGTAGATCAAAATTTAGTCCGACTCTCGGACATCGTTTTAGAAGTCGACCATCAACTGAAAACCGCACAAAATCAGGTGGGAAAGGCACAGTTGTATCGTCAATACACGAATCGACTGCAAGAATTGCGAGTGCAGGCCGGACTGGTCGATTATCGAAATAAAAACATTCAGTCTCTTTCTCTCAAATTGGAAGTGGAAACATTGACCGATTTGGCCAATTCTCTGATTGCCAAAACAGAGCACGGCGAAAGATCTCTGCACGAATTGAATGAAGAAATTGAAAAAACAGATCAGAAAATACGTCGATTTGATGGCGATCTTGCTGCGACGCGAGAACGTATTGCCGCCGAAGAATCGACAATTGAAATGCACTCCATTCAAGTCGAAGAAATCGAAACAGAAATGGTGCAAAATGGCCGCCAATTGATTGATCTGAATGTCCGAAGTGTTGACATCGAAGAGATGATGCGAAAAACAGACGACGACTTCCGAAAAGCAAAAAGGGCACATCTCGACATTTCCGAAACATATCAACAAAGTCGCAAAGAGGATGAAAATCAAAATCGTCTTTGTGCGGAAAAACGACACGAAAAAAATGTCGTTCAAAAAGAAATTGAAGCTACTCGCAAAGAACAGAATCGGTTGACTGGACTCGTCAGTGGTCTTGATTCTAAAAGGGCGACACTCGATCAGGCTCAAAAAGATCATACGGAAAAACTCGAAAAATTAAAACTCCAGTATTTCGATGAAACTCAACTTTTCGAGTCGATTCGAGATATGGCTGATAACTGGGAAGACACGCTCGAACTGCGTAAATCCCAAATGGAAAATGCGAAACAGCGAAAAATCGCAAAATCGAAACAGCTTTCGAAACTGACAAAAGAATTGTCGGATAAAAAAATGCTCCAAAATGGAAAGCAAGAACGCCATTCTATTTTGGAAGAATTGATTCGGAAAAATGAAGGTCTGAGTCCCGGTGTTAAAGAAGTATTACAACAATCGCGCGATCCGAAAAGTCCTTTCAGACACGTTTTTGGACTCGTCGCAGACTTGCTGCGAGTCGATGTCGAATCAGCTTCTCTCATCGAAGTTGCCCTCGGAACAAATGCGCAATATGTCGTAGTTTCTCCAAAAGCTGAACTATTTCGACATGTCGAAAAACATTCATCACAATTTGCGGGCCGGGTCGGTTTTATCTGGCTCGATCCGTCTCAGAAAGAGGGAACGTGGACACAAGATACTCGATTTCATGGACGCGCCGGCGTTTTGGGACGAGCAGATCAGTTTGTCAAAACGGACCCCGCTTTTGCTCATTTGTCATATCGACTCCTCGGTCGTACATGGATCGTCGAAAGTATTGCCGTCGCCAGAAATCTTTATAAAGAGAGTGATGACCGAACAAATTTTTTGACAATTTGCGGTGAATTGTTGACACCAGACGGCGCACTCGTTGTTGGACCAACAAACATTTCGTCCGGTCTTATTACTCGTCGAAGTGAACTCCGGCATCTTTCTGAAGAGCAAGAAGTGCTCGATTCCGAAATTGATGAGTTAGAAATACAGGTTTCCGTCGCCTCTGAACATGTCGCAGGAGGTGAATCAGAAGTCGAAGAAGAAACGAGCGAATATCAAAAAGCAAAGGCAGAATATGATTCAGTGCGTCTAAAACTCTCCGCAGCAGAAGAAAGAATCCAGCACAGTGAAAATCAGTTACGACAACTTGAAGAAGAAAAAACGAAAATAGAATCACAACTTACTGAAACAGAAAAAGAACTTCGGTCAATGGAGCAGACGCTTCATTTGCAAAATTCTCGTCTCGCCGACTTGGAATGTAAAAAAAATGTAATTCAGGAAGAATATGAAATCGCAGAAATTGCACAAACAGAGCAAGTGCGTAAAACAACGAATCTGCATATTGAACTTGCAAAAAGTGAAGAGCGACTCGATTATCTGAAAGATCGTGTAAAACAATTCGACGAAAATTTGAAAGAACGACAAAATATTGTGGCCGAGCACCACAAACGAAGTTCTGTTCAGCGCGAACGTCGTGATAGTCTTCTTTTGGCGATTTTGCGAATCGAATCGCTTTTAGCTTCGTTGTACTTGAAAAAAGAATTTGTAACTCGAAATATAAAAGAGGCGAATCAGACACGCAGTGAATGGAATAAAAAACGTCATTCACTCCAGTCAGAACTCAAAAAAGAACAAATCGAACTGCAAAAAATTCGCACAAAAGCCCACACATATCAAATCGAGTTGGAAAGGTGCCTCCAAGAACAAAAAGCAATTATCGAGCGAATGCGAGAAGATTATGAAATTGATTTAACCGAATTATTGCAGCAAGAATCAGCAATGCAAGACGCGCCGGGTGTACCTTCACAAAGTGGTGATTCAATACATTCGACATCACAAACAGCAGACTCGCTGAAAATAAACATACCAAATGAAGAAACGAAACCGATCAATTACAAAACAGAAATTGACGATTTACGAAACAAATTGCAGCGACTTGGAAGTGTCAATCTCGAAGCAATTGAAACTCTCGAAGATTTAGAAACCAGACACACGACACTGTCGAATCAGTACAACGATCTTCTCGGAGCCAAAAAATCAATTGAAAAAATTATTGAACGCATCGACACTGACACGCAAAAACTCTTTGAAGAGACTTTTCACGGAGTGCGCGAACATTTTCGCACACTTTTTCAGCACCTTTTCGGAGGCGGAGCCGCCGATTTGGTTCTCGAAAATCCGAACAACATCCTCGAAAGTGGGGTCGAAATCGTCGCAAAACCACCCGGAAAAGACCTAAAAAGCGTAACTCTTTTGAGTGGCGGAGAAAAAACGATGACCTGCGTCGCTCTGCTTCTCGCTTTTTTCCGTTTCAGACCAAATCCCATCTGCATTCTTGATGAATGTGATGCCGCTCTCGATGAAGGCAATATTGACCGCTTCGTTCGAGTGATTAAAGAATTTCAGACGCAGACTCAATTTTTAATGATTACTCACTCGAAAAAAACGATGGCGGCGGCGGCCACAATTTATGGCGTCACAATGCAGGAATCGGGTGTCTCGAAACCTATTTCCGTCCGTTTTGTCGATGTTACAGAAAATGGCGACATCGCCGCATGATGAAATGGATTCTCACAAACAATCACTTATTGTGTGCGAGAATAATTTATAATCAATAATTTATGTTTTATGTTTTCAGCAAGTTGGTGGACATTATGATTGTTATACATTATACTGGATGAGCTTGATGTTTCGTCTGCCAATACTATCACTTTTGATTTTCTTGCCGTTTGATTTTCATGACCAAATATATCACTCGATATGGAGCAATGCGTTTTTTGGGCGTTTTCGCATTTCCCGACCACACACCGCTTAGACACGGAGTTCGAGTGATACTTCGTACTTCTCGCGGTTTGGAAACTGGGACGATTTTGTGTGAGGCGACTACAGAGGCTCTCGCTTATATCAAATTGGAACTTAGTGAAGATCGATGTCTTCGCACTATGACTGAGGCGGACGAAGCTGAGTATCGACGTATTCAAAAAAATGAGCGAGCCGAATTCGAACGATGTCGGGCCATCATTAAAGAAATGAAATTGGGAATGGAGCTGGTGCGAATAGAGCATTTGTTCGGAGGTGAACGAATCATCGTCTATTATGTCGCAGAGGGACGAATTGATTTTCGTGAACTCGTGAAAGTATTGGCTGCTGAGTTTCAAACCCGAATAGAAATGCGTCAAATCGGAGTGCGAGACGAAACAAAGCTGCTGGCCGATTTTGGCGACTGTGGAAAAGAGGTCTGCTGCAATTGGTATTTAACCGAAATTCCGCCCGTCTCGATGAAAATGGCGAAACTGCAAAAGGCGACTCTCGATCCATCGAAAATATCTGGTCGATGTGGACGACTCAAATGCTGTTTGCGATATGAATACGACCATTATATGGAATCGCAAAAACAGTTGCCACATATTGGTCATTTTGTGCGAACACTTGAAGGCGACGGAAAGGTCGTCGGACACGATATTTTGGCCAATCTCGTTTATGTAGATATTACTGAAGTGGGACGGAAGTTAATCTGTCCTAAAATGCTTCAAATTCTCGATGTTCCGCCGCTGCAAAATCAAATCAAATCGACAACAAATGAGACAAATCATGCGGCAAATCACGCGGCAAATGATAATTCCGCAACAAAAATAAATATATCGAAAGAGACGGATGCAAAAAAACATGAAATGATGGAGAGAAAAAAACATGAGTGATCGCTTTTTTCTGGATCGAAACATTTCTTCACAAATCAAAAACTGCATCAAATTAGTCGGAGACGAAGCTCATCATTTTCTGCGAGTGATGCGAGGAAAAACTGGCGATTCAATAACCCTTTTTGATGGATCGGGCATCACTTTTTTGGGACGAGTAATCGAAACGCAGAAGGATTCCATTTCAATTGATATTCTCCAAATCGTTCCAGATGAAATCGAATCACCTATTCGGCTCACTGTCGCCACTGCACTTCCGAAAGGAGATCGGCAAAAATTTCTTGTCGAAAAACTTGCCGAATTGGGGGTTCATCGCCTCATTCCAATCCGTTTGGATCGAAGTGTGGCAAAAGCGGATTCTGGTGTGATAACACGTCTAAAACGCACTGTAATCGAAGCCGCAAAACAATGTGATCGAAATGTTCTTATGGAAATCATGCAGGAACAATCGCTCCGTGAACTGGAATCGCTCCTCGCAAGTGAAGAATCGAATGAAAATTTGGGCGACCGATTTGTGTTGCATCCAATTTCACTCGGAAATGTTGGACAAGTAACACCTCCTGACATTCTTGGAAAGCTGACGAAAAAAGTCACCGTTTTGGTCGGGCCCGAAGGGAGTTTCACCGACCAAGAAGTTACTTTGGCGATTCAATTTGGTTTCCGTCCACTTGAAATTGGAAAACGGATTCTCCGCACAGAAACAGCCGGAATTGCCGCCGCCGCGATATTTCTAACTTGGGCCGGATGATTTCGTCGGATGATTATTGAGTGAACACATATTTTTTCTCACAGCAGCTTGGCTTCGGCGATTGCCGCAGTTCTTTGACGAAGCCTTTGGAATTCGCTGTGCTTCGAGCCGGTGCGTTTTGGCGAGCCGCCGGCGTTAGTCGGCGGTTGTTAGGCGAGCCGCCAACGTAAGTTGGCGGGTTTTGCTGGGCAACAATCGTAACGAAAATACAACAGTCCCGTAGTGACTTCAGAATGGTAGAATAAGAAACGAAAAATCCCGTTCCCGAATGCCGTCGGCATTCAATAATGGTAGCCCCGTGTGAGGCACAGTATCTAATTATACTGGCGCCGAAACACGGGGGAACGTGTCGCAAAAAAGCACAACAATCCCGTCGGGATTGAATTATGGTAGCAACACGAATATCAAAAACGTGAGAACCCCGACGGGGTTTTTGTTACGATATTATTCATGGTTCTACCATTCGGAAGTCCCTAACGGGACTGTTGCGTTTTTTTGACATTCTTATTGCTAATCCCGTAAAAATAAGAATTGTTCCGATGACAATCATAGTAAATCTTAGGGCAAAGTATTGAGAAGTATTCTCGCTATATTGGCCGGGTGGAGATTTCGTCAGCTTTCTATCTGCAAAAAAAAGTAATTCGTTTTTGATGTTGTCGCGTACTCTATCCCCATTGGCCAAAGAAAATTTATGATAAGTAAAATCATTTTCCGAGAAAGAAGTGTTAAGCGTAGAATCCTTAAGATGCACACAACGAACAAAAATATCTTTACCTGTATTCTCGCTTGGATAATGCAATTCGATGAAATCAGGAATAAAAATTCCATCAATCTCGACAAACTTAAAAGTTGAAACAACGTGTGTGAAGGGGCTCGCGATAGCAGAAGGGGATATTCTATCATAAAATTTCATTAAATTGAAGCCTTGTTTTCCATCAACAAAGATTGTTCTTTTTACAGTTTCATTCTTCTGTCCTGTCTCTAGGACAATTTTAAATACAGAACGATTTGCAGTGTCTTCGTACACACTAACAGAAAACGATGCGCCTGTGTCTTTTATTTTATCTTCGATTTTGATTGCTTCTATGAGCATATCAATCTCTTCCCAGAGAAATCGAGGCCCTATTCGAAAAAAAGCAGATGGGTCAGGAACAGTGGCCTCTTGTTGTTCCTGAGACTTTGTTGCCTGCTCGATATAAACCACCCTCCCTTCTGTCTGCTTCAGGTTTGGAAAGTCCGAGAAAACACCATATTTTTTTTCTGGTTTAAAATGCATATAACTCTCTGGAGTGACAATAGATAACACTCGTGGAGGGACAATGCTGGCTACATCAAAACCTTCGCCGTTGATCTTTGGTAGTAACGTAGCAGAACGCGGGTGAAAATCAATAAAAATCTTTTTGCTCGTAACGTCAAATAAAAAAATAAAATGCCCTTTTGTTTCGATATAGCAGTTGGATGCATGCTGGATTTTTAATGATTCTGCCAGTGTTTTACTAAAGGGGACAACATCTTCAAAATCATATTGCCCTTTCCACGTTCTGATTTTACTGTAATTGCTTTCGGAGGATTTTCCGATCAAATCCAACGCTTTAATTCTGTCTGCCACGGGGACGAAATCAAGCTCATCTTCAATATCGTAGTCTCCTCTGGAATTGTTCATTTCTTTCTTTTCAGTGTTTCCTGCCTGAGAAAAAAGGGGATGCGAATAAATACATGTGCATACAAAAATAAAAAAAAATGACAACTGTTTCATGGTCAATGGTTTTGGTGGAATGTGGGGTGTTTTTCTCATCGATTGATATACCCAATGCACGTTAGCGACAACAATGTTTCTTTTCCTTCCGTGATTAGAGTTAATTCAATTACTTCTTTCCAAATCTGGTCAAAACCTTGAAAAACATGGGGAATTCGCGTTAATTTGGTATTGAAAAAAAGGACTCAAAACCGTATCGTTTGTGAAAGTTACAAAATTTTACATCCGAGCCGGAAAGGAGTCCTATGAAAAAGTATACCGAAAGAAGCCACCGATTGCAATCCCTGTTTCAATGTGTCGCTAAAAATGTCGTCGCTATGTTTCATCGGCTTAATGTCGAAATCACTCCGCAGGGAGTTGCAAAGCATTTGAACGGAAACGCTGTTGCATTTTTGAAAAAATTGGGCGAACAGGCAATCAAAATGTTGGTCAGCCAAAATAAAGATGTCTTGCCGTTACGTTAATAGACCGGTTTAATAATTTATGTACGCTTCGGTTACAAAAAATTTTCGTCCTCAACGCCGTCGGTGTGTTTTGGCGAGCCGCCAACGTGAGTTGGCGGGTTTTGTTGGGCAACAATCGTCAAAAATTATTCCAACGCGCGTAGGAGTTGCCGAATGGTCAATCTCGCTTTTTGTAACCATTCGGGAACCCCGACGGGACTGTTACATTTTTTGCGACACGTTCCCCCGTGTTTCGGCGAGTACGCCTCACACGGGGCTACCATTATTCAATCCCGCTGGGATTGTTGTGCTTCGAGCCGGTGCGTCAGCACCGGCATTGAATCAACTTTTCACGCCAAAATTGCATCGCAAAAGCAAATTGCCGTCTTGCAATTTCACGTCATTTCTGGTAAAATGAATCCATGAAACGAGTCCGCACGACAACCGAATCCGAAAAGCACGCCGACGAGCAAGATAAAAAGCAAGACGACAAGCCCGGCAATATCTTCGACACGTTCTTCAAGAATATGTTCAGTCGGGTCGTCCTGTTCACCGATTTCGTGCAAAATTATGTCAATCCGCATTTCATCGAGCAGATCGAAATCGCCA
>JBOFGF010000008.1:0-1872 GCA_051649005.1 Thermoguttaceae bacterium | reverse complement strand
TGGCGATGCCGTCCACTGGGCGTCCGACTTCGCCGTCTGGACCGCCGAAAACATGAACCGCATGGTCAGACAAAACGTAGCAGAAAACCCGTTCCACGCCATGTCGCTCCGTATCCAAAATCTCATCCGCAAAAATGGCGGCGTGATTGCTCACGCCCAGCTCATGAGAAACTCGCATCTGTCCTCCAAACAACTCAAGGACGTTATTGATACGCTACTCGAAGCCGGGACGATTGAACGCAATTTTGCTGACACGGCTGGCCGTCCCACCTGCGAGTATATCATGCTCGACTGACAAAATGGCAGGAACTTCATTCGCTTTCAAGAAGCGAATAAAGTGCGAATGATGTGAATAAAGTTGGCCATTTTACACCCAAAACACAAACTTCATTCGCTTTATTCGCACTTCATTCGCACTCCAAAAGCGAATGAAGTTGGACGATTTTTGGCATAGTCAAAAAATCAAAATGCCCTATTTACCGGGAAATATTGAATATTCAAAAATAAAAAACTCTCTTTTTTAACTTCATTCGCTTTTTTCACTATGCTTTGTAAATATTGATTTTTTGCCTATGAGGGAAGATTTTGCGAAAAAGCGAATGAAGTTGCAAACGGGTCAAAAATACCAATTTTGGCAGTCGCTCAACCAAAATGGGACGGGCCGGATTTTGAAACGCAATCGACCTTCAATCGGGCCGGTCAAAATTATTTTCGGAAAAATTTCAGATTTTTCATTTTTTGCGCGCAAAAGTCGTTTCCCGTTACATAGATATTATGAAGGGGCAAACGATTGGCCCTGTCTTTTACCCCAGCGTGGATTCCGCTCCACGCCCCGGCGACGCTCCGTGCGTCGCCCTTCTCTCACTCTTCCTGATATCAACAATGACTGTTATGGCAAACATGACACCGGTCTTGCAGATCGAACCAGCACTGGCGACCCTGCTGCCGCCGCTGACGGAGACGGAATCGGAAGGATTGGAACAGGATATTCTTGTTCGCGGCATCCTTTCACCACTCGTCGTATGGAATGGCATTCTCGTCGATGGTCATCATCGCCATCGCATTTGCCGCAAACATGGTCTCTCGTTTCCGATACGAGAAATCAAATGTGACAATCTCGATGCAGCAAAGTTTTGGGCATGGCAGCATCAAGCAAACCGACGCAATAGGACCGCCTATCAGCGGGCCGAGATCGCCTTGACGTTCAAGCCGCAAGTTGCCGCCAAAGCGAAAGAACGGCAACGTGCGGCTGGAGGCGACCGAAAAAGTGAAGCCGCGAAATCGGTTCACCAGAATTCTGTGGAACCGATTACGCAGAATGAAACACAAAAAGAACTGGCCGCAATCGCCGATATGTCGCACGATACGATTCGTCGAGTCGAATTCCTCAACGACCATGCCGACGAGAAAACGAAAGAGAAACTTCGGGCAGGCAACACGACGATCAACACCGAATACAAGCGGCTCAAAAAAGAGGTCGGCAGGCAGGAACGCGATCTGAAGAAACAGGCAACGATCCTCCTTCCCGCCGAAGACCGAGTCCAGCTTTTCACGGCCTCCGTCGCTGCTGCTTCTGAACAAATTGAAACAGAAAGTGTCGATTGGATCATCACCGATCCGCCCTATCCCAAAGAATATGGGCCGGTCTATGGTCACCTAGCCGAACTGGCGCAACACGCCTTGAAACCCGGCGGATCACTCCTGTGCATGGTCGGCCAATCGTATCTTCCCGATATTGTACGCATTCTTGCCGAAAAACTCGATTATCACTGGACGCTCGCCTATTGGACACCCGGCGGGCAGGCGACTCAACTTTGGGAACGCAAGGTCAATACGTTTTGGAAGCCGATTCTTTGGTTCACGAAAGGGGCT
>JBOFGF010000007.1:0-9996 GCA_051649005.1 Thermoguttaceae bacterium | reverse complement strand
GAAATGATGGCACAAGTCAGAAATTGGTACAACTTCAATTGGCTCTCAGGAGATTATAATGTCGAACAACATGTTCACAGTCTCGACAAAGCTCTTTGGACTTTTGGCGACAAAACACCAGTCTCTGCTTATGGAATTGGTGCTCGAATGGCAAGAACAGACCAGCCCGCTTATGGCGATATTTACGATGCGATGAGTGTCGTCTATGAATACGAAGATGGTCGAACAATTTATGCCCTTTCTCGTCAGCAAGATGGCTGTTTCAATGACGTGGACGACTACATTCTTGGAACGAAAGGAACTGCGACGATTTTGCGCGGTCAAATCACTGGCGAAAACCAATATACGCAGAAAAAAGTGCCAAGTGCCATGTATCGACTCGAACATGAGGCTCTCTTCGACGCAATTAGAAGTGGCGGTGATCGATATATCAACAATGGCAATTACATGGCAAACAGCACGATGCTCGGAATAATTGGACGACTCGCCTGTTACACTGGGAAAAAACTTAGCTGGCAAGAAGCTCTTGATATGGAAATTCCAGTCAATCCCACCGGTTATTCATGGAATGATTCGCCGCCGACTCTCCCAGACGAAAATGGACGTTATAAGATCAATGTGCCGGGAATGGGACTCGTATATCACCAAGTGACACGATGAAAGATGCAACAAAAAAGTGAGTGCGACATCGTAAAAATATGGTGAATCGCTCCAAAGTTTTTGATTTCAAATTGTTGATGCAATTTGGGATGTGATTTCATCACGTTGTTTTTTCACGTTATTTTGTAGATTCGGAATCGACTCAGGGACGTGGTGTTTTAGAATTATGAACAGCGGAATTTCGAGCAGCAGAATTTTTGACAGTCGCACTTGATTTTGAAGATGATGCGATCTGTTCCGCTGTATTTTGTTTAGAAATTGTAGAACCACCGGCAAGAAAATTGACGGCGGAATTGAATTTTTTGAGCGACGAGTCTGCCAATTCTTTTGTGCCTGCAACTGATTTACGTCCTACTTCCAATGGGTCGATTATCGGAGATGGCACACTTTCCTTCAGTGCTGTCAGAATACTGGGCCGCTTTTGTTGCGTTTTTGTTTGTGCGTCAGTTTCTGAATCTGCCTTTGTCGATGTCTCTGAAACCAAATCACTCGAATTTGCCGCACTTGGAACCGGCGCAATTCTACTTGCACGATTTCGCTCCTGCTGAATCAGCGCAGCACGATATTGGGCCGCTTCCATTTCAGCAAGTCTTGCTTCCTGCAATCTGGCATTTTTGGCCGCCTGCAACTGAGCCTCTCGTCTCGCTTCTCGCTGCAATTCGGCTTCATAAACGCGCAATTCCATCTCCTTTTTTGACTCCAATTGCGACTGCAATCGCTCCGATTTCTTCAGTATTTCCGCCTGTTTTCGTTTTGTGGCCACTTCGTGAGACTGCACTGCAAGTTCTTCTTCAATTCCATCCATCGCATCAGACATGCCTTCCAAATACGCCTGCTCAATTGCTGATTTGTAACCAGAATCATTCACACTCGAAACCTGCTGAATTTTTTCTCGCTCATCAGACGAACGAGAAAGATTATCACCGATTTCGATGCGACTATTTTGTGTCACTTTTCGTGAATCTGATGCACCTCCTTTTTGAACAGGTATTCCTTCGCTCCTTTGAAAAGGAGGAGTTGTCGGGACTGGATAAAAACGTGGAACCGGCATTTTTGATTGTCCCCCCGTATTTTGCTGTGCAACTGGATTTTCTGCTTCCTCATTCGACTCTTTCGATTCTTCTGTCGGACGTGGATATTTCGGGGAATATCCAGTCGGCGTGTATCCAATTGGAGGATATCCAAGTTGTGGGCCTCCATTCATCGACAAACCACTTACTGGCTGGCCTGTAATCGGATTGACGAGCATTCCCGTTCCCATTCGATCTGTCGGAATTCCTCCTGCTGTCATCACATTTCCATTGACATATCCTGGAATACCGCCGACGTTTTGGATGCCTCCTCCCTGCATTTGCAGCGCAGAAGCGAGCATCATCGCATTATTTGAAACGAGATTTACTGGAACCATCATTCCACATCCTGGACTTGCACCACATGGACGAGTCGGAGTGCAATTCGGATTCATACTACATGATTTCAAAATGGCATTGCTTTGCAAAGTGCCATTCGGAAGTTGCACCCCAGACGGAGTCATCATTCCTACTGGAGTAACGACCCCGATTGCAGCAACAACGCCTCCTGTTGTAATCGTCGAAACGCCGGGAACTATTCCCATTGAAATTAGTCCACTCGATTGTGGCACGGCGCGACTTATATCAGGCATCGGCGGCATTGGTGGTGCCATTTGCGGCTGCTGCATATTTGCTCCCGCCATGTTTGGCATGTTTTGCATATTTTGCATATTTTGCGCATTTGACACATTTGGACGCGGCATCGAAGTTTTTTGACCCATATTGCCAAGAACGACGGCTTGTTGTGCGGCCTGATCGGTCAATCGTCCACATGTCGGTGTGAGTCCACACGGCTTCATTGGACTGCAAAATGGTGTCATGCCACATGCTTTGATCGTTGACGACATTCCCGCAAAAGCATTTGGATCATCCGATTTGACGACCATGCCACATCCGAGCGTGCGACAACATGGCTGTTTGGCGGTGCATTCTGGAAAAACGGCGCAATAACGTCGTACTTCTTGTCCACCACCGAGTCCACAAGTCCGCTCATCATCGCAGCCCGCATCAGGAGGACATCCGATCCAGGGTGTTCGATTGTACTCAAAAGCCCAATCGCTCCGAAACAAATAACCGCGATTCGTTTTGGTTTTTTCCATACTACAACCAGCGGCGTGGAATGAAATAGCCACTCCCAGACCGAGAAGGAGCACGCCACGAATCCATTTTGGTGAAATTTTCATTAACATCATCGTCCCTATTGCGTAAATTGACGTGATTTTGTCTTTTTTCTCTATTTTAACAATCTCAACAAAAAACTGCCAAAAACATGAGAAATATGAGCAAGTCTATTGCCCCATGCGTTTTGGATCGGCATATTAGAATCGGAATAATTAGAAAAACCGGAAAAATCGTCAAACTTTGCCTATTTTTTTGCAACATGCTCAAAGAGTGCCATGTTGTTGCGACTTTTAACGGAATTTATCCACCGATCCCGCGGGAGTAGGAGCTGTGCCGGCGGTTCTTTGCGAACATAAAACAACACGTTTCTATGAAACGCGGCTAAACTTGAAGACGCTCTGGCGAGGATTGCAAAGTAGAAAATTTGACATGGAAACCGGAATGGAGCACAGCGTTCTGACGGTTTGTAACATTTTTTTACCGTCAATACGGTGCTGCGCACCTCCTTTCCGGCTTTTATTTTGTCAATTTCATCAAAATCACAAAACTTGTTACCGGTCTGAGATAATCCAGTGATAAGATGAGCAATCACGGAGCGGAATAGACACCGGTTTTGACCGCATCTGCATATCGTTCGCCCAAAATTATCTGGCTCTCCCGATCAAAATGCGGGTCTTTAATGTCTCCACGAATCGGTGTCAAATCCTCCGTCGAAACGACCGCAGTGCGTTCAATCACTTTTGGAATTCCGCCGAGCATTTCATTGAAGCCCGACTTCGTTTGCGAAACGCCTTGCTGCCAGCGTCCCAGTTCACCGGCCACAAAAAAGAGTTTGGAATCTCCCAAATCGGAGCGAAGATCGGAAACCAGTTTTTTAAGTTGATCTGGATATGCACCGGCTCGACTCGAATTTGCCTCGCCTTGATGCCACAAAATAGCACGATAATTTCCCCATTTTTTTGCGTCCAGTGCTCGTTTCATCGCTTCTTCGTACAAATTGAAATCGGTTCGTCCCCTTTCTTTGTCAGTTTTGGTCCATTCTTCTATTGACGTGCCGCCGCGTGCATTCACCACAAGTCCGATGGGACGATTCGTTTGTGCCACCAATTTTTTCGCAAATCCATAAGCGGGACAAATCTGCTGCATCGGCATCTCCTTCCGAGTCGTCGAAAAGCGATTCAGCGGATTCGTTGCCGGAATCCAGTTTCCCGCCGGCGTGAAAAGATAGACGTTCGGAATCGGCTCCATGTCTCCTTTCGAGGCATCCATCGGGCCACGTCCCGCCATATTCGATTGACCAATACACAAAAAGAGATCAAGTTCCGGGAGCGTTTCAAATACGATGCGATAAGTCGTTGATGTTCCCGTGCCACTTGGAATCACGACGGAAACCATCTTTTCCGATGTCGATTCTGTCACTGTGCCATCTGCGACTTCGACTTTTGGCAATCCAACATGTTCATGCGGGAGATAATATCTGTATTCTGTCTGTGCTGGATCGAAAAATTCGAGCGGTTTACCATCAATCGTGATTTTTGTGGTCGCACTCATTTGATAGCCGGTTTTGCCATCGAAACGAACGCCGTCTCCTTTCGGTTCGGCAGCAAAAACGAACGCACATGAAAACAGAAATGTAACAAAAATGAAGAATTGGCGAAAGTTGTTCATATTCATGGTTTTAGTATCAGCAAGGAAATAAATAACATTGACAATTACGGAAAACTTGCACTGGTTCCGTCATTGACCCGACCGAGATAACTGAAAAGCGAATTATTCCCTGTCGGAATTGTTACAGAAATAGATCGAACTGAACCATCTCCAATAAGGAAATTGCAAATTCCAGCATGATTACTCCCCCAATGTCCTCCAAGATTTGATTCATTTATATGACTTGGTGTCGTTGCTTCCCGAGCAATGTTGCCATTCATTGACCGCGCCATCGGAAACGCACTAAAAAATCCTGATACCAATATCGAACAATCGGATTGTTTCTCTCGGCCCGTCGCTCCCATATCAGTCGTGCCGCAAACATCAATATATGCTTGTTGAATATGCTTTTCGCCAATAAAAAGTTGATTGCTCAGTCCGTCGATAACACAAGACATTAAGTCGCGTGGTGCCCAAGTTGTCGCATCAGCAGGACTTTCCCAAACCGCCGATCTAAATGGACCTGCTTGAAACAAACCCACTTTTTTGTGCGCTTCATCCTCGTCAACATCATTTGGCGAATAATTAAACATCCAGCCTGACCAATTTTGCGATGCTCCGCCTTGAATGATCGCATAATCACCCTGCATTCCAAAAATTCCGCCGCCGCCCGCCGATGTCACGTCGGTGTTGGTGTCGGTTCGCGGCAGTGGAGTTACGCTGGTGCGCCGAGAAGGACAGAGATAGGTTTTCGTAAATGCAAGCGATTTTCGTTCGTCATCAGTCAAATTCGTTGCATGTCCCCAAAATGTTGAGTTTTTGATTGGGGTCGCAAATTGGTTAGTTTTTGTTGCAATAAGGTCATAAAGAGATTGTTGCTCTGTATATGGAAAAATAAGCACAAACAAAGAGGGGCGTGGGTCATTTCTCGATTCATTATTAGCGTATAAGTATCCTACTGTTGACGGCGGAAGTCCTTTTCGTGTGCTTTCAAAGTTATGTACGCCGAGTCCCATTTGTTTGAGATTGTTCGTACACTGCATTCGTCTGGCGGCTTCTCGGGCAGCTTGAACGGCGGGAAGAAGCAATGCAATCAAAACGCCGATAATGGCAATGACAACCAAAAGCTCAACAAGAGTAAAAGCCGAAAATAAACGGCGACGACTTGCTTTCCCTGAATTGCCCCCCCCCCCCATTCTAACATTTTGAAGGAGTTTTGCAATAAAATTCATCTTCATTTTCAAGTTCCTTTGTGAAAAAATTGTAAAAAATATCAATTCACCCGCCAACTTACGTTGGCGGCTCGCCAAACAAACGTTGGCGGCTCGAAACGTCGGCGGATTGCCGAGGAAATTCTGCGAAACAACAGCGAAAATGCGCGAAACCGCACAATTTCACCACTGTACACAAAACACTGGCTCGTGTCAAGTCATTTTCAAAAAACGGAAAACTTTTTGATTAATGCAATCGAAATGACACCAGTCCGGTCTGGCAAAAGCATTAATGAAAGATCATGCCATCGGAACGTGTCGCACACCGAGGGCATCTTTGCGAGTGCGAGCCACGAGGAAACAATGGTGGTGTCTCGTTGAATCGGTTTTCAAGGTTTTTGCACCTCGCATGTCATCACGACCGGCTTTTGGGCAATCTCCAAAGTCAGCGGTGTCGTTTCAGCATTGTTGAATTTTTTATTGACCACAATCGTTGCAGGGCGATTGGCATATTTTTTCGCCGTCGCCGGATTCATCAAGTCATCTTGCGATACTCCGACAAGCGGCGGTGGCGGCGTTTCTTTCTGAACGGTCACTTTGTATATGCCTGATGGAGCACCGCGAAAAAGACCGTTTGTATAAACATTCACGATGCCTGCTGCGTCCGACGTTCCACCGGCGTGCCATTCATTCGGCTCCGATGGTACAAGTGAGACACTCGCACCGTCCAATGGCACTCCGTCCAAAACAATCGTCAAACAGCAAGGTGTCAATTGGGGCATGTTCGCCGGGAGCTTTTGACCGGACGAACAACCAATGACCAGTCCTGTTACAAGTATCACACAGATCACGGCGGGCAAAATCGAAAAAGAACGACAATTCATGGATGTGAATTCACCCGAAACACGGGGCAAAAAAGTGAGAATGGCAAACAGTACAACAGGAGTGGAAAGAAACAAAGAAGTCATCTCGGAATACTGACGGACGTGCCATCATTTCGAGAGCCGAGCGCCCCCCAAACGCCAAAATTGGACGGTCCGCTGGTGACATTCGCCGCATCACTCGCACTGGTGCTGCTGATCGTTTCTGAAATAAAGAAGACCGCGCCGTCGGCCATGCCGACATTTGCTCCGCCGGTGTGAAAGCTGTTGACCGAAAATTGACCGCCGTCATTGTCATTCGCACCCGTCGCTCCATAGTTGCAACTTGGCGAATTGGGCGGTAATACCGTCGTAAACCCGATGTTCGTGATTCGTCCATCAATAAAAGTATTCCCACGGCGAAACCCAGCCGACGTTCCTGTCATCATCCCCGGTGCTCCCGAATCCCGCTTGTTCCGACAAGCCGACACATCCGCACGAAACGACGCAGTTAGTCGCACGACACCTCCGCGAATTTCCAGTGTATTGTCGGTTCCCGTCGTGGCCATTTCGGAAAGAGCAATCGTGTTGCTCAATCCATCATTGATCGCTGCAAAAGGGAGATAATTAGAGGCGTTGCAATAACCGAACAGACCGCGCATATCTTGTTGACTCGTATATCGACTGTCGAGAACAATATCTCCGTGGTTCAACACCATGTTTGTTCTGGCATGGTTTCTGGTGATTCCTGGTGCAAAAGCATTGGGGTCGGACGGGCACAGATATGGCGAAATCGCTCCATACAAAAACGAATTCGACGAGGAGCTGGCATTCGTGTTGATATCAGGGCCCACTCCAGCGTTTGCCGCTCCGACGGTGGCATTGCTCCATGTTTGATAAAGTGTTGAATAACGTGCTTGCTGTTCGATATAGGGCAATAGAGCGACATGCGCACCATAAATGTCCCACCAGCCGAAATTCATCGAGCCGCCCGGAAGCGACGAATGAACATCATGATAATTATGCAAAGCCAGCACACATTGTTTAAGGTGATTCGTACACTGCATTCGTCTGGCGGCTTCTCGTGCAGCTTGAACGGCGGGAAGGAGCAGGGCAATCAAAACGCCGATACTGGCACTGACAACCAAAAGCTCAACAAGAGTAAAAGCCGAAAATAAACGGCGACGACTTGTTTTCTCTGAATTGCCCCCCCCCCCCCTATTTTAACATTTTGAAGGAGTTTTGCAATAAAATTCATCTTCATTTTCAAGTTCCTTTGTGAAAAAATTGTAAAAAAATATCAATTCACCCGCCGAATTCACCCGCCAACTTACGTTGGTGGCTCGAAACGTCGGCGGATCGCCGAGGAAATTCTGCGAAACAACAGCGAAAATGCGCGAAACCGCACAATTCCGTCAATGTACACAAAACATTGGCTCGTGTCAAGTCATTTTCATGTTTTTGATGCAGATTCCGCCGACTTACGCCGACGGCTCGCCAAACAAATCGCCGAGACTGAGCAAAAACATTTGCCGTTCTCCGGTGTGTGTGCTGTCAAAGACGATTTTTTTCCCGTCCGGTGCTGTCCGAGCATGTAAATCGACTCGCCATTCACGGGTGAATTCCGGCGGTTCGAAAAATCGGCCCAAGTTGATTCGTCGGTCTTCCTCGCAGTCATACACATAAAGCGTTTGATGCCGGTCTGTCCGGTCTGGATATGTGTCATTCAAAATCCACCGGTTCGCCGTTCCCGGAATGAACGTGTTGTGTCCATCCGCCGTGATCTGGTCGAATCCAATCGGTGTCAACGTCCCTGTTTTGTCCTCCAGCAAGTAAAGCCGCCAGTCTTTTCCGTTTGCACGAACGAATGCGGCGATGTGGTTCGGGTCCGCCCAGACAAAGTGCGAAATGAAACCGGAGGAGTTGATGATATACGGGTCAGAACCATCTGGATTCAAAGTGAACATTCGGGTCGTCCAGCCAGTCGCGGCCATAGTTTGCCGATCTTGTCGCTCCGGCCTCCATCTATTCAGAAATGTGATGCGAGTCCCGTCTGTATTAACGAGAAGGTGATTGAACCAGTGGAAATTGTTCGAGACATCTTCGCCATTGTGCGGAATTCGTGCCAGTTCACCGAGTGAAACAATCAGCTGACTTTCGCCTGTTTCTAAATCAATTCGATCAATGCCGATCTCGTCGGGTGCTTTGACATCGAAATACGGGTCCGTGATTCCGACATATCCATAACCGGGCCGAAGTTGGTCGATTCGTGAAAATTCGGTTCCGACTCCCCACTTGCCATCGGGACTGAGTGCATAAATGGCTTTCGGCAATGTGCGAATGGCACCGGTGCGGACATTGCAAATGCGGCACACATATTGATCGGCTTCTCGGTCATTCCAGAGTACCTCCTCCGATGAGCCGGGAATCCACTGGAGCATACATCCCTGCTGCCACGACCACGCCGTTGTCTCGCCAAGTCGTTTCCATCGAAAGTCATTCTCCAGATCAATCATGCCGATTTCGAGCCGGTCAGTCGGTTCGATGGCCCGCTTGTCGATGTCAGTTCTCATTCCGAGAACGAACCGCGAAGTCGGATCAAATTGGAGTTTGTCATAATAACCGAACCAGTGAAAGCCGGGCTGGTGAGTGATTTGACGCATGGGAACAAGCAAGTCTTTGACTCCCGGCATGACCGCTTTAACCACGTTTGCCGAATTTACCGACTTGCCGGCCTCTGTCGCTTGTCCGCACAGTGAACTGAGATGACAGGATGCGACTGCGCTCCATACGAGACCTGTTTTCAGAAAAACACGACGTTTCATGAATGGATGTAAAAAGATAGACAAAAATTGGAACCGTGAAAAATAGAACTCACTAATGTCTATTGTGGTGAGAGCGACGAAAAAATCAATGGGACATTTTTAGTAAAAGCTCAATTTGGCGTAAATTTTTTGATACAAAAATCGTTTTTTCAATTTTCGTGTCAGTTCGCGGAAATTGTGTGTTTTTCAGCTAAAATACTATTGCCATTTCAGAGCGGCTCGCCGAGGAAGTGTGAAACAGCATAATCCGTATTATAAACGAATTATTGAAAATAGCAAGAGAAAACAATGGAAGTTTTTGTCGCCAAAAAATTTCATGTTTGCATGTGCATTGGCGGAGAATTTTTTGATCGGAAAATCAACTTCAATCGGACGTTTCGTCTTCTTCGATTTTCAGCAGGTTTTCAAATCGCGATAAAGTTGAGCGGGACTTTCCCACCAACATTTGGTTGTTTCAATTTCCCTGATTATGCCGGATTAAGGGGCGAGTGAATTTGGAGAAAATAGAAAAATTGGTATAGCAATCAAACGTAAAATATACCACAATCCACCTATTGTCAAGCAAAACAAAGAGGTGAACTGTGGCAAAAAGAACAACTAC
>JBOFGF010000006.1:0-4243 GCA_051649005.1 Thermoguttaceae bacterium | reverse complement strand
AAATGACGACAAATCCTCCGTGTCCTCTGCGCCTCTGTGAGAGAAAAATCTTATTTTAACCACGAAATTCACGAACATCGACGCGAAAATCGCACGAAATGTTTTTGTATTTGGGTATTTTATTTTATGGCGAAAGCCTAATGTCTCTCTGAGTCAAGACCGATAACAAGTTTAGTTTTGCGAAAACACCACGAAAAAAATGATACAAAACCTTCGGGCGGAAACCGGAGTTTATACATTGTCATTTATCACTATTGTCGCCATCAATCGGAGCTTTCGACGGAGTTGAGTCAATTGGTTTAGTGTCTTCAGATTTGACATCAAATAATTTTCCTGGATCAAAATTTTGGACTCCATCAGGAAATGGGTCTTCTTTGCTAAACTCAATTTTCAAATCTTCTTTCGGTGTTTTGGAAGTCGCCGTCTTATTCAGAAACGCCAAAGTTTCCGGTTTGGAGAGGAATGCGATCTTATATGTCGCCATTTCACCGACATCAGCAAGATTTTTGATGCGTTCATACTGGGCAATTGCTTGCTCAATATTTTTTTCATCTTGTATCGCAGCAAGTGATTCAAAAGCCTGCGCCTGTCCCAAAATTGCTTGTGTTTTCAATATATCTAGTTCTGGTCCAGCACCTGACTTTTCAACAATACGAAACTGGTTCAGAGCCTTTTCAATTTGTTCAATCGCAATTTCTTTGTTGACAGAAGCACCACTTTGACCGCGAAACATTTGCGCACATCCATCTCCTAAAAGAAGCTGAGCGAGACTAAGCCGCGCTTGTACACCGACGGGGCCTTTTGAGGTTTCGGCAATGCGCAAAAGCTCATTCTCATAGTCGATGGAATAAAGGGCATTATAATAGTTTTTCCATGCCTGCGCCTTATTCCACTGAGTCATTCTATGTGAAAACAGCCCTATTCCGAAAATCAGAGCTATTGCGAGAGTCGCATATAATACCCAATTTGCATTTGGCTGGATATGATCTTCGTACACGGTGATAATCCAGTTTCCAAGATCATTTTGCGACAATTCATGTCGGCGTCTGCTGTCCATAATTCAAATCAGGCGACAAAACCTGAGAAAAAGAGGTGAATTGGGAGAAATAGAAAAGAACACTGATTCGAGCACACTCAATTTTGAGGATGTACTCTGTTGAAAATACACACGCAGATTATTCTACAAGTGAGATTGCAATTCGTCAATATCAAATTCCAGAGATTTTGTACAAAGGTCAGTCCGATAACAAGTTTTCTATTTTGTTGAAATTGACAAAATAGGAGCCGGAAAGGAGCGACCAAAGGGAGCGTATTGACGGTTTTTGTTATCTAACCGTTTTCGCAAAACTAAACTTGTTAGCAGACTGGTACAAAGGTATTATGCGAAATTCGAATCGAATGTGTGATTTGATCGAATGAAAAATCGTTAATTGTATTGGGAAATGGTTCGCGCGGGGAAAAACTCCGACGGCGATAACTCGATACATTTCTTATTGTTTCATTCGGGCACCGACATTCCCGGCACATCCATGTCGATTTCTTCAAAACCGAGCTTGAAAGCGGGAGAATCGGGTTTCAAACGGAAATCAAATTTGTCGGGATTGACGAACATCGGGTCTGCATAAATCGAATTGACATCATAACCACGTTTTTGCCACTCTTCCAGAGTGCCTTCATCGAATTTGACGTTCTCAACTTTCAAATCAGGATTGTAAAAAATATTCCAATTTGACTCGAAATTGTGTGTGTATTTTGGCTGCTCTTTTCTGCTTGGATTCACATAATAAGCATATTCGCGGTCTTTCCAGTTGCCACTGAATAGTTTTCCTTCTTTCCAGTAGACGATATTATTCTCGAAATAAATGCTGGGATGATCCTCGCCCCGCGTTCGATTGATCTGGTCCATCTTTCCGAGAGCAAAAATGTTGTTTCGGATTGTAATTTCTTTTCCATAGTGCATGTCATATCCGGCAAATTTCGTGTTATAAACGATGTTTTTCTCGACTAAAATACCTGTTGATCCTTCGTCATTATAGATGCCCCATCCGCCATAATGATGCGAATTCACATCGTGAATCAGGTTATTTCGAATCACTGTTCCAGGTGATGGGCCGAGTGTATAAACGGCTCCCATGTCGGATAAAAGTCCTTGTCCGATGTTGTGGATGTGATTCCGTTCGACAATGTTATCACGAGCAATGCTTCTGGAATAGCCCCAAACCCAGCCGAGAGACACGCCGGTGTAATAACCATGATGAATGTTGTTTTGCGAAACTAGATTGCCGCCACTATTTTTTACCAAAACACCTACTGCTGATGGATACTGAAGTCCATAATAAGAAATCTCATTTTCGGAAATGTCGTTATTCTTCGTCTGAAAAAGAGGATTCACGCCTGCACTGCCGCCGTCAATTCTAATACCACCCGCCGACAACTGTGTTAAAATAGATTTTACAACAACATTGTTCGAGCAACCTGATTTGAGATCAATTGCATAAGTGCCCAGACAGGAAAATGTACATCGAATAAACATGCAATTCTTCGCACCTGTCAAATTCACGGCGGCTGTAATTTCCGATGAACCCTGTGAATCGTTCACTTTTCCAGCCGGAAAATTAAAGTTGCAGTGCTGAAACGAAACATTATCAAATCGAACATTTTCGACCCATTTTCTATTTGCCGGATCGCCTTCAAAGCGAACAAGTTCTGTTGCAAATGGAGCAATCACTTCGGACTCATCCATTTTTTCGCCTGATTTTGGCAGATAATATATTTTGCCTTCCTTTTTGTCGAGATACCACTCACCAGGTTCATCGAGTGCTTCAAAAACATTTTCCACGACATATCTTGCTCCGTCTTCCGAAAAATCGTCAGTGAATGTTTTGCCACCTTTGTATTTGAATTTGACGACACTCTTCTCTGTGTCAATTGATTCAATTGGGAGATGATTATCGCTCCAAAAATAATAGACGACCACTTCGGCATCGTCGATATTCTTCCAATCGGCTTTAATATCGCCCGGCGTAAATTCAAATGACTGGCAATCGGTGTGATATCCAACTGTTTTCGGTGTCCCTTCTGGGCATCCAGCGACGCGATAAAATCCTTCATTCGGAGTTTTGGCCCGAAAACGCAATTCGCCATTGACATAAATTTGTCGAAACGACCATTTGCCATCTCGAACCGCCGGAACATCGGCACACCAAATTCCATTCTTGAATGGTTTCCATCCGGTGATAACTTTCCCACCACTGATCACACCGGGACCGAAAATTTTTAGGCAGGAATCTTCAGAAAGCAGAATTAGCGGTGACTCAATTCGATGAACTCCTTCTTCCAAAACAATTGTTTTGATTTTTTTCTCTCGTGATTCTTTCAGAGCGGCATCAATGGATTCTCCGGGTGCCACACGAATCGTTTCTTGTGCAAATAGTGGAGAAATAAAAAGAATGAAACAAAAAAGTGATAATAAAAATCGTGTCATGGAAATTAGTTTGTTTCTGTACTTTCTAAGAAAGTCGTTAGTAAAATGAATTGAAAAAATTTCGGCACTGCTGTGATATACTGTGAATCGTCATCAATTAGGTGTTGAAACCCGCTTTAGTAGAAAGCGGATGTTTCGCAAAACAAAGCAAATTTCTAAAAAAATGACACTAACAAAAGTATCGTTTTATGACGGTGCGGAGTACAATGCGACTTTGTTTGCAACATCGACATTCGTTTCAAAGTTTCACGTTTCACAATTTTATTATAATAATTGCAGATGGAATTAAAAGTACCAAGCTCTCCTGATTCACAATTTTATTGAAAGTGCTGGTTTATTGAATGTACTGGAAAACAATCGCATACGTCGAAAAATTACAAAATCAAATTCCCGACTCAATTCGGAGTCGCGGATTGGTATCACATCGGATATTTCATACGTCATCGGAAATGATGTTTCCGCTTTGAAAATCGACGTGAAAAGATTTTTTATGTGGTGGCTGCAATTTGAATCGAATTCATGGTACAATTCGAGTGGCTAATTTGGTGGGATATGGAGTGTTTTGATGCCGCTTCAGTCGCTTTTTGGCAACTCCACTTAAGAATTATCCGCGCTAAATCGCGTTTCCCATCCATGTCTGACCCGAATTGCAGCGTATTATGAGCTTGTTTCAAAGACTTCAACTTGCACAAACAGAAGAAGACGTTAAAGACATTTATGTCAAAACGCTCGGTCTAAAAAACGTGCAAAAAAATCTAA
>JBOFGF010000005.1:0-2663 GCA_051649005.1 Thermoguttaceae bacterium | reverse complement strand
AAGACATACGTCGCCGCCAAAATGCCGATCACCCACGCAAACATGTAAATGTTCAGTGGAATACCGCCATAAACTGCATTCTCAAAAAAAGTCGAATAGACTTTTGCGCCAGAATAAATGACAGCAGTCGTATTAACAGTGACAAAAGTGGCCATCATGGTGAACGACATCACAGTTCGTGAGAAACGATTATATCGTTTTTCCAAAAATTCGGGGATTGTATAAATACCCGCTTTTAGAAACTGGGGAAGAAAGACGAACCCGACAATCACGAGAGTGACAGCAGCCATCCATTCATACGAAGCAATTGCCAGTCCGACATAATTTGCAGCTGACCCCGACATTCCGACAAATTGTTCCGTCGAAATATTGGCGGCAATGAGCGAAAATCCAATGAGCCACCAGCCGAGTCCACGACCAGCAAGGAAGTACGACTCACTCCCTTTTGTCCCACGACTCATATAAATACTCACAGCAATCACTGCGACCAAAAAACCACTGAAAATAAGGAGATCAATCCACGCTGCTGAGTTGAGTTGAAAAAGCATTGAACAAAAAAATGAAAAGAGGGACTTAAATCACAAAACCGAACTCTTTGTGCGACACGAGTATTTCAGACTGATATTTCTGAAATACCAATCAATTTTTCCCAAAATACTACTAGTAGCACAATTTAGTTGAAATTATCAGAAATAATTCCATTTGTCAAGAGATACGAAAGATAAATCCAAAGGACAACACTCAACACCGCGAATAATGTCGCGTTTTCAAAGTCCTGAATCCCGTCGGGATTCAATTATGATAGAAACACGAACATCAAAAACGTCAGATCGGGGTTCAATATCGGTGACCATAATTCAACTCCGACGGAGTTGTGTGTGTTTGTGGGCAATTCGTTTCTACCATAATTGAACACCTCCGGTGTTCGGGAACATGGAACGCCTCTGGTTTCAGGAACGAATCCCGTCGGTTTCCGACGCGGCGAAAAACTGAACTCGAAATGCGTTGTTGTGTATACAAAGTCTTTTTTCATTTGTTCACTTTGATTTGATAGTACATTGACGCAAAACGGAATGTCGTATAAAATGACGAGAGAATTTGTTGTGTCATTTTCTGGAAATTTGCTTTATTTTGTGAAACAACATCTTTCTATTGAGGCAGGAAAAACTATTTTTTGCTCCGCATCAACTTTTTGCTGAAAGAATTTTTTAACTATGTTTGTCGATGAAATCGAAATTGATGTTGAAGCAGGCAAAGGAGGAAACGGCTGTGTCAGTTTTCGCCGCGAAAAATACATTCCACGCGGCGGCCCAGACGGCGGCGACGGCGGCGACGGCGGAAGTGTGATATTTCGTGCATCGAAAAATGTCGATAGTTTGATTCATCTAGTTCAGCAGCGACACTGGAAAGCCGAAAATGGCAAACAAGGTTCTGGTTCTCAGCGACATGGTGCTGGTGCGGAAAATTTCGTTCTTGAAGTTCCCGTCGGCACAATGATTTTTGATCGAAAATATAATTTTCTTCTAAAAGACCTTGCTGCTGAGGGCGAGGAAGTCGTTATTTGTCGGGGCGGAAATGGAGGAAAAGGAAACGCTCGATTCAAAACAGCGACAAACCGCGCCCCCAGACAGGCGGAGCCGGGCGAAGATGGCGAGCTGCGACTACTTCGACTCGAACTGAAAATGATTGCCGATGTTGGATTGGTTGGGAAACCAAATGCCGGAAAAAGCACGCTTTTGAGCAGACTGTCGCAGGCGCGGCCAGAAATCGCCTCATATCCATTCACAACGAAACATCCGCATTTGGGAATTGTTAAACTGGACGAAGAAAGGTCATTTGTGATGGCTGATATTCCAGGTTTAATTGAAGGTGCAAGTCGTGGCATCGGTCTCGGACACGATTTTCTGCGGCATATTCAGCGTTCTGGACTTCTCGTTCATTTAGTTGAACCGGTTCCCGATGATGGCACAGAAGCATGGGCCAATTATCTCACTATTCGAAACGAATTGTCCGAATTTGATACTCAATTGGCAATGCGACCAGAAATTATTGTCATTACAAAAGGAGACTTGTTCGATGCGACTGAAATTTATGCCGAATTTGTCGAAAAACTAGAGAAACAAGACGAACAACAGCAGAGTCTAAATCAGAATGCGAATCAGAGTGATGAATCGCTAAAAAGAAGTGAATCCAAAAAGCCGATTCTCATTTCGGCGGCAAGTGGTTTCGGTCTGCGGGAATTGACAGAGACGATCTACAAAAAACTCCTCGAAACCGGTCTGCGTGGCTCCAAAAACGAGTCTTGGTGATGATACTGATCGCATCTGTGTTCCAAAATCGTATCTGCGTTTCCAAAATCGCATCTGCGCTCCCAAATCACATTTGCGTTTCCAACATCGCATCTGCGTTTCTAATGAGTTAAAGCTCGTATACAAATCAAGATCATTGTACACGAGCTTTGGATTTTTACCGATTTTCACGAAACTTTGTCAAACTTTCAAAATAGTGGTTTGAAAATAGTGGTTTGAAAATTGTGGTTATTCTCAGATGATTCACCGCATTGGAGTCCAGTGTTTTTGGGTTCCTTGCACGGCCATTCGAGGAGGCTGCACAGGAACAGCTGTTTGCATCCAAGTTTGATTGGAAACCTGCTGGATTCGAGT
>JBOFGF010000004.1:0-10380 GCA_051649005.1 Thermoguttaceae bacterium | reverse complement strand
GATGGAAATCGTTCAGAGCGGCCACGACAATTTGGTGATGGAAATCGTTCGGAGCGGCCACGACAATTTGGCGATGGAAATCGTTCAGAGCGACCCCGACAATTCGGCGACGGAAATCGTTCTGAGCGACCCCGGCAATTCGGAGATGGAAATCGTTCGGAGCGGCCCCGGCAATTCGGCGACGGAAATCGTTCAGACAGACCGGGTGGTTTGGGAAGCAGAAATCGCCCCGATGAAAATCGCCCAAATGGCGGCGGGGCGGGAAGATCAGAGACACGCCCTCCGCGTCGTGATTCTTGATTTGAGCATCGACAAAAAGAGCCGCCAACACAGCTGGTACTCCGGCGCAGTCGGCGGGTTCTGTTTCCAGCTTCTTACTTTTTGATTTTGTCTAAAATTCCATTAACGAACGCTGGTGACTCTTTTGTTCCGAAATTTTTCGCCAGTTCGACGGCTTCGTTAATGACGACGGGTTTGGGCGTTTCAAAAAAAAGAATTTCGCATATTGCCAGACGCAAAATGTTGCGATCTGTTGCTGTCATGCGAGACAAAGACCAATTGGAGGCAGTTCGTTCCAGTTCAGCATCAATTTCAGCTCTGCGATTTGACACACCGTCCAATAAATCCCAGGCGAAACGACGAATCGGTTCATGCTCCGGCAATTCTTCACTTATGTACAATTCTGCCGACTCTTTCAGCGACCCAGGATTCAAGTCTTCTTGATATAAAATTTGAAAAGCGACAAGTCTGGCTCTTGAACGATTTGCAAACTGTCCATGTTTTTTTGTCTCTGGTGCGCCATTTTGGTCGAGGGGATCGTGCATTGATTCAGAATTTGTGGTATATTATAGACGGCAACAATAATGAAAAGTTTAGATCGCTTTCGTTGAAAGCGGTCGTTTCGCTTCTTACAACCTTTCACTTTACACGATTTTGACATTCATGCAAGAACGGACACCATATCAAGAAAAAATAATCAAACGATATTATAATAACCGCGATGAAATTATGGATCAAAAACTCGCGGAATTGACGACCGATTTGTATCTTGCCGAAGGAAAAAAGCGGGCGCAAGTTTGGAAACGAATTGAGCAAGCACTCAAAAACATTGGCGTTTCTGAAGAGCAGATAAATCATCTTGTCTCCGCAGACAATCCGACGCTCCTCGCCAATTTTCTGGAGAAAAAAGGAAAAAAATAATCAACACTTTGTAAATATATTAAATTTCTTCAGAAAGTCCGCATTCTGTTTGACGAACAGTTCATGTTTGGATAAAATAGCTCTAATTAGATCGCCCAGATGGGGCGAGAAAACGAGTGTTCCCAAAAGTCCGAAATCGCAGGCAAAAACTTTCCACTACTTTTTTATAAACGAGAAAACAGAATGTAAAACCATATATTTTGAAAAGACAAATTACAACTGCCAATTCACCACTCATTTTTGCGGACCAATTTTCTCAATTTTCACAATTTTCACAATTTTCACAATTTTCACAAATTTTTTCCTCTTTTCCATTTCAAAACATGCCACTAATCGCACCACACGGCGGTCTTACTGAACCCGTCAATCGAACCATTTCTTCCAAAGACATTGAAACATTCAAAACCAAAGCAGCATCACTGCAAAAAGTCCCGATTACTCGGGCCGATGTTTCCACTGTTTATCGTTTCGGAGACGGCGCACTGTCACCACTGACTGGTCCAATGGACGAGGTGACTTTCAATCGTGTTCTCGATGAATCGGTCATCGAATACAATGGCAAAAAATATGCCTGGACAATTCCACTGTCTCTTTCGATCACATCCGATGTCGCCCACAAAATCGAGCCTGGACAAGAAGTAGCAATAACCACTCCAGACGGCGAAGTCATCGCCATTTTGACCGTTTCAAGCGTGTTCGAATGGGACAAAATGCGATATTTGAAGAGTGTCTATTTGACGGATCGCACCGATCATCCCGGCGGTGACATGGTGCTCGTGCAAGAAAAGGATCGCACTCACTTGATCGGAGGATCGCTCTGGGTTCTTCCACAGCCGAAAAATGCTGCTTTCGGAAAATACGTCCTCTCACCAGTCGAAGTACGAAAGCTGCTCGATTCAAAAGGATGGGAACGTGTTGTCGCCTTCCAAACGCGAAATCCGCTCCATCGTGCCCATGAATATGCTCTCGTTTATGGACTCGAAGAACTGCTCCGAAAAGGCTTTAATGCGGGCGCGTGCCTGAATCCACTGATTGGCGAAACAAAAGGGGACGACGTGAACGCCGAAGTGCGAATGAAAACTTATGAAAAATTGATCGACGACCGCTCGCTCGGAGAGGGGGACAGTGATGCCGAACTCTGGAAAAAAGTCGGAGGAGCCGTTCCTGATCGTGTTTTGCTCCTCGGTCTCGACATCAAAATGTTTTATGGCGGCCCAAAAGAAGCGGTCATGCACGCAATTTATCGTCAAAACTTCGGATTCACTGATTTGATTATCGGTCGAAAACATGCCGATGCACCTTATCACGATGGCTCCGCGATTTGGGGCGATTTCGACGCACAAGAAATTTTTGGCAAACTCGGAGGATACCTAAAAATCTCACCACTGAACGTCGGTTTTGCCGCTTATTACGAATCAGCTGGACGTGTTGATTTGATGGAAAATCACAAAGACGAAAAGCCCGTGTTCATTTCTGGAAAAGATGTCCGAAAAACGCTTTTGGAAGGAAATGAAGTTGATCCACGAATTATGCGACCGAGCACTTCCCGCATATTGGCCGATGCAATGAAAGAAAACTGATTGGGCTGAAAGGGCGCAATAAAATTTACATTGATTTATCGAATCCGTTCACTGTTTTAGATTTTTTCAATGCAAAATTCGCGTCAATGTTTATCGAGCCGCCCGTTTATCGAGCCGCCGACGTAAGTCGGCGGATTTTTTGGGACAAGGTGTTCCATGTTCCTGAACGCCGTCGGCGTTCAATTATGGCAGAAACGAATTGCCCACAAAACCGCACAACTCCGACGGAGTTGAATAATGAATTATGGTCCACGTTATTGAACCCCGAATGGGGTTCTGACGTTTTTGATGTTCGTGTTTCTACCATTATTGAATCCCGATGGGATTCGGAAAATGCCGAAGTTAATTATTATTGAAACAATAAACCCTCAGAACAAACCCGCCGAATTACGTCGGCGGCTCGCCAAAAGTGGACGCAAATTTTGTATTGCCAAAAACCTAAAACCGTGAACGGATACCTTTATTTTTTCTCTTTCCTCCCAACTCCAATGCCTTCATTTTTTTTCCGCTTTCTGACTTTATTTATTCTTATTATTTCGGGAATGTGGGCTTTGAATTTTCCCGATGTACTCGCCGAACAACCGAAATTAGCCAAGTCGAAAATGCTCGAAATGGCTGATTCTGATTCAACTCGGTCAATCTTGAATTTAGGCAAAATTATCGATGCATCACCAAATACATCTTCACAAGAACTTTTGTTGCCATTTGCTGCCGAACTAACACGCGATCGTTCCACCATCGACTTCGAGCTTTGTAAAAATCTTGCTGATTTCGACGAATTTGTTTTAGAATTGGACGCACCTCGCCCAGAAGCAGTGGGACACATCACACTCTATTTTCGCAGTGGAGCTGGCTGGTATGGATGCAGTGGTTCAACATCCAAACGCGGCAAACAAGCGATTTCATTTTCTCGCGGAAACTTTCGAGCCGAAGGAAATCCGGCGGGATTCGACAACATTGATGCGGTCCGAGTGGCTTTTTGGCGCGGGACCGGTGTCGATGCCTCAGTGAAAGTGGAACAACTGAGTGCAATATCATTTTCGACGTGCGTGATTGTCGGTGATGAATCGTCGCCCAGCACAAATACACCGCAATTTGCACACCAAATGTTCAAAATACTCGAAGGAACAGGAATAACAGCGGCACAAATGCCACACGAAATCATAAGTGAACAAAGTATTTTGAATCGAAAAGTCATTTTGTTGCCACTAAATCCGCAGTTATCTGCGCCGGCACTTTCCATCCTCAATAAATTCGTACAAAAACAAGGAAAAATAATTGCTTTTTACCAGATTTCAAAGGAATTGGCAAAATCACTTGGATTTATAAATCCCCAATATGTTCGTTCTCCTGATGGTGATGCCGCTTTTGCCGAAATACGTTTTGAGCCGGATATGAAAGAAAAGTATTTTAATAGTATGCTGCCAGATCGTATTGTACAACATTCTTGGAATATCACCACAATGCAGCCTGATCCCAAAAGACCGGATGCCAAAATCGCCGCGTGGTGGTATGACAAAGCGGGCAAAAAAACCGAATATCCCGCCATTCTTGTCAGCGACAGTGGTCTCTTTTTCTCCCACATTTTAACAAACGAAGACATTGTTTCTAAACAGCGTTTTCTTCTCGCTCTCCTCGGTAAATATGATGAGAATGTGTGGCCAAATGTTGTCCGAAAACAAGTTGAAAAAATGGCCCAAATCGGAACATTGCCAAATGACGAATTACCATTTGTAATGAGAAACGAATCACTGAAAAATCGTTATATTAATGAATTTGCCCCACTTTTGCAAAAGAGTCCCGATTCGCATTCGTGGCCAAACTTGTATTTGCAGGCAACCAATTTTTTGCATGAAATTAGTGAAAGCTATATTGAAAGTTTGCCGAGTCAATCAGGTGAATTTCGTGCATGGTGGGAACACGCCGGAACAGGTGCATATCCGGGCGACTGGGATCGCACGATGAATGAACTCGCTGCAAATGGTTTCACTGCCGTGATTCCGAATATGCTTTGGGGCGGACTCGCTCATTACAAAAGTGATGTTCTTCCGACAAGTTCACAGTACGAAAAATATGGCGACCAAATCGAACAAGCTGTGCGAGCAGGAAAAAAATATGGAATCGAAGTTCATGTCTGGAAGGTCAATTATAACGCATCAAATGCTCCAAAAGAATTTTTGGAACAAATGAAAAAAGAGGGACGACTCCAGAAAAAACAAGACGGCGAAGAAACTCCCTGGCTCTGTCCTTCTCATCCAAAAAACCAAAAACTTGAATGTGATGCGATGGTCGAAATCGCCAAAAATTATGATGTAACTGGAATCCATTTCGACTACATTAGATATCCAGGCGACGATTCATGTTTTTGTGATGGATGCAAAGAACGTTTCGGCAAACACCTCGCAGAAAAAGGATTCGCCCCAATTCAAAATTTTGTACAAGAATGTACTCGCGGAAAATTGCGAAATCAGTTCGATTCATGGCGATGTGACCAAATATCAAAATTGGTCGAACGGGTTTATAAAGAAGCGAAACAAGTGAAACCGAGTATCAAAATTTCAGCCGCTGTCTTTCCACAATTTCCAAGTTGTAAAAACTGGGTTTTGCAGGACTGGGTTTTGTGGTGCGAATCAGGATGGCTCGACTTCCTGTGTCCAATGAATTACACAGATAGTCCAATGCAATTTGCTGGATACGTTGAATCCCAACAAAAATTGACCAACAAAAAAATTCCTATTTATCCAGGAATCGGGGCGACGGCGACCGGACTGGGACTTTCACCCGAAGAAGTGGCGATGCAAATCGAAATCGCAAGAAAATCAGGCGCAACTGGATTCACGATTTTCAATCTCGACCAAAATACGATGAACGTGATTCCCCCTGCTTTGGTAAAAGGCCCCACAAAACCTCCGGCATCAAAACGCTAAATTTGACTTTCATCCCGCTTTTTTAGGAAAGTGGGCAAAATTTTTCCATTATGTAATATATGTCATCACCAGTTATTAAGCAGGAAGTCGGCGGTTATAAAGATCGTTTTTGGTATCCACGTTTTTGGGACGGCATGACTCTGCGTGCGTGGTTTAAACTGGCGCGGAGCGGTGGTTTTCGCGTCGATCCAATTCGATGGGGAATGGCGGCCATCATCACCGGTCTGGCTGCGACGACCAATTCTCCATGTGCGATGTTACAGCGTCTCATTTATGGAAAAAAAATACGCGAAACGAAATTGGCCGGTCCACCGATTTTCATCGTCGGACACTGGCGATCTGGCACGACATTATTGCACGAATATATGATTCGAGATGACCGCTTTTCTTTTGCCGATACATATTCGTGTTTCGCTCCCGAACATTTTATTTTGTCTCGCTATTTTTTGCGACCAATTGCCGCCGTTCTGATGCCGAAAAAACGGCCCATCGACAATATGGAAGCTGGATTTGATCGACCACAAGAAGATGAGTTCGCTCTGACATCAATGGGACTCCCATCGCCTTATCGCAATTTGATTTTCCCTAATAACGAAACAAAAATAGACCTCGATTATTTGACTCTCCGCAATATTTCCGACTCAGACAGAAACGCGTGGCTCGATGGACTCGACATCTTTTTGAAATCAATTTCGTATTTGATGCCAACGAAGCAGATCATTTTGAAGTCGCCGCCGCACACTGGCCGGATTCGTGCTTTGTTACAAAAATATCCCGATGCCAAATTTATCCACATTCACAGAAATCCGTATTCGATTTTCCCTTCGACGTATAATCTTTGGATGCGGCTTTCCAAAGACGAAGGTGCTCAGCGACCAAAAGGAGTTGGCATGGAAGATTATATTTTCAATTCGCTGAACACGATGTACGACGCTTTTGAGGAGGACACTCGAAACCTCCCGCCAAATCAGTTTTGTGATATTGCATACAAAGAATTGACAGCACGTCCAATCGAATCACTTGAAAAAATTTACGGAAATCTCGGACTGGAGAGGTTTGAAAACGTCAAACCGATTTTCGAAGAATATGCCGCTTCACAGAAATCGTACAAAAAAAACAAATTCGAAATGACACCAGAACTGAAAGAGCAAATAGCAACTCGCTGGAAACGCTATTTCGACAGATATGGATACGAAATCTAATACATTCTCGGCGATAAAAAATAAGACATCATTTCACGGTTTTAGATTTTTTGCAATGCAAATTAGCGTCGACATTTGGCGAGCCGCCGACGTTAGTCGGCGGGTTTGTTGCTGTATTTATGGGAAAAAAACACAAAACCCGTGAACACCTGCTTTCTAAGATATGGCTTCATCATTTTCATCATTTCCTTCATTCTTTCTATTTTCTTCATTTTTTGCTTTTTTGGTCGCTTTTTTTACAGGTTTTTTGGAAGCATTTTTCTTCGTTTGTGGATTTATAATAATTCTGTCGATGTCTTCATATTTCATGTCGTCATTGGAATCATCATCTTCTACTTCTTTAATTTCAAGACTGGAGATGTGTTTCGACAGGAGCTGCGACAATCCTTTTGGAAGAGGCGGCATCGGAATCATCTGGATTTCAGGAAGTTCGGTAAGAAGATCAATCATTTCGAGTGCAGCTTCTGCGGCTTCGGCCCCTTTGTTTCCAGGAGCGGGCGATTTTTTTTTGTCCTTTGCCGACTCCGTCATTCCACTTCGAGCTTCTGCCTGTTCGAGTGACTCACATGTAATTACGCCAAAAATCACTGGAGTTCCGAAGCGATTGCTGATTTCTCCCAGAGCCATACTGACGGAGCGATTGATGTGCTGATCGTGTGATGTTTCGCCTTTAATGACGGCTCCGAGAGCAATTACGGCCAAACATTCCATGTCTCTCGCAAAATAATTTGAGACAAATGGCAGTTCATACGCACCTGGAACCCAAACTACTCGAATGTCTCTGTCTTGTACATTATGCTGTCGCAATTTAAGAATCGCGCCATCGAGCAATTTTTGTGTAATTGATTTATTGAATCGAGCAACTACAATGGTGATATAACCTTTTGGCGGTTGACAGACTCGCCCTTCATAAGTGAGCATAAGAAGACCTTTCCACGTTAAAAACCTCTAAATTTAGCCGCTTTGTGCAAAATCGAGCTAAGTATGTCGAGCTAAATAAAATAAGTCGAGTGTAATAAACTACATCAGATACATTGTACATGAAAAATTTTTTATGGTCAATCGAGGCGATTGTTGTTTATGTCTCATAAATCTCTGATGTTAATCGTGAATCAGTTCGCTATTTCCGGCATCTCCAACTGGTTCAATATGGACGAATACTTCGACGATCTCTTTTTGTGATTGCAGCAGCTGGGTTTGAATTTCATGTGAGAGCAAGTGCGCCTCTATTACTGTCATGTCGCCGGGAACTTGGACATGCAGATCGACTGCGATTCCAGTTGGCCCGACCCGACGAGTACGGAGTTTGTGGAGATCACAAACGCCCTGCATTGTCCGCACTATCGCTTCCATTTCGTCCCGTTCCTCCCGTGAAACGCCTGCATCCAACATCGCCAAAAAAGTTGGACGTATGATATTCCATGCGGCATGAACAATCATCAAAGAAACGACAATCGTTCCCACTGGATCGAGAAATGTATATTTTGGTCCCAGCAAAATACAGGTTCCAACAGCCAAAGCAGCCGGAATAGAACTGAGAGCGTCACTGCGATGATGCCACGCATTTGCAATGACAGCAGTCGATTTGATTTGCATTCCGATTCGTACTGTGATTCTGTACAAATACTCTTTTACGACAATTGAAATCAGGGCGGCGATCAGTGCCAGAACAGTCGGAGCAGGTTGTTCGGAAGATTGTGACAAAGTAAAAAGCGATCCGACTGCCTCATTTAGAAGTTCAAATGCGACTAAAATAAGAGCAAAACCGATTAAAAAAGTGACCAATGTTTCAATCTTCGCATGTCCATATGGATGCTCATCATCAGCGGGACGACTCCAAAATTTGGCACCGATAATGACTGCAAAATCGGTGAGAAGGTCGGAAAGCGAGTGGACGGCATCTGCAATCAGCACGGAGCTATGTCCAAAAATACCTGCAACAAATTTGATTACCGACAACACTAAATTCGTCCAAAGTCCAATCCAAGTAATTCGGCGAATTGCCTGCATGTTTGAATTGGAAACTGAATGCGAAGGACAAGAATGAAAAGAGTCCATTAAAATTGCCGTTTTTCTCAGAAAAAATCAGTCAAGATAAAAAATCAGTGATGGTTCGAGCATCATATCCCACCAGTGCGGCGAACCGCCAACGTAAGTTGGCGGGTTTATCGAAAATACAAACAATTTCCGTGAACGGATTCTAATTATCTAATGTTTCTAAATTTGCGAACCAGCAGTCGGAGCAAGAACGAATTTGAAAATTTCAGTGGCAGTATCTGAATATGCAGGGTCTTTTTTCAATTTGTCCCATTCGGGTGCTTCGACGAATGATTTCCATGCGGCAGCAAGTGCATCTCGGTTTGGAGCGGCGATCATGTACGACATACTTGGCATCAAATTTCCGCTGATGGTATTTCCAAAAAAGATCGGGTTCAATCCCTTCTCACGGAACAAATTTAGTTCTCCCCCTTCTTCGAACATGGCAATTTTGGCGCGATTTCGTTCCACATTACAGCTGCGATAGATACGAAATTCAAAGACGCGGTCTGCTCCGAGGTCTCTTTTTTCAAGTTTTGGAGTCGTGGCAAAATTGTGGAGCAGGCTGGTTTCCAGAGCGGTATAAATGGGGTCTTTCGATCCGCCGTCAAATATAGCTCCCGCCGATTTCATATAAACATCATCTGCGGTCAACTGTTCCGGCGTGTTCATAAAAGCCGTGATTGTTTTGTATGGAATCACGACCAAAACTTTGTTCGCAAAATCTCCTTCCGATGCAGTGAACAGACCAACTGGCGAAATTCCGAGACGATTCAAAGCAGGAATCATCGCCGTTTCGAGCATGGAAATAAGTTTTTCCTTTTTTTCGCCATTTGCCGCGGTGTATGTTCGCACTTCGGTCAATTCGCGCTGGGCGGACTCTTTTTTTGCGTTCTGTCGAGGCCGTTGTTGCAATACTCGCCTCGTGTTTTCAGCGGCACTGACATCTGTCGCGCTGGATACCACAGATGCTGCTGCCAAACCGACACTCCCCGCCGAAACCAAAAATTCACGTCGTTTCATCGTAATCACTCCTGATTTGAAAAAATTAATCTGTTCACTAAAACACAATAATGCCAAACGCTGTTTCGCTGAAATAAACCACCCGAAATGGCATCGACATCTACTGATTGTACAATGAAACCAGATTTTCTGTCAATATGCTTTCACAAAAAGTATCCGTTCGCGGAAATTGTGTGTGTTTTCGATATACTGAAAACGGCACAACGACATTTAATGACAGAACGGGTATCATGCGTGCGGATAATATGATACAATATCACGTTGTCACTAAAGCGTTTCCCATCCATGTCTGACCCGAATTGCAGCGTATTATGAGCTTGTTTCAAAGACTTCAACTTGCACAAACAGAAGAAGACGTTAAAGACATTTATGTCAAAACGCTCGGTCTAAAAAACGTGCAAAAAAATCTAA
>JBOFGF010000003.1:0-5193 GCA_051649005.1 Thermoguttaceae bacterium | reverse complement strand
ATGCAAACAACGGGACATTTTGGATCATGCGGTCGTTCGTAAACCTCGAGTACGTCTTCCATTGCGGCAACAAAGTCGCCATCTTGCTCTGGTGGAATCACCCAACATTTTTTGAGGTGCGGCTTGAGTTCGTTTTTTTTAGCACTTTTCGTACAGTTTCATCGGAGGTCTTTTCAACGATGTTGAGTTCGACACATTTATCGGCGAGAAGCTGCATTGACGGCGATTTTTATTTTTCGTGCGTTATTTTCCCGGTTGATACGATTTTTTTGAGTTCGTCTCGTTCTTCGGCAGTCAATGTTACCTTGTATATTTTTCTCATTTCAACCTCCTTGACGTTTTGAGTTTTGACAACGGCAAAGAGGATAACATATTTTCAATTTCTAGGAAAGACTAATTCTATAAAATAAGACGTGGAATGGGTAATACTTTGCATCGTTTCCAATTCTTGCCACTTTACTCATTCGAGTCTATTGTAGCTTCGGTGTCTTTCAGTTTCAAGTGGTCGGATGTATTTTGGACAAGCTCAGCACACTCACCATATATTGTCTCGGCTAATTCTTGTAGTTTTGCCATATTTTCAACCCCAAATGGATTCTCTTCATTCACCTGGAGTGTAAAATTGTCATTAGGGTACTGTTGAATTTTGTTTGTTGTGTAATCTACATAATAGATGTTACCAAAATTGAGATAATTCGTATGTTCCAAATATACAGCTTTTGGAGAACAAGGCGAGTTGTAGCTCAACGTGAAGCTTGGAACGGCATCAGAGGCGCATATTAAAATAATACAATCGTGATTCGTCAGTGGAAGCGATACGTCACGATAGAAAACAGTCACCAAATATCCTTTTGCCCCGACCATGATGTCACGACTCCACGTTCTCACTCTTACGAACGCCGAACTGCCTTGCCAATTAACAGTAACAATTATGACACAAATAGCTACAATAAAAAATACTATTATTTTTTGTCGAGTCATCGTTAGTGTGTATGAATATAGTCTTTGTACAGAAGAATTATTGGAAATGTGCTGCAATCTGCTAGATGCAACAAATCCGATGACTGTCATTTGTGTGGTTTTGTGCAAGAACACTTTTCGTTATGAATGTTTTGCTGCAAAACATCTTTGGCTTGAATTATTAAACTTCCCAAAGACATATAACAGATAAAGATAAAACAAACGATTTTTTTCATTTTGCCTCCTTTGCTATTTACACCCCATAGATTTTATCACACCTTCGACAAACTTAATTTCCTGATCGATTTGTGATTTGCAATTTGCTGAGTTTGGCGAGAAATTGCAAATATCCCTTGAATTCGACAGACAAGCCTTCTCCGCCTTATATGAGGCACATTCACCATCCGTTGGATTGGTTGCGGCGTTAAATGGAGGGAAAATTTGTGCGACCAAAACAACTAAAATGGTTTATCGCAAAACGGTTCCCACGATTCAGGGAGCGATAATTCCTTCCATTCCTTTGCAAAAACATGAACCAATGACTCCGCTAAATGGGTAATAATGTCAAACAAACTCCGTACCTCTCCACACAATTTGTATTTTTGTAACAGTGGCTCAATTATACCCGATTTGACTTCCTGCGTCAATCCCGATGTCATCTTTTTTTGCGCCTGCGTCCAAACTGCCCTGTCAATCAATGGACGAAATGGCTCCATCAAATCGTCGGCAAGACAATAAGGATTGTACTTGTTGTGATGCTGAATTCCAATGACCGGATGAAGTCCACACGCACAAATCGCTCTGGCAACAATTCCACGCAAAACGCCATAACCAAAATTTAACCGTATATTGATCGCGTCATCAGAGTCCGGTTTTCTCGAGAAATTATGCCCATGAAATAACAACTTCCAATACTTTCTGGCAGCCTGCGATTCAAGATTTCCGGCATCTCCCGACCTGACTCGTGTCGCCATCATTCGTAATCCTGAATCGTTTCCAAAAAATTCTTCCAGCACACAGGCCTGCGAGATGATCTTTGCCCGAACAACCTGCTGCCATGTTTGCTTTTTTATTGGAACAGAAACCGATGTTTGTAACAAAAATCGACGTACTGGCAAATGGTGATCTGAAATTGGCAAAAACATTCCAACGGGCAACGATTTTCTGTTACATGCAATCAACACGACCCCTTTTTCGGCACTCGATTCCAATACCGACTGCGAAAGTGTCATTTGTGGATGCGAGAGCAGAATGACGGCAATGTCATCAAATGGGACAGTCGTTTTCGTATCGTTTTCAGGTTCAATGATGAGCTGCTTCAAACGAGTTCGTAATCGAGTTGGAGATTGTGAAAAATCAAGAATTCTATTTGGCATGGATACTAAAAGAAAAGCAACTGTCTTGGTTCCGATTCGTTTTTGGTTCGCAGTATTCCGACGTAATTTTCCATTTTTTCAAATTGGCGGTCAGTCATCGTCAAGATGCGAACATGGCCATCTTGCGGCAATGCGTGTCGAATTGCTTTTCGATATTTTTGTGCAAGTTCCTCGCTGGCACAAAATCGTACATAAACTGAATACTGAATCATCGAAAAGCCATGTTCGATAAGATTTTTTCGGAAAGTTGTATAAACTTTTCGGTCGTTTTTCGTTTTCACCGGAAGATCGAACATCGTGATGAGCCACATCGACTTGTATTTGGATAAAGCGAATTGTTGTGTTGGCATACACTTCCCCTTTCAATGGAAGTATGGAATAAAAAAGGTGACTTTTCAAGAAAAAAAGGCAAAATGGTGAAATTTTGCCAATTTTTTTGTGCGTCAATTGGTTGCAATTGCCACAATCGGAATTTTCGCACTAAATTCTGTCAATCGTTTGCTGGATGGATGTCGCCGAGCAAATCGACGGAGACTTTTTTCATACCCTTGTCTTTGATAGTATTGACATTATGAATCAGTCCCTTGGTTGCCAAAATTTCTTTGCTTGTTCTTGCGTCAGTGTGGAATTTTGAGGAAATGCTCTTAACTCCTTTATTATCTTGCGAAAGCACACGAACGACAAATAGCTTGCCATCATTGATCGAATCCGACAAGATGAAATACTCGCCGTTTGCCAATGAGAATTTGAAGCGTTTATCGGGTCCGTGATCTCTTTGTATGACCGGTTGTTTGTTGCGACGACGCTGGTACGCCTCGAACATTGAAACCATTTCACCTTCCCACTTGATTTCATTTCCCTCTTTATCGAGAATGGCAATGATTTCAATGTGGTGGTTGTTTCCTGATGCGACGTGTCGCTCTCGGTGTCCCTGCCCAACAGTTAAAATACCGAGTTTTTTGCGAATACGAGCCTTTCGGATAGGCTTTCCATGAAACATGGGCAGCTCGTTTTCGGTAAACTTTTTAGGGTCGCCGCCGAGCCGCGCAAGTTTTTCAAGCACTATCTCTCTCACTTTGGGGTCAACAATTTCTTCAATTTCTCCTGTTGACATATTGGCAAGTGGTTTTCTGATATGTCGATATTCGACCTGTTTTGCTTTTTTGCCTTCGCCATCTGTAACGAAAATTGGCTTGCTATAATTTGTGCCATCGTGCAGCGAACCACTTGCTTTTCTGTTACAACGAAAAGAGATGTTGATTTTTTCGACAGCATTTTTTATCTGCTGACGGAAATTTTTTATCGGCTCCTCAATTCCCCCTTTTACAAACAGGCGGTTCGTTCCCATGTCAGATGCTTTCTCCGCAGCGCGCTGGAGCATCTGGACGGTTCGGACATCACACATTGCAATCACCGCAGCATCAACGGCGTGGTGCCTGTGGTCGGCGCGATTTTTTTCAATGCCACCATCATTCAAAATGGAGTTCATATCCCACTCATCTCGTAAATAAGCGGTCATTCTTCCGGGTGAAACTTGAACACGTTTCGTCCCCTCCGCATCGTCAATCCCGCCGAAGAGAAGTCCGAGATATTCGCACGCAACTTTCGATATGTGCCGCGTGTCATTGAGCATCCGACTGGTAAAATCTTCAGGAATTTCTTGCATTTCAAAGCGACGTAGTTTCGCCTCGGCAGTCTTTCCTTTGAATTTTCTGACCCGGGAAATAATTTCGTGCCATTTTTGCGTATCACTGTGATACGTTTCAAACGGCATTTGATTTTTTTTGATGTGCCGATTTTCGTGAACATCGCAGAGCGTCAAATTGACAAACGAATTGTCAAGCGATCTGCTGAACGGCAAAATGTGTTCAATATCAAACTGCGGAGAGTCGCCAAAAAGATTGGCCATTGTAATGGTTTTGCCAGTATACGGACACTCCCAGTTACACTCATCGGCAAGTAGATATTTTAGTTTATCGCGGGATTTCGGGTCTTTAATACCACATGCCGCAAGAATTTTTTGAGCGGCTTCATCACGTTGTTTTTCCCGTACTTTGTTTTCTTTTGTGATTTTTTCGCGTTCTTTGCGTCCTTTTTTCATGTCTCTTGCAAGCTCGATGCGAATCTTTTCTGGTTTGCCATATTTTCGGATGATCGCATTGATGACTTTTCGTAACTCCGTCAAAGCACGAGAAACGACGGGATTTCGCAGTTCCGATTGCGCTTTGAAAATCGGCGGCAAAAGTTCGAGGACTTGATCTCGCAAAGCATCTTTCTGCTTGCCGTAAAATTGTTCTTCGGCGGTTTTGAAGGAAATACGCTGTTTAATCATTATCGGCAAAATGTTGTGAATCGCTCTTTTCGAGAGATTCGCATAATCCGGCTCCAGAGAAATGCCGGCAAGTTGACTTGCGGTATTTGAATCAAATTTGTACGCTTTTTGCAAACGCCGAGCGAGGGCATCCTCGTTGTCGAATTGCAAAATTTCATTTATGAGTTGCGATTTATCTTCATCGGACATGCCGTCCCATTTTTCAGCGAGAATTTGTCCGATTTTTGCACTCGTCGTGTTCCCCTTTATTCCACTTTTCGACTCTTCATCTTTTTCAATTTCGAGATTGAAAGTGAAGGCATCTTTCGGCATATCTTTTTTCTTCGAGAAACCGAGGAGCTTTCGCATCGCGGCAAATGAGAGTTTTTCCGTTATTTCCAAGTTCTCAGCAAGAATGTCCTGCTGTTCCTTTGTCAAATCGGTGATTTCTCCATTTGCGTTTCGATATTTAATATCGAGAATTTTTTGCCAGTATCTGAATTTTTGGGCTTCCATCGATGCTTTTGGAGCGCGTCTCTGGTTTTT
>JBOFGF010000002.1:0-7047 GCA_051649005.1 Thermoguttaceae bacterium | reverse complement strand
ACAGATGACGAAACGCCTCGGCAAGTTCAACGATTCCTTTGTCTTTGACAATCCGACCGACAAAACAAACGACCGGCTCGTCGGATGCGATGTTCCATTGTTGAGCGACGGCGACCGCTTCGGCCAAAACCTCCGCGTTCCATGCAAATCGACGTGTGTCGATTCCGTTACTGGACCCATTGTTCAAGGTAATCGTTTTTTTCGGATTACCAAGTTTTCGTTTAAGAAATTCATCACGAAGACTTTTCCCGACGCACCAAACTCGGTTTGACAATCCACTTGCGAGCCGCTCTGTACACGTCATAATAAAATGCTTTAGACCATGCGTGGTTTCAATTCGTAGACCGCGAAGATGATAAATGCGGACAGGAACACGAGTGATGAAGGCGGCGATCATGCCGAGCAGACCGGCTTTCGGAGTACCGGCAATCACGACTGTCGGCTTGAAGCGTCGCATGAGACGAATCAATTTCCAAAGAGAAATGATGTCTTGAATCGGAGCGATTTCTCGCTGCATGAAGATCGGAAATGCCTCGACGTTTTCGTTTAGTGCGATCTCATCGAGTTCTTTGCCGGATGCGGAGCAGACACCGACATGGAATCCTCTTTCACGCATGAAAGCAGGCTGACCAAGAAGAAAACTGCAAAATTGAGATTTTGTTATGATGTATAGGATGTTCATCGTGAAAACATATTTCATCGCTCTGTATTATACTGCGCACCGGCATAAAACGATACTTTTGTTAGTGTCATTTTTTTAGAAATTTGCTTTGTTTTGCGAAACATCCGCTTTCTACGAAAGCGGGTTAAACATCTAATTGATGACGATTCGCAGTATATTCGTCATAAATAAACGAAGTTGTTCAGAAATGTTTGCGAATTCTAATTTGTTACAGTTTCTAAGTTTGTCTCACCACCATTAAAAATGACTTCTCGTTTAGCGAGCCATTCACGAGTGATTTGTTCATCGAGACAGAGATCGATTTTCTGGTTTTCCTCAATTGGCATGGATTCGGGTATGCTGAGTCCTTTTTTTCGTAACAATGAAACAATGTCCTCATAATAGGCCTGCCAAATTGACTCAGGCTGAAAATCTCGCACCACTCGAGTTCTTGCCGACAGTCCATGTTGGAGTCTCTTTGACGGATCGCCAAGATAATCACAAAGAGCCTTCGCAAGAGCGGAGGAATCACCGATTGGGACAAGAGTTCCTGTAACACCATCTACAACGGCATCAACAACGCCTGTCGCTTTCGTGCCGACGACAGGAATCCCCATTGCCGCCGCTTCAAGAGCGACTCCCGGCAGACCTTCTCGATAAGTCGGCAAAACAAATATATCTGAGAGTGCAAAATAGGGCACCGGATTTGCGTAACCGACGAGATGAATTGACTCCTCCGCTCTTAGAAAAGACAAGGTGTCATCAGGTACGGGGTCGCCCGATTCTTCGGGGCCAACAATAATAAGATGCGTTTGTGGATACTGTAACTTGATCATGCGAAACGCATCAGCGAGTTCAGGAATTCCTTTATCTTTCACAATGCGTCCCACGAAGCATAATACCCGCTCGCCAACTTGAATGTTCAACTCGTTCCTGAGTCTATTGGCTTCACCAAGAATAGCAGCATTACAGGAATAATTCCGTGAGTCGATTCCATTGCATGAGCCATGATGAATGACGCGGGCTTTACTTGGCGATACGAGTCGAAGCTGAACACATTTATCGCGCAGACTTTGGCTCACACAGAAGGTGCGTGTTGCCAGTCGATTTGTCAACCGATCCGTGAGAGTCATAATGCCACGATTGAAGCCGCCGAGTGTTTCCATGCGAAGTCCGTGATTAATAAAAATGCGGACAGGAACACGAGTGATGAAGGCGGCGATCATTCCGAGCAGACTCGCTTTCGGAGTACCGGCAATGACGACTTGCGGCTTGAAACGTCGCATGAGACGAACCAATTTCCAAAGAGAAATGATGTCTTGAATCGGAGCGATTTCTCGCTGCATGAAGATCGGAAATGCCTCGGCGTTTTCGTTTCGGGTTATTTCATCCAGCTCTTTGCCAGGTGAGCAACAAACACCGACATTAAATCCTCTCTGACGCATGAAAGAAAGTTGACCATTCAGAAAACCACACGAAGAACTTGTTGTCGAAATGTAAAGAAGATTCATGGCATGATCAACAGACTGAAGCGAGTTGTTTTTCATAAACGGTTCTATTTGTAAAAGTATTCTAATGCGCTCTTGAAATTTCGTTCGGCATCGCATAAGTTGCGAGTTTGCGACACCAGACTATGACGACTCAGCGAATCAATCGGAGTGTCAAGCATCGTGTTGATTTGATCGACAAATGACTGGGAATTTTTCAGCGGCAGTGCCCATTTCTGAAACGCTTCGGGAATCGTTTCGATAATTTCAGGGATTTGACTTGTAACAAACGGCACTCCCATTCCCATCGCTTCGAGAAGCGCATTCGGTTGACCTTCCGTCAGTGAAGGAAAAAAGAAGACATCAAAAATACGCTGCAAGTCAAAGATGTCGTTTCGATGTTCAAAAGTATGAAAGCGATTCGCCCGATTTTTATTCTTGAGAAGTGTTGCAATTCCCTCCGTCGTTCCGGTTCCGCAAAAGACGAAGTGTACATCATCTCGCACGTCACAGATGCGCTCGGCAACATCGATCATGAGCGGAAAATTTTTTGGCACGGAAAATCGTCCAACATGTCCAACGACCTTTGTGTTTGGTGCAATGCCGAGTGATTGCTTGAAGGATGCGGCATCGAATGATACATCGAGCGGTGGAAAGTCGATTCCATTCCGAATCACATCGAATTGAATGTGCGGATATTGTTCTTGTTTCGGAAACAGATCGTCAATCGCCGCTTTCGAGTTGCTCAAAATGTGCGTTGCCATTTTCGGGAGCATGAATCGTTCGAGGGCTTTGGCACCGTATGCGAGCGATGAATAGAATGGAATCGCACGGGGTTTCATAGTCTCGACATTATATCTGCTACGAAAAAAGGCGATTCGTGTTGGGACACCAAATCTTTTTGCGTGCCACAGGGGCAACCAAGCCAAAAAGGTGTAAACGCAAATCGTATCATACTGATTTTGTCGCAGTACATTTGGAAGTTTCGAGCTTCGTGCTGGAGAATTTGCGAACGGAATTAAATTGACATTACAGTTTTGAAACTGTGGAACGAGAGCATTGTATCGACCTTCATAAGCGATATCGATTTGGAGCTGGTCATATTCTTTTCGAGTTCGGAAATAACGGACGAAGCGGAGCAGATAGTTTTCTACTCCGCCGCTATTCAATCCGCCGATAATGTGAAGAATTTTGTGTGGCATTAGGTTTACCGCCGCCGAAACAGGCGACGCGGAGGAAGCGTTGAACGAGTTTGTGCCAAATTAGACTCCGAACGAATAACCGCTCGTGGTGGTGCAACTACCTTCGTCCCAACGACCGGAGCAGGAATAGCTTGAGCAGCGACGCCAAGAGCGGGAATAGCTTGCGCAGCGACGACAGGAGCGGGAATGGCTTGCGCAGCGACGACAGGAGCAGAGTCTTCCCGCTTTGCGAAGGATCGCATCCCGCCGGACACGATATGTGTGACCATACATAAAACGAAAATAACGCCGAGACAAATGCTGAGCCTATATTGTTTGTGCCCAAACGCATACCCCATGCGGGTCATGGTATTGACGAATGGCCTGACCATACGTTCCTTAATGGGTTGAATGAGGAATCGTTCGATCTTGGGTCGTATGACCATCGAATAATGGGAATCGGCGCGTTGCATGGCAATGATTTTTCGAGTAACAAATAAAGTCAAAGCCATGCAAATGACAATTTGTACACACCGTGATAGAATCGGAATCGGAGTGCCGCGATTGGCGAAAACACATGGAAAACATAAAAATGCGAAGATGGCAAACGCATATTGATTTCCATATTTCAAGGCCCATTCTTCTAGTTTTCGCAAACCAAACCCGAAGAGGAACCCAAAAAAGGGAATCCCCCATGGACCGAAATCTATAACGGTATAAGCCAGTGTTGTACTCGCCACACTCCATGTATAATTTTCCCCTAGCATCCGTTTCGTTAACGGGATACTGATGTCACGGTCTGCGGCCTCATTTCCAAAACCACCGAGCATCACGACTCGTCGCAAACCGGGAATTAGGCCGAGACACTGCCATGCGTGATACTGTCCAATGACCGCTTGCTTGTTTTGATCCCCTTCATAATAAAGCGACAAAGCCGTATTATTCGTCATGACGGAACCCGCAAGCTCCGTTGTGGGAATGTATCGTTCAACCGTCGTATTATTCACAAGTATTGCGGGAATTTTGCTGAAATAGCCACCACGTCCTATGCCGACAAGTGTCAGTCCTATTCCAGCAACGATGACACTCGCTACAAAGATTGACTTTTTCAAAGGTTTCTGGAGAAGAAAAAACGGTGCAATGACCAAACAAACGATGGTTAATGTAGGCATTCGACTCCCTGCATAGAGAAGCGGCGCGATCAACAGCGTCAAGCTAATAAGCACAACACGGTCAAAGCGAAGAACGAGCGTTTTCCAATCATACGACGTTGTTTGCAGGAGATGGTAATGCTGCAAAAGTATCGCTGATGTCACAAGCAATGTCCCTGTCAGCGACAAGAATGATCCGAACATGGTTTTTGATTCTAAAACCACTAAAGAATATTTCCCTTGCAAAAACAGATGTCCATCGCTGAAACCGAAATAGAGAATGATCGGAATCAGAGACAATAGAGCGGCATAACGACTTGCTTTGCCATAGACGTTTGTCGGTTCGGAATCAAGACGTAAACGCTCTTTCAGCGGTTTTAGATAAATGGACGCATAATGTTTTACAAACGCAAAATATCCCAAGAAGAAAAAGGACAATCCCATGAGTGCCAGTACACACCCATGTTCGGAATAATCTGCGAATTGAGCAAACGGGGCTTGTTCCAATGCTTTCGTATAGACCCCAAATGCTTTCAGACATGGTGCTTGAAAATAGACGATAATGAATGATAGAATGAAAAAAATTGTTGGATGAAAATAATTACCACCGCGTGCTTTTCGTGTCCAATAGAGGAACAGTCCACATTGAACCAGTGCCAAAGTCGTCAGCAACGGTACATATTTGAAGTTCGGTGTCGGAAAGGGAATGGTCAGACACAGAAAAATACTGATCACCGCAAAGAGCATGTATGTCAGAATAATGCGATGACGCACGAAAAAGATTGATAGTGGTGTCATGGTGATTAAGTTAAGTTACAGATTGGGTGTTGGATAGCAATGCCAATGAATCAACGCCGTCGCATTGTTTCCTCTATCTCGTCGTTATTTCATCAACCTTGTCGTTGCTTCCTCAACATCGTAGATGCTTCCTCAACATCGGAGAGGTTGCGTTATGGTAGCAGAGATTTTTCCCAATGATTCCAACTCCGTTAGGAGTTGCGTTATGGTCACTACGACGTTTACCATAACGGAACCCGCTACGGGGTTCTTGTTACGATTTCGTGTTCTTACTACCATAACGCAACGCCTACGGCGTTGAAAATTGCTAGACCATTCGTCTGCTACGGCGTTGAAAATTGCTAGACCATTCGTCTGCTACCATAACGGAATGCCTCACGGGATTGAATACCGTTTATTCCTCTTCCCGCCTCCATCCTAACTCCTTTGTCGATAAATTCCTAAAAGCGTTGTCATTGATTGTTCGATGGAAAAGGGAGTCTCTTTCATTCGGGCGACACCCTGTTCGGGTGTCCAGCGTTTGGACAGTGACGCTTCGATGGCATCACACCACTCCGAATGAGGAGCGTTCAAATCGAGCGGCTGAATCCGGTCGACAAGCGGCGTCGTCAAATCGGTAGTGATGGCACTGGAACAAACGCAATAGAGTCCTGATGCAAGTGCTTCAAGGATCACGACACCGAATCCCTCAAAATTTGAAGGTAATACAAACGTGTCAAAAACGTGTGTCATGATCTCTGGAACATTCGGCAATGCACCCGGCATTCGGACTCGATCCGTCAAGCTGAGCCGAGCAATTTGTTCCTCCAGCGGTTTTCGTAACTCCCCTTCACCTGCAATGAAAAGGTAATACCGATCATTTCTCGCGGCAAGTTTTTGGAACACGTCGAGCAAAAAAGTCTGATTTTTGGCGTAATTCAAACTTCCCGCATGACCGATGACCATTGCATTTTCAGGAAGACTGAATTGTTTCAGCAGAGAACTACGAACCTCCGTGTTTTCTGGGATGGCAAATCGATCAAATGGTATTCCGCAGTAGACCATTTGTGCCGGTTGTTTCTTTCGCCACAACTTTTCTCCGAAAGCGTAGATTCCCGCTTCGTTACTACAAGCCAGCAAATGTGTCGCGTGTCGAGCCATCATCGGGCGATTGAACCATTGATCATACCATCGCAGGATCATCATCGTCGGAGTCGGTGGACTGCTTGAACAGTGTGAATGTACGATGCGAATTGGAATACCGGCATAGTGAGCGTCGCGCAATGTCTGTCCGCAGAACGGAGCGGCGGTACAATGAACGGCGTTGTAATTTCCGTCCCGCATGATCGTCCGAATCGCGTTTCGATTTCGCAACTGACTTGGCGGTTTATGCGGCAAACGAATAATGCGCGAACCGAGCGACTCGACTTCTTCATCATAGCAGCCCGGCGTGTAAGTGATGATGTCGAAACGCAAATCAGGCCGGCGCAGACGGAGCAACGCCATGAGCCAGCTTTCAATGCCGCCCCTATTCATGCCGCCACTCGGAAAATGTAAAATACGAAGTAATGTCATTGAAACGCGATGAGGTTGAATCTTCGAATGCCGTTAGGCATTCCGTTAACGCAACGCCTTGCGGCGTTGAAAATTGCTAGAGCGTTTTAATAATTGTTATACACGGTTCGTTTGTGTAGGATATAATTTTTACTCATCCTCAACATCGTAGATGTTGTGTTATGGTAGAAAGAACATGAAATCGTAACAAGAACCCCGTAGTGGGTTCTGTTATG
>JBOFGF010000001.1:0-8876 GCA_051649005.1 Thermoguttaceae bacterium | reverse complement strand
ATCGGCGAACAGGCAGGCCCGACTGAACATGTTCTTGAAGAACGTGTCGAAGATATTGCCGGGCTTGTCGTCTTGCTTTTTATCTTGCTCGGCGGCGTGCTTTTCGGCTTCGGTTGTCGTGCGGACTCGTTTCATGGACGTATTTTACCAGAAATTACGAGAGATTGCAAGACGGCAATTTGATTTTTGCGATGCCATTTTGGCGTAAAAAGTTGTTTCCATGCCGGTGCTCACGCACCGGCTCGAAGCACAGCGGATTCCGAAGGCTTCGTCAAAGAATCGGGGCAAGGATGCCGGCAGCGTTCAATAATGGTAGAAACGAATTGCCCACAAAAATACACAATCTCCGTGAACGGATACTATAATTCATCGAATTGTGATCATCTCTGAATTGACATTCACGATGGTTCCAACAATTGAGGCGTGAATGTCTGCACCCAGAAGTGGCTTTTTGTCTTTCATCGGTCGTGTGCCAATTGTCTGACCAACTTCGACGCGATCTCCTACTCGCACAATCGCCTCGCATGGAACACCGACATGTTGCCGAAGTGGAATTGCCACTTCTGAGGCGTTCAGCGGCATCGTTTCGAGTGGTGCTTTGTTCACAAAATTATTGAGTCCGATCTTTTGCATGATCCGCCCAATTGGCGTTTTCCGAAATGAAAGCCAAGTTCTCGGTCGCTCATCTCGAAATGGTGGATTTTTCCACGGAGTCTTTTCGCCATTTCGTTGTTGTAACTGTATTCGTCGCTTGTTTTCAGCGCAAACATTTTTCGGATCGAGACCCTCTGGACAAGAACAATATGAGCATAAATTACATTCGCAGCAAAATATGGAGCCGGGCACATCTGACTCGGCTGAAATGTTAAAACCAAGACTTCTCATTACTCGATGTGGTTCAATCGGATGACCGAGTAAATTACGAGGACACAATTCAGTACAAAAAGAGCATTGATCACAGGCAGAACGACCAACTCTCACTGTTTTACTCCAGTCCCAACTTTTTCGTTCCACAATGAAATGGTCTTTCGGCAAAACGATGAGTCCGCCGGTCGTTTTTGTAACAGGCTTCGACAAATCGGTTTCTAGTGTTCCCATCATGACACCACCGAGAACAAATGCAGGAGAATCGACATTTGGGCCTCCCGCCGCTTCCAAACACGCCGCCAGTGAGATTCCAACTGGAACTCGAAGCGTACAAGGACGCGGCACACATCCGGCGACGGTCAAAAACTTTTCGGTCACCGGTTTGGTCTCGATTTGTGCCAAATTGAAAACCGTTTCCACATTTAGAACGACAATGCCAACTGCGGCAGGAATTTGCCCCGGTGGTACAACGCGGCCTGTTGTTTCATATACCAGCATCATTTCATCACCAGCCGGATAAAAATCATCGAGTGGAATAATTTTCATGTTCTTCGCCAAGTGGGAACGAAATGTGTCAATCAACTTTCCATGTTTTCGTTTGAGACCGACAAATCCATTCGATGCGCCGACAAGCTGCATTGCCCGCGCGAGTCCTTCAACCAAAAGTTCGGGAGCGTGCTGAATGATCTCTTTGTCTTTGTGCAAAAGTGGTTCACATTCGGCGGCATTAACGAGAACGGTGTCTGCTCGCCCCATCAGTTTTACATGCGTCGGAAATCCAGCACCGCCCGCTCCAACTACTCCGGCTTCGGCAATTTGATCGATTGTAATCATTTGTAACAAATATCCATTTTTCTAATGTGCCAACGACGAAAATACTACAAAGTTATGAATGTTTTATGCGTTCACGGTTTTTTTGTGTTTTTTTCATAAATTTCCACAAATACAGATTAAATTTGATTACCATGAAATTGCATTTCCGAATCCCGTCGGGATTCAATAATGGTATAAACACGAACATCAAAAAAAGTCAGAACCCCATTCGGGGTTCAATCGGTGACCATAATTCAACTCCGACGGAGTTGTGTGTTTTGGGGCAATTCGTTTTTACCATAATTGAACACCTCCGGTGTTCGGGGAACGAATTCCGATGCCAAACAAAACCCGCCAACTTACGTTGGCGGCTCGCCTAACAACCGCCGACTTACGCCGACGGCTCGCCTAACAACCGCCGAACAAAACCGCCGACTTACGCCGGCGGCTCGCCAAACGTACTTGTCAAAACCCAGATGAATCTTTCTAATACATCGGCGATGCAGCCAGGGAATGAATCGCCACTCCCTCTTTTTCAGGGAAATCGCTGCGATTATGAGAACCACGAGTTTCACGCCGATTGATCGCTCCCTCTAAAATAAGAGAGGCCACAATGAGCATGTTCTGGACTTCCCAGCCGGAAATCGACGAAAATTGTTGCAAAAAAACATAACTGGACCAGTGCGCCGCATCTTCTTTTGCTTCTTGCAATCCAGATTCGCTGCGAACCACGCCAGCTGTGCGCCACATCAAACTTTTCAGCGCATTTCTAATGTCATCGAGATCAATCAGTGCCGAAAACGATTGCTGCATTGAATCGAGCGGCGGAAGTGGTTTGCTCTCAATTGCTTCGACTTGATAATCATTGGTCATCATTTTGGCAATTTCTGAAGCAAGTCGCCCCGCCGATTCTCCAAACACAAGTGCTTCCAAAAGACTATTTGAAGCAAGTCGGTTCGCGCCGTGCAATCCAGTACTCGAAACTTCGCCGACTCCCCAAAGTCCACTGAGTGAACTGCGGCCATCGGAATCGACTAAAATGCCTCCCATCGAATAATGCGCACCCGGTCGAACTGGAATACGATCACATGCAATATCAATGCCAAATTGACGACATGCCGCAGCAATCCCCGGAAATCGACCGCGAACATAATCTGAATCGAGATGAGTCAAATCGAGAAATACATTCGGGGAACTCGTTTTTTCCATTTGAAGCACGATACTTCGACTAACAACATCGCGGGGAGCCAATTCGCCGCGTGCGTCATAATCATACATGAAACGATGTCCCCGCCGGTCAATCAATTTCGCGCCTTCGCCTCGCATCGCTTCTGAAATTAGACTGCGACTGCTCCCTGCAATATACAAAACGGTCGGATGAAATTGGATAAATTCCATGTCACGAATTTTCGCACCTGCTCGAAATGCCATCGCAATTCCATCACCTGTCGCAACTTCGGGATTTGTCGTCTCCCTGTATATTTGCCCGATTCCACCACTCGCCAATATCGTCTGTTTTGCCCAAATCAATTCTTTTTCATCGTGCTTTTTCCAGTAAACTATCGCACCACGACATCGGTCATCGATGGTCAATAAATCGAGTGCAAACGTATTTTCCCAAATGCGAATGTTCGGACGACTTCTGATCTCTGCAATTATCGCACGCATGATTTCTCGCCCAGTGGCATCGCCATTTGCATGCAAAATTCGGTCTCGCCCATGTCCGCCTTCCCGACCAAGCAAAATGCCTCCACACGAATTTTGATCGAATTGCGCCCCCACTTTAATCAATTTTTCAATTTCATGCGGCCCTCGTCGCACAACATGTTCCACGATTTCGCGGTCACACAACTTACCACCTGCTTCCAATGTGTCTTTGACGTGCTCCTCGAATGTGTCGCCATCATCCCAAACGGAGGCGATGCCTCCCTGCGCTTTCATACTGTTCGAGTTTTCGAGACCATTTTTGCACACCACGAGAACTTGCAATGTCGGATCGACTGAAAGGGCGGCACGAAGACCGGCCAAACCACCGCCAATCACCAAAACGTCGGTGAAAAAGTGTGGATGACGTTTGGGATGAAAAGGAACCAAATATCGCAGCATAAAAAATAAAGTGAAATGGTTTTGTAAAATTGGCCTTCATATACAACGATGAATACAACTTTTTTTCCACCGAACAAGTGGGAAAAATGCAAATCAAACCCCTGAAACGAATATGATTATTCCTCGATTTCGTCGAATGCCCTTTTTATCCGATCCTTCGATTGTGCTCCGACCATCCTTTCGACCACTTTCCCTCCATTGAAAAAAAGTAGTGTCGGAAGCATGTCTACTCCATATTTGGCTCCTATTCCCGCCTCTGATGTGACATTCACTTTGAAAATATGCACTTCGTCGTCATATTCTTCCGCCAAATCATTCAATATCGGGGCGATCATTCGACATGGACCGCACGACGGAGACCAAAAATCAACCAAAACGGGAACATCCGACCTCAATACATACTCATCAAAGTTACTTTCCGATAGTTCCAATACGTTACTCATCTTTTTATCTCCTCATAAAATGCAATGATATTATAAATGATATTATTCCTGTTGACACAATTGGCAATCAATTCACAGATGTCGATCTCTCCAAAGTCGATCTCTCCAAAACTGAATTTCCAAAAATGACACACCTCGATTGTACCAATTTTGCCATTTGCAGCAACCCAGTTGATTGACGCAATTATCTTTATTACGATTTTTCTGATTGTAACAATATAAAATAAAATAAAATGCACAAAATAAGCAAAATAGGTAAATAGTAAGGTTGATTCCTTTGCCTTTCAATGCTACATTTATTTCGTCTGAGGAAAATTCTTCTCGAAGACATCGTTGTCAAGAGTTCGTTGCTGAGGTTTCGAAAATCTGTTTTGGTTCTGACAGATACGCTCAAATGCTGTGTGGCATTTGCTACTTTCGAAATACTTGCCAGTTTAATACCCCAATTTAGAAGGAGAAACCTGATGAAAAAAATGTTGGCTCTCGTTTTTGTTTTTGCATTCGCCCTCGTTGTTTGTGGAACAAGCTTTGCACAAGAAGCTGCGTTGCTCATTGAACAAAACAACAATGCAGTTCCGGTGAACGCCCAAGAATCATTGCAGATTGATGGAATGCAAGATTTCTGCGGCCCAGTTATGCCGTATGCCCCTTGTCGCCCATTCATCCGCAAACCTTGTTTGCCATGTTATTCAAATCCGTGTGCGCCGCAGCCAGCTTGTCCACCAGTTGCCGCAAACTGTGGCTCGCCATGTGGCAATTTTTACGGCGGTTATCCGAGCGTTTCGCCGTGCGGAGTGCCTCCTTATGGATATTATCGCACACCTATCCGAAATTTCCTCGGAAATCTTTTCGCTCCTCGTGCATATTATGGATATGATGCCATGTATGGACCGAGTGGTTATGGATACGGATATGGATATGGCGGATATGCTGGATATGGCTACTAATTGATCGCCTAAAATTCTTTCGACCATCTCTTGTACGCTCGGCTTTTCGGTTTTTACCGACAGGCCGGGCGTGCTTTTTTTATTTGCAGTTATTATTGAAATTATTTTGCAATAATAATTATCATAATTGTTATTATTGAAACCGCTGGTTTGCAACATGGACGCGAATTTTGCATCGCAAAAAATCTAAAACCGTGAACCGATACAAAAAATTTATAAGGAAAAAAATAAAAATTACTCACCTGAAAAGAGCGATTGTGCCGAAATACTGATTGAGGGAACCCGTCTCGGGGCGGTTTCTTACTTGTATCGAATCAAATTCCAGTCGCAATGAGGCGTTTCGATTATCGAACGAATCGATTCCTCCATTCCGTCTCGGAATATAACGTATTTGAATGAACTTGGAGGAAGGCAATGCGACTCGTTTTTGTTCCCCTTTTACTCGCCGCCCTGCTGGGATTTTGCCCAGTCGCGGTTAATGCGAACACTAATCAGGCAGCGGCTGAAAAAATTGCCGCCAGTTTGGGAGACCAATTTCCTGGTTTTGACATCGCCGTCGCCTATCAAAACGGCAAAGTCCGTCTCGTCGGGCAAGTCGATTCATTCGAAACAGCACAAAAGGCTGCTGCGTATGTTCGAAATATCCCGGGAATTTCTGTCTCGGAAGTGGAGAGTGGACTGCGTGTCGCTCCCAGTCAGACCGCACCAAATTCCGTTGCTATTCCGGCTCCTGTTCGTGCTGCATCGCCGGTGAATCCTGCGACAGTAGCTTCGGGAGCAGTCGCCCCACCAATTCCAGAAAGACCGACGGCGAAAAAAGGATCGATCTGGACACCGCAGCCAAAACCGGCAAACGTCGCCGCTGCTCCGATGCCGATGCCTACAAAACAAATGGTGGTACAAGTCGCTGGTCGCCCCGAAATGGCACCACCGGTTCCAATGAATCAGTCGCAAATGAATCCTGCGTATGCCAATCAAATGCAAATGCAGCACCAAATGCAGATGCAGCAGCAGATGCAAATGCAACAGCAAATGCCCATGCCATATTGTCCACCTGAATATGGTCCACAGGGACCGATGCCAGGACAATATAATCAGCCGAATCTGCCAGAATATGCGTGGCCAACTTACGCATCTTACCCAAATTACGCCGAAGTGAGTTATCCGAAACAGTATTCGCCAAAAGCGTGGCCGTACATTGGTCCATTTTATCCATATCCGCAGGCTCCGCTCGGATGGCGAAAAACGACTCTCGAATATCACGATGGTGTTTGGTGGCTCGATTTCGACGATGGAACACCATCTGGTCCATTCTCGCCGATCTTCAGACAGCCCGTCCGATATACTTACTGAGTCGATATTTAGCTCCGTTTCATTGAAATGTATTTAATCCAAGAACAGTGCAAACTGCTCTTGGATTTTTTGTGTATACTGTTTAGTCACGTTTCGCTTTGCAAAACAATTAAGCACTGTGCAAAAAGCAGTTGTTTCGCCGTTTAGCCAGCTTTCGTAGAAAGCTGTTGTTTCACAAAAGTAAGCGATTTTTTACAAAATTACCAGAAATTTGTATTTTCATGGAAACAAAGACTATTTGCGACAAAATCGAAGCGATTCGACACAATTTCGGCAAAAAACTCCTAATTTTGGGGCATCATTATCAGCGAGAAGAAGTGCTGAAACAGTGCGATTTGATAGGAGACAGCTTTCAGTTAAGTGCCGCCGCCGAGACGGAATGTGAAACAATTCTTTTTTGCGGTGTTCATTTCATGGCAGAAACGGCTGATATTTTGGCCAACAGTCCTGAAAAAATCGACAAACGTGATGGAAAACGTGTCCGCGTCCTGCTCTCCGATCCGAATGCGGGATGTTCGATGGCAAACATGGCAAGTCGAGAATCGGTGGAAAAATGCTGGTCAAAACTGGCACAAATCGTTGATGTATCCCGAATTATTCCTGTTACTTATGTCAATTCGAGTGCCGATTTGAAAGCATTTTGCGGCGAACACGGCGGAATTGCCTGCACTTCGACAAATGCCAAAGCCGTTCTCGATTGGTCGCTCCAGCGCGGCGAACGTGTGCTGTTTGTGCCCGATCAACATTTGGGACGAAATACCGCGCTGAAAATGGGAATCCACGAATCACAAATTTTGCTTTGGAACGAAGAAAAATTCGACTGCGGCGAAACTGAATCCGAAAATTTTGTCGATGCGATTGAAAAAAGTCGAATTATCTTATGGAATGGATTCTGCTGTGTTCATCAGCGTTTTTTGACAGGTCACATTGATGAACTCCGTCGAATATATCCTGACATCAAAATCATCGTGCATCCTGAATGTTGCCGCGAAGTCGTCGCCTGTGCCGACTTATCTGGTTCGACGAGTTTGATTCTGAACGAAATTAAGTCGTCTCCTCCCGGTTCAAAATGGGGAGTCGGGACAGAATCCCGATTTGTCGAACGACTTGCACACGAATCGCCAGACAAAACCATCGTTCCACTTGGATTTCAGCCCAGTTATTGCGAAACGATGTCACTAACCGATTTGCCGAAAATCCTGAACATTCTCGAAAATTTGGAATCCAACATCGAGATGCCGTCTATTCGCGTTTCTGATGCAATTGCAGAGCCAGCTCGAATTTGCTTGAATCGCATGTTGAATGCAAAATAAAATTACATGTTTGTCGGCGGTTGTCAGGCGAGCCGCCGGCGTAAGTCGGCGGTTGTTCGGCGGCGGTTGTTTGTCGAAACATCACGGAGCGGAAACCGATTCGCCGCCATTTATCGAACCGAGCGCACCCCAAACGCCGAATGGCGATTGACCTGATGTGATCGGTTTTGTCCCGGCCGCCATCGGGCCGACATCAATCGTTTCAGACACGAATCGCACAGAACCATCCGCCAAACCGGCATTGACACCTCCAGAATGAAAGCTGGAAGCAGAGGTCAAAAAACGCCCAGCATAATCGGTCGCCGCCGCCGATGCCTGACAATTCGCCGAGTTGGGAGCAAGTATCGTACAAAAATTACTCGGAGCACGACCGTCCGCCCATCGCACGCCAAGTTCGGTATTCCAAGTCGAACCGGCATAAATCTTTTTGTTCGTCGAATCAATTTTGTTTCGACAGTTGAGCGGAACAGTGTCAGTGGCACCTGCTCCACTCGTATTATCGACACCATTATCTGTCGCATTACTTACGGAACCTTTGACGGTGTTGCCTCCCGAAGAAACAATCCGCTCCGAAAAAGCAATTGTATTGCTTGAACCGTCAATGAGCGATCCGAACTTGCGATACATGCCGTTGTTGAGAACAAAGAGACCGCGTTGATTGTCATTTTGCCCTGACTTATCGGGCCAGTCGCCGACGGACGGGACATAAGTGCGGCGTGCGATGGTCGCTGCGATTGCATACGAATCGGACGGACATGCCAGAGGAGCGATTTTCGACTGATTCCACGGCGACGCATTTGCGGCCGGTGCGGCGGCGGCATTACACTGGTTAGTGGCATACGGGTCCCATCCGGCATAATTGCTGGTCGTGCAGAGGTCATAAAGTGCCTGCATTTCGAAATAGGGAAGAAGGGGCACCACAGGGCTGTAACCACCCCACGAACCGGCGGACGTATGATTCGATGGACGGACAATCGTGTTGTGTCCCGATGGAAAACCGCTGGTCGTGTCGTGATAATTGTGCAACGAGAGTG